>JBCDCO010000030.1:0-29394 GCA_039181635.1 Cyanobacteria bacterium P01_G01_bin.19 | reverse complement strand
GTATGACTAGGTACTTTAGTAAGCTTTTGTTTATTTTGCCAGCAAGTAATCGACAACTTTCATTTGCTGCACTGATTTTTATTTTTACATCTTGTATCGAAGCATTAGGGATCGGAATCGTCGGACCATTCATAGCCTTAGCCAGTGATTTCAGCACCATTGAGAATAATCCTTGGCTGGCATCTATTTATAAATTATTGGCAGTTCAACAAGAAAATCAATTTGTGGCAATCGTCGGCTTATTTGCCGTCTCAGTTTTCTTGCTTAAAAGTATTGCAGCTTGGGCAACTCAAGTTTTTATTACGCGATTTAGCGATCGCCAACAAAGACTGTTGATAACCAAAATGGCAAATGGTTATATCAAAGCTCCCTATGTTTATCACATTACTAAAAATAGCTCTTCAATTATCGATCGCTTGATTGAGGTTGCCAACACTTTTTCTAATACAATTTTCATGCCATTGCTGACTACTTTGGCAAACATTTTTTTATTTTTTGCTTTATTTACTTTACTTTGCTTTACTAGTTTGCCTGTCATGGTGGGGCTATTAGTAATCTTATTGCCAATCTTACTTTTGTTTAACTCTTTTGCACCCAAAGTTAGGCAGTGGGGCAAACAGATGCGAGAGAGTAAGGGAGAGATTATTCAGACGGTAAATCACGCTTTTGGTAGCGTCAAAGAAACTAAAATTATTGGCTGCGAACAATATTTCGCTGCCAGAATTGCCGAGCAAGCTAAGAAATTAGAAGTTTCCCATCGAACCTTTATTACTTTTCGGATTTTACCCAGATACCTGATGGAAGGCATTATTGTGATGAGTGCCATCTTGATGATATCTATTTCGGTATTGTTTAACGGTGAGGGTATTAGCGGTACAACCTCAGTCTTGGGTGTTTTTGCTTTAGCTTCGATGCGCTTACTGCCAGCAATTACTAACTCAATTAACGGTGTCAATCAACTTAGAGCATCCAGCTACACTCTAGACCAAATTTATTTTGAATTATCAGAGCTTTTATCCCTACAAAAGCAAACAGAGAATAGAAGTTTCTCGTTCGATCGCTCGTTACCAATGGGCGAGCAAAATCCGCATCACGATCGCAACCATCACCAATGCTTCCAATTCGATCGCCAGATTAAATTAGAAGGAATTACCTATCGCTATCCCAACTCTAGTAGAGATGTGGTGTTGGATTTATCTTTGTTCATCGATAAAGGTGAGTCGATCGCTTTTATTGGTAAGTCGGGGGCAGGCAAAACTACGCTGGTAGATATTATTTTAGGTTTACTAATTCCTCAGTATGGCGATTTAACTGTTGATGGAGTATCAATTTATCAAGACTTGCGTTCCTGGAAAAACTTGATTGCCTACATCCCCCAAAGTATCTTTTTGATTGATGAATCGATTGAAAAAAATATTGCCTTTGGTGTCCCCGACCATTTAATCAATCACGATAAACTAGCCAAAGCGATCGAGGTAGCACAACTAACGGAAGTCATTGCCAATTTACCCCAGGGTATCAATACTATGGTTGGCGAGCGGGGGATTTTATTATCTGGTGGTCAGCGACAAAGAGTAGGTATTGCCCGTGCTATTTATCACGACCGCGAAATTTTGGTGCTGGATGAAGCTACTGCTGCTCTGGATAATGAGACAGAAAAGCTCGTCACAGATTCAATTAATGCCCTCTCTGCTAATAGCAAAATAACTTTAATTACCATCGCTCACCGTTTATCAACAATTAAAAACTGCGATCGCATCTATTCATTGTGTGATGGCAGAATTCTCAAGTCGGGTAAATACGCTCAGGTGATCGAAAATATTGAGCTTGCCTCTTAATTATTCAAATTTCTTGTTCCCTAAAACTATGTTTTCCAACAGTTCGATTCAGAAATTACCCAAAAAGCTCTGCTACTTACAACGCAGATCGCGGCAAAAATTAGCCCACGCTCTCGAAGATGTTGGTAGAGCAATCGAGTACTCCACTAAACCCCAGGCAGTAGTTAATCAAAAAGAAGTGCGGGTATTGGGATTACGTAGATCGGGCAATCATGCCATCATCAATTGGATTGGCAAGCAAATCCAGGGTCAAGCCGTATTTATGAATCACGTTAGACCCTTAGAAAATCCCTATCGCAATCAATACGAAAATCAGTTAAACCCCAGACACACTCCTCCACCAAAAGACTGGAAATACCGAGAGCTTGATTGGTGGAAACAAGAAAAAGACGGCAATTTTTCCTTGAAGGATGGTCTGATCTACAGCTACGAAGACCAAGAACTAGAAAAAGTCGCCCACCCTTCATTTGAACGCAAGCATGACTTGTACTTGGGTAGAAGCGCCGAACGATTTGATGTCATTGTGATGCGCGATCCCTTTAATTTGTTGGCAAGCAGATTGCAAACTAAGCCCCGCGAAGATGGAGTCAACTTTAGTATGCTGGAAGTCTATTCTCGCCGCTATTCGTTACCAGAATTATGGATCGCTTATGCCAAAGAATGTTTGGGTGAGACAAATTTTTTGCCCAACAACAAACTGGTTATTAACTACAATCAGTGGTTTTTGGACTGCAACTATCGTCAACAAATTGCCCAACAGCTCGAGTTAGAGTTTTCCGATCGCGGTTTGAATGATGTTTCGGCTTCTGGTCGCGGAAGTTCTTTTGATGGCGCAAAATATGCAGGTAATGTGGCTCAAATGGACGTTATTAATCGCTGGAAGTGGTTTACCGATAGTAGTGTATATCGCGAGTTGTTAAAAACAGAAGGATTATTAGATTATTCCCAAAAGCTATTTGGCTCAATTCCTGGAACAGAAGTTCTTTATAGCTAAACCAATATTAATTAAAGATCTATATAGCGACAGATACTATGACTCTTAAACAACCTCTAGTTAGTATTATTGTTAACAACTATAATTATGCGCGGTTTTTACCCGAAGCGATCGCCAGTGCTGTAAATCAGACTTATCCCCGCAGTGAAGTGATTGTAGTAGATGATGGTTCGATCGATAATTCCAGAGAAATAATTACCTCCTTCGCCGATTCCCTCACTCCTGTTTTTAAAGCTAATGGGGGACAAGCTTCGGCTTTTAATGCTGGCTTTGCAGCCAGCCAAGGGGATCTTATTTTATTTCTCGATGCCGATGATTACTTATATCCTGAAGCAGTAGAACGTATTGTTGCTGCTTGGCAAGCAGATCGGGGTGCAGTAAAAATCCATTTTCTCTTAGATGGAATCGATGGTTCGGGGGAGTTACTAGGATATACCTATCCCGCAAGGGGAGAATATTTAGGAAGAGGAGATGTAATTCCCAAGCTATTAAGTAAAGGAACTTATGGAGTCTCCCCTACTAGCGGTAATGCCTTGACAAGAAATGCTCTAGAGCAAATATTTCCTATAGCAGAAGAAAAATATCGTATTTCTGCCGATGGTTATCTAGCCACTGCGATCGCTTTTTATGGCAAAATTATTGCCTTAGAAGAACCTCTGGGCGCATATCGAGTTCACGGCAATAATAATTGGGGAACTTCTATTGATGGCAAGCAATTTCGTTCTTTTATCAAACACGATTTAAAAAAACGCGATTTATTAATCGAACTAGCTACTAAATTTGGTTATGAAGTTTCTGGAGATTTACTATTAAGAACCAATACCCATTTACGGGCGCGAATGGCATCTCTGCGTTTAGATCCTCAAAATCATCCCGTAGCCGAAGATAGGGTGAGCCAATTAATTTATCATGGCATTTATTCTGCTTGGTTTTATTCCGATTTGAACTGGAAAAAGCGTTTATTTGTCATAGTTTGGTTTCTAATTGTTGGTTTAATCCCAATTAAAATTTCTCAGCCTGCTATTGGCTGGCTATTTGCCCGCGAAAGTCGCCCTCAATCTATTGAGTGGATGCTGGCAAGAATTAGACCATTGCTCAATCGGGCTTAAGTTTTTTTACCAAAAAGCAACAAATTTAGGATGAATAATTTACCTTTGGTCAGCGTCATTATTGATAACTATAATTACGCGCAATTTATCGAGAAATCTATTGATAGTGTCTTAACACAAAATTATCAGCATCTAGAACTAATAGTAGTTGATGATGGTTCGACAGATAATTCCCGAGAAGTTATTAATAGTTATGGCGATCGCATCAAGGCTATTTTTCAGCCCAATGGCAAACAGGCTGCTGCTTTAAATACGGGTTTCGCAGCCAGCCAAGGAGACATTATTTTATTTCTCGATGCTGACGACTATCTTCTACCCTCCGCAGTAGAACAGATTGTCAGTGCCTTTAAAGAAGGTGTAGGCAAAGTCCATTTTAGGTTAAAAGTTGTGGATGGCGAAGACCGTTCTTTAGGTTATTTTATCCCCTCTGTAGGAATGTCTCTGACAGAAGGCGAAGTGTGGCGCAAACTGCTGGAGACGAGCAGCTACGTCAGTTCTCCCATGAGTGGCAATGCCTATCATCGCGAAACTTTAGTTCCAGTATTTCCCATTCCCGATGAATACAAAACCACTGCTGACGACTATTTGATGATCTCGACTCCTTTTTATGCTGGAAAACTTGCCAGCATTAACGATCTCATCGGAGCTTATCGGGTGCATAATAACAATCAATGGGCATTAACTGCCGTTTCGGGCAGCAGATTTCGCAGATTTGTTAATCACGATCTGCAAAACTTTGCCTTGTTGCAACAAAGAGCCAAAGAACTAAATTTACAAGTATCTGAAGACTTGGAAAGACGCTCTCTGGGTAGAATTTGGTCGCGCTTGGCATCTCTGCGTTTAGAACCCCAAGAACATCCCGTCGATGGCGATTGCACCTATCGACTTATGGGCTGGGGTATTTTAGCACTTTGGCAATTTTCCAGTCACAATTTACCCAAACGAATTATGTATACCTTCTTATTTCTTTGGGTAGGTTTACTTCCCTTACCCCTTGCCAAAATGGGTATTACTTATTTGTATGCCCCCCACCTTCGCCCCAAAGTGATTGATCGTTACATTAATATAATTCGCGCTTTTATCAGTTAACTATTAACAATTTATTTTTAATAGTTAATAAAGACGATCTATTTCGTGTTTTGATCCTTTTAGACATTGATTATATATTTTTAAGATAGCTTTAATAGAAGCTAGGTTCTTTAAAAAAATCTTCAAGGTAACTTGATACTTTTCAGTAAAAAAATGGGTATTATTTAAATAATACAAACAAAAATATTATTTAAAATTTAGTTTAAAACAACTAGATAATCGCTCTTTCATCTAATTGATAGATTGATAGATCGCCAAACAAATCATTTTAAATAGCCAAATCTATTTAAAAAAATCTATTCAACAACTATTATGCGTATTGCAATATTACGTAGAACTGCTGGAGCATCTTGGAGTATGGATGTTTATGCAGATCGCTTGATCGATGGTCTTAAAAAAGTTCGTCCTGACTGGACAATTGTTCAATGCGCCCCTGCCAGCGAGCAAAAACAGCAGCCCTTTTGGTTAAGAGGCATTCAAAAATATTACGAGCGGTATTGGCGTTATCCTGCCAAATTATCAAAACTCAATGCAGACATCTTTCATATCATCGATCATAGCGATGGCTATTTAAGTAGTTGGCTAAAGCGTCAGTCAAAATCAAACATTGTTACCTGTCACGATCTAATTAATTTAGTCATGCCAGAAACCTTTGTCGGCAGGGCAAAATTTCCTGCAATCAGCATGATGGCTTGGCGTTTGGGTGTTCAAGGCATGAAAAAAGCAGATCGAATAATTACTGTTTCTACCCATACTAAAAATGATACGGTAGAACATCTTGGTATTTGCGATCGCAAAATCGCAGTGATTCCCAATGCAGTGGATAGTTCTTTTCGCCAGCTAGACAGCGAAAGGATACGACAGTTTCGGCAGCAGCAAGGACTAGAACCCAACACTCTTTGCTTGCTTAATGTTGGCTCGAATAATGCCCGTAAAAATATTTCTACCATTCTGAAGGTAGTTTCCCAACTCAAAAGCCAAAAAATCCCCGCTTGTTTTTGGAAGGTAGGAGCAGACTTTAATTTAGAACAAAAGAATTTAATTAAAAACTGGGGTTTGCAAGATTGCATTACTTACTTAGGACAGCCAGAAGCAGAAAATCTAGTCGAGATCTATAATGCAGCCGATTGTTTGGTTGCACCTTCAACCTATGAAGGATTTGGTTTGACTATTTTAGAAGCAATGTCTTGCGGTACGGCAGTGGTGACAGCAAATGTCACTTCGATGCCAGAAGTGGCGGGAGATGCAGCGATTTTGGTTCCTCCTTTAGATACAGCAGAGATCGCCAAACAACTAACGCAACTATATCTAAACCCAGGCGAGCGTCAAGAACTAGTTAACAAAGGACTAGAAAGAGTCAAGCAGTTTACTTGGGAACAAACGGCGGAAAAAGTAGCAAGAGTCTACGAGCAGGTAGTGTCCGCAGCAAAATCAAGCACAACAGAAGCTGCTTTTTACCTCCCTTCCATTATTAGTCGGTCAAATCAAGGGTAATTTCCACAATGAGCTATCAACTTAAAAACATCGCCAGGCTGCACGGTAGAGATTTTGTCTTTGCAACCCAATATTGGAAAGAAAAACTAGTTTCTAGACTGAGCAAACAACAGTCAAAATCGCTGATTTTATGTAATTCTTTCCCTAAAAGCGGCACTCATCTCCTCTATCAAATTCTTTATTCGATTCCAGGGTTGCAAAAGTGGGATGATATCGTCTCGATCCAGGCTTTATGTGGAATTATGAACACTCCCGCTCATTTGCGCTGGAAGATTGGCTCTGCTCCCGATTGCTCCATCGTCAGAAGCCATTTGATGCACTGTCCAGAAGTCCTTTCGGTATTGCAAGAGTTTGACTGCAAAGTCTTTTTTATCTACCGAGATCTACGGGATGTAGCGGTTTCTCACGCCCGTTGGATTACCAAAGAAGAGCGGATTTTCTTACACAATATCTACGCTCAATATTCTAGCTTTGACGAGCAGTTGATGAGTTCAATTAAAGGTGTACCCCTGGGTAGCCCTCTAGGCTCGAACGTATCTCAACCAGATATTGGCAGCGATTTTGCTCGTTGGCAGGGATGGATTGGCGATCGCAATACCATAGCAGTAAAATTTGAAGATTTGGTTGGCGAACGCGGTGGCGGTTCGGAAGCCAAACGTCTAGAACTAGTAGGCAAAATTCTCGATCGCCTGGAGGTGAATTTAACCCCCACACAGATTGAAGCTCAATTTCGCTCCTGTGCCTTAAATCCAGAGGAATCCCACACTTTCAAAAAAGGCGGTAAAGGCAGCATTGGCGGCTGGAAAAATGCTTTTAATGACTCCCACAAAAAAGAGTTTAAAAAGGTGGCGGGACAAACCCTGATCGATCTGGGCTACGAATCTGATTTTGATTGGTAAACTCCCAAGATTTTTGTTGGCAGACAAGGTTCGAGAAAAGTAATTGAAAATTTATGAAAGTTCAATATCAAACAAAATTTAAGCTTCCCGAAGTATTTATCGTCAGTTCGGGACGTTCGGGAACGACTTTGCTGGCATCCATTCTCAATGCCAGTGAGCAGATTTATATCCCCTACGAAAGCGATTTTATTGCCAGAGCTTATCCCCACTATCAGCACCAGAAGCAATTTAGCGAAGCTGACTATCGACATATCTTTAACATCTTCCAGCTATCGGCAAAACAAGAGGGATGGGGTATGTCGGAAGATTATGTTGTAGGCAAACTACTAGAAAAATCGCCTCAAACCTTCGCCGAAGTCAATGCCGTTATTTATGAGTCTTTTCACCAGCAAGAAGAAACTGAGAATCTTGCCTGGGGGATCAAAGCTCCAGTTTTGATTGCCAGCTTGGATCGAATTCAGCAAGTATGCCCTCAAGCAAAAATAGTTCATCTGATTAGAGATGGGCGAGATGTGTATCTATCCTACAAAAAGGTACACGAGACTAGCAAAATTAAATTTGGCCCTAAAAGAGTTATCGAAAATGCTCTCTATTGGATCGATGGCTTGAGGAGAGTTGAAGATTTTAAGTCAGAAAGTTCTTCAGAGCAAATTTACGAACTGCGATACGAAGACTTGTTAAACGATCCAGTCAACAGTTTGCAACAGCTTTGTCGATTTTTGGGCATTGAATATCGGTCATCGATGCACGAAAACTTCAACAGTCTCGAACGCAATCAAAAGGTAGTTCCCGATAGCTTTAAAACGACGATTCATCAAAAAGTTCATGGGGGATTGGATGCCAAAAACACCCATAAATATTTATCAGCCATGTCTCCCTGGGAACAAATCAAATTTGAATCTATTGCTGCACCCTATTTAAAAAAATATGGTTATCAACCAATTCATCCCCTACTCGACACATTTTTGCTGATGCCCATACGTAGCTTTTTATACTTCTTTGCCCGACAGTTTAATGATTCGCGTTATCAAAAACGCGATCGCCAAATAGATTTGCAAGCCAGCATTGAAGGCTAAATCAAAATTTTTATTAAAAAAATTATTTAACAGGATTATATTCAAAATGGAAACTAAAAAATTTCGCTTGGGCGTTGTCTTTACCCATCCTACTCAGCATCACGGCCCCTTATGGAGAAAGTTAAGCGAACAGCCCAATATCGACCTAGAGGTGATGTATCTCTCCAGCGAAAATCAAAATAGTGGCGATTCTTTGCTAGGAGATAAATCCCAGCCTTGGGATGTGGATTTGACCAGCGGTTATCACTATCAATATTTAAAAGATCTTTCGGGCAAAGTTGCCACTCAAAGAAAGAAAAACGTTATTTGCCCTGAGTTATTAAGCCGTCTAACTCCACAAAACTTTGATGCCATTTTCATGCAAAGCTTTGTCAACTATTCCTATCGCTTGACTGCTCTATTGTGTAAATTGCGGGGTATTCCTCTAATCATGCAAAACGACGCCAGCATGATGTCCGATCGCAGGTATAGTAGAACTCGCTTAATTGCGATGGCAATCCTCTATCCTTGGATGAATAGTTTAGCAGACTATTGGCTTTCCTGTGGCGACCACAACGAAGTGCATCTGAGACATTATGGCGTATCTGACGACAAAATAGTTCGGGGTTGTCATCCCATAGATGGCGATCGCTTCAAACAGACTATTGCCGCCCAACCCGAAAAGCTACAGCGTATTCGTCAAGAGCTAGCTTGGGACGAAAACACGGTTCTCTATGGGTTTATGGCAAAATATATCGAACGCAAAAATCCTTTTGAATTTATCGATGCGATCGTCGAGGCTCACAAACAAGACTCCAGAGTTCGAGGCGTATTATTTGGCGGTGGGGATTTGGAAGCAGAAATCAACCAACGACTTGCCGAACTAGATGGCGAAGTGATCAACTACGGCTTTGTCAATCAGTCCGATGTTCCTCTCTACTTTGCAGCCTTAGATACCTTTGTCTGTACCTCCTGGATCGACCCTCACCCCCTAGTAGTATCCGAAGCAATGGTGTCGGGAACTCCCCCGATCTTGAGCGATCGCTGTGGTAATTGGGGCTACAACGATACAGTACGCCATCGCGACAACGGTTTAGTCTATCGCTGCGGTAGTGTCGCAGCTTTGACTAAAGCCATATTAGAGATGGCAGACGGGGAGCAACGCCAAAAATATAGCGATCGCTCCAGAGAGGTCTTTGGGGAACAAGATTTGTATTGCGAGGTTAATGCGTTTTTAGAAGTTATCCAGCGCATCCAAGCCAAAAATAACCCCACCCAGATGGTTAATTCGGTTGCGTCAGGCTTATCGGAATCTATGGCAACTATTTCCTAAACCCTAATTTCTTCAATATCTTTTATTAATAAGCTTTTAATTATGAAAATACTTATCTCTGCATATTCTTGCGAACCAGGTAGAGGCTCGGAGCGGGGTGTGGGTTGGAACGTAGCCAAAGAAGTAGCTAAACGCCACGAAGTTTGGGTTTTGACCCGACCCGACGAAAGCAAAGAAGCGATCGAGGCAGAACTAGCAGCCAATCCCATACCCAATCTTCATTTTGTCTATTTCACCCTGCCTTTTTGGCAAGACAGCATGCGTTGGGGTCAATCGGGGGCGATGCAACTCCACTACTATCTGTGGCAAATTCAGGCTTATTTTGTCGCCCGTCGCTTGCATAAAGAACTCGATATCGACCTGATTCATCACGTCACTTTTGTTAAATATTCTAGTCCTAGTTTTCTCTCTTTCTTACCCATTCCTTTTATTTGGGGACCCGTTGGTGGCGGAGAATCTGCACCCAAACCCTTTTGGCGAGACTTCAGTTTCCGAGCCAGACTATACGAACTAGCCCGCAATTTGGTTCGCGGAATTGGCGAAAAAGATCCCTTTGTTCGTCTGACAGCGAAAAAAAGTGCTGTAGTTAGGGCTACTACCAAAGACACTGCCGACATCCTCGAATCCATTGGGGCATCCCAGATTCAAATCGTCCCCGAAGTGGGTTTGCTAGACGACGAAATAGATATGTTGGGTCGCTATCAGTTTCCCGAAAACGCACCTATGCGCTTTATTAGTATGGGTCGGTTGCTGCACTGGAAGGGATTCCATTTAGGACTGCAAGCCTTTGCCAAAGCAAATTTACCCAATGCAGAATATTGGGTGGTTGGCGATGGTGCGGAACTAGAAAATCTCCAAAACTTGGCTCAAGAACTGGGAATTAGCGATCGCGTCAAGTTTTGGGGTCGTTTGTCCAGAGAAGAAACCTTAGCCAATCTGGAACAGTGTCACGTATTGGTTCATCCTAGTTTGCACGATTCAGGCGGTTGGGTATGTATCGAAGCAATGGCAGCAGCTCGTCCAGTAATCTGTTTGAATCTGGGAGGTCCTGCGGTTCAGGTAACAGACAAAACTGGTTTTAAAATTTCGGCACATAGCCCCAGCCAAGCGACTGATGAAATGGCATTGGCAATGGCTAGCCTCGCCCAAGAACCAGAACTTCGAGCCAGCATGGGTCGAGAAGGACGACAAATGGTCAATGACAATTACAGTTGGCAGGTTATTAGCGATCGCTTGGATTCGCTCTATCACGAAATAGCACAAAGATAGGGAGGCAGTCATGCAACAAACACAAAGACTATTAGGCATCGATTTATGTCGTGGGTTGGCAGCTTTCGCGGTAATCTTGGTTCATTCGGGGGACAAAACTTGGGGATTACCCGTCGATCCTTGGGCAAATAATTTTAGACTGCTATTTTATTTTGCCGTTCCCTTCTTTTTGGCAGTATCTTTTTTATTTATGACTCGCAAGCCTAATCTGGCTTATTCTTCAGATTTTTGGCGATCTCGATTCGAGCGAATTGTTCTTCCTTACGCTATTTGGAGTGTCATCTATTTATTATTTCGCGTTGCCTTTTTCTGGGCATCAAATAGACTCGACCGCGTCAGTAAATTAACCCAAGATCCTATAGCAATTATTTTCTTTGGTTGGTCATCATATCAACTTTATTTTTTACCTTTGCTCTTAGTAGGGACTTGCTTAATTCTTTGTTCGGGCTATTTTTATCGCCGTCAGTTTGCTAATTGGCAATTACTATTGCTAGCTGCGATATTTGTAGCAATTAATCATTTAATTTTTATCTCTGGCAATGGTTTTCAACTCAGGCACGGAATTGCTTTTGCCAGTTTATTTCAGTTGATAGATATCGATATTAAAGACTTAGGAATAGTTAGGATTTTACTAGTTTATTTGATTTGGCTATTTAAATGTTTGCCTTATTTTTTAATTTCTATTGTTTTAAACCGTCTCTTGGTCAAGCAAGATTTTCAAATCTTAGCTCAGCAATATTTTCCTGCGATCGCTCTGGTATTAGTTATAATCGGCAATCTCATCGCTGTCTTTTGGCTACCCAAGTCTCTCGGAGAATTAATCAAAGCTTATTCTTTACTTGTTTTTGGTATTGCTATTTCTCGAAATTTAGGTAAAGACAATTGGCTGATAAATAACCTAGGTAGATGTTCTTTTGGTATTTACCTAATTCATCCGCTTGTTATGAATTTTGTCAAAATATTTTTAGAAAAAGCTTATCCTTTGACAACATTAGAAGTCACTATATCTACTGTTCTTGCTATATCCATACTCAGCTTTGTAGTTAGCTGGTTTACTGTTTATTTAATGAGCAAGAATAAACAGGTCGCCAAATATTTATTTGGGGTTTAAGTTGATCTCCACTTCAATAATTAACTTAAGCAAGCTTGAATATTTTTTATTTTTTATTTTATTTGTTTTAATGCATATTTTAATTCCTGTCTTACATCGACCATCAAAACCTACTGGAGTCTGCCGACATGCAGTCAATTTAGCACAGTGTTTGAGCGATACAGATAAAGTAACTAAAATCACTTTAATTATTGGTGAGTGGCAACAGCAATATTTTGCTGAATCATTTAATCTTTTGTCCCCTAAAATCGAGCTATTGGCGATCAAAATCAAAAATACTTCCTTGGCTCGCAACAAGTGGTTTTTATTCGATTTACCTCGAATTGCTAATCGTTTACAACCCGATCTGGTTCATTTATCTTTTCCTTTTCCCTTTATTCGTTCGCGGTTTAAATCTCCAGTTATATCTACCATTCACGACTTCTATCCTTATGAATGTCCCGAAAACTTTGGCTTTCCACAAGTGTGGTTTAATCGCTGGTTTTTAAGACAGTGTTTAGATAATAGTGATGGCTTATCTTGCGTTTCGCAAGCTACTTTAAAATCGCTTAAACAATATTTTCCTAAGCTCGATATCAAGAAGCAAATTCGTTTAATTTATAACTATGTGGACTTTCGGCATGTTACTCCCCGAATCCCAGAAAAACTAGCCAAAGAAACAAACTTATCATTTATTTTATGCGTTGCCCAACATCGCCAGAATAAAAATTTAGACTTATTAATTAAAGCTTACTCTCGCCTACTTAAATGGGGTGTCATTAAACCAACAACTAAACTTATTTTAGTGGGTAACTCGGGACCTGAAACTGAGAAGCTTGAAACCTTAAGACACACTCTAGATTTAGAAAAGCAAGTTCTTTTCATGTCTTCTCTGAGTGATAAAGAATTATGTTGGCTATACAAAAACTGTCAGCTTTTTGCCATTCCTTCTTCTACAGAAGGATTTTGTATACCCTTAGTAGAAGCTATAACCCTAGCCCCAAAAGTTATTTGTTCTGATATTCCCATTTTTCGAGAAGTAGGTTCATCAAACTGTCACTACTTTGAACTCAATGAGCGATCGCTGGATAATCTTTGCGAGGCGATGCTTTCTGTTTTAAAAGAGTCAAGTAGTAATGCTCATGATGAAGAACTACGCTTTTCTAAAGAATACGTAGCCCAACAGCTATTAAATTTCTATGTTTCAATAGGGTAAAGATAATTTAGTTTATGCTTTTCAACCTATTAATTAATCATATATGAGCTATAGAATAGTTGGTAGAAAATCTCCAAAAAGTATTGATAATTCAACACTGATACTCTTCGGATATGCCACTGCATTTTTTCCTCGTTTATTTTCTTATTTTGGCGTTCCGCCAACAATCAATTTTGTTCACTTTTTAACGATTCCGATTATATTTATAATCGCCATTTTTACCGCCAAACCCAGAAATACCAGACAAATTGCGATTGTTTGGGAATTAGTGGTTGCTTTAGGGATATTGTTAATTTGCACGATCGCTAGTGCTTTGATTAATGAAGCGGGAGCAATTAATGTTTTTCTACAATATATATTGCAAGCAGAACCTTTCTTGCTGCTGATTGCCATTATGTCGATTCCGATGCAGGGTCAAAACTTCTATAAGTTTAAAAATTGGCTATTTGGTTTTGCCCTCTTCAATTTATTATTGGCGATCGCTCAATCTTTTCTGATTCCTCTAGGAATTTATCCCCGTAGGGGAGGAACTATCGCTGATAATATTGCGGGGGTATTTGCCTCTTCTAGAGGTAGTGCGGGCAATTATGTATCTTGTTCGGTATCTTTATATTTTGCGCTTTATTTCTTCTTAGTATTTAAAAAAGTCCCCCTCTGGATCAGAATTACAGGATTATTGGCAGCAGTCTATCAAACTCAAGTCTCTGATTCTAAACAGGTTTTTTTAGCCTTTATAGTGGGAGCAATTATTCTATTAATTACCAAATCTGACAACCCCAAAAAACTACTGATTTACTTTACCGTCACCATTATTTTTCTGACGGTATCTTTTTGGGCAATCAAAAACCTAGAAGCTGACTTTTTGACTCCCTATCAAAACTGGATTAATCGCTCCCATATCTATGGACCTGATGGGGAAGCAACTCAAACAAAATTAGCTGCCTTTCGAATTATTCCCACTCATTTTAATAGTCCACTCAATTGGCTTTTTGGTTTGGGGCCAGGTCATACTGTAGGGCGTTTGGGAGGCTGGATGATGCAGAAATACTCAGATTTACTCGTTCCCATGGGCGGAACACTTCATCCTGCTTCTGCGGAGGTGTTTCAGGTAGTACGAAGTGGCTGGATTGCCAAACAGTCTACGATATTTTTTCCTTTATTTACCTGGGTAGGTATTTGGGGCGATCAAGGAATTGTTGGATTAGGTGCTTATATTTACCTAGGGTCAATCGTCTGGCGAAAAGTGTGCGTGGACGACTTAGGTAGATTTTTAATTCTCTCGACAGTCGTTTTGGGTTTTATTCTGACTCAAATGGAAGAACCAGGACACATGCTAACTATAGTTTGTTTGCTTGGTTTACGCTGGCATGAAGAACAAGAACGGCGAGCGCAAAATCAAGTTAATTTTTAATTTTATGAACAAGCAAATTAAACGAACAATTATAATTTTGACCTTAGCCACAGCCTCTTTTTGGTGGTCGATTGCTAGTTTTTCCCAAATCAAATCAAATAATTCGTCGATTGTAGTGAGCAACGTCACCCAACTGGTTCGGGCGGTCAACCAAGGCAAAGATGGCGATCTCGTTACCATTAAAGCAGGTACATATGAGCTACAGGCTCCCCTGATGCCCAAATCGGGAATGTCGATCCTGGGAGAGGGAGAAAAAACCATAATTACCGCAGCATCTACTTGGCAACCCAGTACAGAGAAACTACCCAAAATTGAAGATCCGGCTGCCTATCTTTTTAGTTTAGAAAAAGTCCCTAATGTCACTCTCTCGCAGATGAAACTAACGGCAAATAGGCTTCATGGTGCTATCTATGCAGACAATGCAGACGGTTTGGAAATCTCACAGCTGCAGATTCGTGATTTTTTGTGGAGTGGCATCCGAACTTTTCGCATGGATAATTTTCAAGTTCGCGATAGCGTATTTATCGATGCTGGAGGTAGATATGGTCCAGTTACAGGTGCTGCACTGTATATGAACTGGACAAAAAATTCGCAATTTTGTCATAATCGGATATTTCGCTCAGAAAATAGCACCCACAATTCTTTTGGTTTTAAAGGGATTAAAGGAACAAATCTACACTTCCATCATAATGACGTGCGGGTTAATTTTTCTCTGGAATTTCCCTTTGAAAACGATCGCAACATCGAACTAGATCGCAATATTTTTGCTGGAACGGTATCTATTCCCAAATATAAAGGTGGTTTAGTTTTAGAGGATGAGCTAGCCTATCACATTCACCATAATTGGTTTCAAAAGTCTTACGCTCTGGAGTGGGCGAGAAATGCAGTAGAAGTAGACCACAATTTATTCGATTTCGAGCCTACTGATGATGATAGAGGTAATTTGATTACCAATCATGGAGCTAAATCTGCTCCTGGTTTTACCCTATTTCACGATAACTATATCAAGAATCCAGGTCGGGGCATTTTTTGGAGTAAGGGAATCTACAATGGGTTTCATTTTTACAACAATCATGTCAAAGCCAACACTCTAACTAGATCTGATGGTTTATTTAGTTTTAATCCCCAATCTGATTTTAAGACTATTGAAATTAAAAACAACATTATTGAAAACACTGCCGATAATCCCCGTCCTTTGATGCGAGATCCCGAAAGTTACGCTGCTATTATCGAGAATAATACTCTAATAAATATCAGCGATACTTCAGCTTATAAAAACTCTCAGACTGGTGAACCTCATGGTCTTCTTAAACCTTTATCTTTTGAGGTTGGTGCATATGGTGAGTACACTATCAACAACTGGAATGCAATAAAAATGAGTAATAAAAAATTAATTGGTGGTTTTTATGTTCTTCCCGATATCGCCTTAGCCGATGCCTCCAGAAAGGCGTTCTATCAGTTAGCGATTCATTTGCTCGAGAAACCCTCGAACTCTATATCTATGAATTGGGATAGCCAAACCAGGTTGGATCGATGTAGTTAATTTTGGCACAAGGTTCGAGAGTTTCTAAAATTGCTTTGCCGTAGCTGCGTGAATTGACGCGATTATCTAGCAGTGCAATAATACTTTGGGATTCTCTTAAAGGAACGACAGTTTGCTCTAAAGTTTTTAAGGCTGTAGGTAATAAATATAGTCTAAACCAGTCTTTACGACGGTTTTTATAATATGCCACGCGGTTGGCGATCAAGGGATTTTCTAACGAGGGTATGGGCAAGGTAGCAATAATCATCAATTGAGGGACTGGCAAAACTTCTTGATGCTGTTTCCAAAACGACCAGCCACAAATTAAAATACCGTCATCGCTAACAGCGGTAGTTTCTACTTTTACTCTGGAGCCAAATTCTGCGGCTAATGCCGAACCTACCTGTCCTTGCAGGGGCAGATCGTCAGCGATCGCCACGATGAGCTGTTTGCTGCTGCTGCTCAAACTAACCAACAGCAAGCTCTGCTCGATCAGGGCTGATTGAAAATCGGGGGTGTTGGGTAAAGGAAGGCGATTGGGAAGATAGACTTGAATATGATTGTTTTGGCGGTTGGGAGTAAATTTGAGACTGAGCATTTCCAAATCTAGGCTTAATCTCTGTCTGTAAGATGCTGCATTAGCTTCTATATCTAAAAATCCGCCCAAAATTACCACTGGCTGCTGTGTCCAAACCGATTTTAACGGCTTTCTCACCTCGCCAGGAGCGAGATTAATCGCAAACCAGTCTTGAGTGCGATCGCCTGGCTGATAGTTACTTGAAGGGCGAGAAATCCAACAAATAGTCTCTTCCTGGTCTTTCTTTTGCCAAAATCGGGCAAATTTACCCACGAGCAACTGTTTATCTGATAGCAATCGACACAGATCGTCAATCAAATTTAGTTCTGAGTCGAGTAAAATATGGTTGCCATAGGGATTTCGCGGACGAGAAAAAATGGACTTTTCTAACTTGCTTCTGGTGTGATGAATAAAATCTCGGTGGCTGGGAATAATTTGCTCTAACTCCCGCCAATCTTCAGCATTAATAACGATAGTTAAGAGATTTCTTGTCCACTCTTCTAAATTATCGGCACGTTCGATGATAGTCGGAATATTAGGCGGAAATTTGCCTGTTCCATTGAGGCGATCGCTCAACCAGCGATCAGGGGTAGTCAACAACAGTTCATCACTCTCTTGCCAGCAATCTCGGATACACACTTTTTGATCAGACCCCAACCACTGCTGTAACCTGGGAATTTCTGATTTGTATAAATATTGGATGGTCGTGGTTGGTGCGACTATAATTGCTCGCCAATCTCCCAACAGAATTGGCATTAAATAACTCAGGCAGTATTTGCTGACGCTGCTGCCAGTCTGCATTAAAGTAGAGCGATTGAGACGTAAAGATCGGGCAATCAATCGCGCCATAGTCAAATGATGCGGAAAGTTTCGGTCTCCATGTTCCCGCAAAAAATCTCTTAAAGATGAGTGGACTTCTACTTCAATCACATTTAAATTATCTTACAAAATAGGACTGTAGTAGATTAATGACAATACCGATACTTTATTTGAGTTTATTAAAAGTCGCTTTTGGGGAAGGCACTGGGTATTACTTTTAAAACCTTTAGATTATTGTTTCTCAAAACTTCTACAGACAAAACGGAGTCGATTGTACTCAAATCAACCTGTTCTTGTACCTGTAAAGACGTCTTAACTGCCACGTCGCCTACTTTACTAATAACATCTCCAGGCTGCAGACCGCTTCTTGCTGCTGGAGAGCGAGGAATTACTCGTACTACCAATACTCCATCTTGTTGAGGAACTTCAAAGCCAAATTCTTCGCTTTGCAGAATATCTTTTCTAGTTTCTGGGGTCACGTCAATCATGTGAATGCCCAAGTAAGGATGATCGGCTTGTCCCTTAGCAAATAGCTGGTTGGCAATCCGTTGGGCGGTCTCAATCGGGATGGCAAAGCCCAAGCCTTGCGCGTCTGCTCTGATGGCGGTATTGATACCGATTACCTCTCCCTCTGAATTTAGGAGAGGACCTCCTGAATTACCAGGATTAATAGCTGCGTCGGTTTGAATAAATCTAACTCGCTTGTCGGGTACTCCTACTTGAGAACTAGAACGACCCAACGCGCTGATGATGCCTACAGTCACGGTATTATCTAAACCCAAAGGATTGCCAATGGCGATCGCCCATTCTCCAGGAATCAAGCTTTCCGCATCACCCATACTGGCAGTCGGTAAATTCTCAGCATCGATTTTAATTACTGCCACATCGGTAAAAGAATCTGTCCCCAATACTTCTCCTTCATAGGTCGTTCCGTCTTTGAGAGTCACCTGAACTGTTTGCGCTCCATCGACTACATG
This sequence comes from Cyanobacteria bacterium P01_G01_bin.19, assembly GCA_039181635.1. Lineage (GTDB taxonomy): Bacteria > Cyanobacteriota > Cyanobacteriia > Cyanobacteriales > Xenococcaceae > Waterburya. The sequence goes on along the minus strand of JBCDCO010000030.1, from coordinate 10,702 downwards.
AGCATTAGTGATTAGACGACCATCCGAACCAATAATAAATCCCGAACCCGTGCCTCGCTCGAACTTTTCTGGTTCGGGAGCGAGAGAATTTTTATCATCACTACCAAAAAAACGCTTTAGCAATGGATGTTGTAGATTATCTGGCAAAGAAGATGATATTTGTCTTGAGGCGTCAATTCTGACTACTGCTGGACCCACCTTTTGTACTGCAGTGGCAATAAAGTTAACGTTTCTCCCTTTATCGTTTGCAGGAGCGGGTTCTAATGGAGTGGGGAGGGCGGTTGGATAAATCTGCGATTGGCTTAGTTCTGGAGTTTTTTTGCTGTAGCGACTCCCCACAAAGCCCAAGCCACAACCAAGCATCAAGACGCTTAAATAAACACTCAGTTTACTAGATAAAATTTTCATATATTTTAATTAACTTTATGCTGGGTTGAAGCCTATGTTTTTACAATTATCGCAAACAAAATTAATTCTTGACTTCCGTTATTTAACGGGAAAATCACCAGTCATTTTGGCATCTTTAAAACTTAGGTAAATATCAGTATCCTCTCTGATTATCTGATGTTTCGCTGTTTATTGAAAGTTTATTTCATAACAATTGTTAACTTTTTAATTCTAAATTGATCGCTTGTGAGAGGTTACGCCAAGCATTACCTGCAAACAGTGTGAGTTTTGTGGTATCTATGAAGTCATAGTCCTAGAGTTTTTTTCCTAATTTATGAATTTGTTAAATTCAGCGTTTTTGAACCGACCTCTATTATTGAGCGAACGTTCTTTAACAACTTTAGTAAATTTACCTCAAGGACAAGATATATTACAAACTATTTTCGGCGATCGCTTTGATGTAGAAACTGCCATGACTTGGCTGGCAACAGAATCGCAAAATAGCTTTAGTAATTTTCCCCCAGTTGAAATAGTTTCTGCCGATCAAATTAACTATGCTTTGGGGGCATATTCTGTCGAGACTAATACAATTTATTTGGCAGCAGAACTTGTAGCCAGCAATGAAGATAATCCTGCTGCTGTTAGCGACGTTATCTTAGAAGAATACGGACATTTTTTAGACGCGCACTTTAATCCTGTCGATACTCCAGGAGATGAAGGTTATTTGTTTGCAGGATTGACTCAGCAAAGATCTTTTTCTTCGGCAGAATTAGCTCAATTGCGATCGGAATCGGATTTGGCTACTGTTATTATCGACGATCACACGATCCAAATTGAACAGGCAAACCCAGGAGAAAATCCCGCCTTCGATTTAATTGGGTTAACCCAACTGCGCAACGACCCGCAATTTTCCAATATAGATGGGAGTAGTTTTAGCGTGGCAGTTATCGATACGGGTATTGATACTACCCATCCTTTGCTCGCACCAAATTATGTTGCAGGGTACGATTTTTTTGACAACGATAGCGATCCTAGCGACCCCGACGGACATGGAACTCATGTAGCAGGTACGATTGGGGCAGTAGATGAAACTATTGGCGTTGCTCCTGGAGTGGGGTTGATTGGTTTGAGAGTGTTAGGTGACAACGGAGGATCTCTATCGGAAGTTGAAGACGCTTTGGAATGGGTTTATGACAATCGCGAAACCTACAACATTACGGCAGTTAATTTATCTTTAGGGTTAGGCTTTTTTACTCTAGGAGAAGGTTTACAGGGAGATATTCTTTCTGATGATATCCAGCGTTTAGAAGATGCAGGAGTCACTATAGTTGGGGCTGCAGGAAACGACTATTTTGTTAACTCGGGCACTTCCAATCAGGAAAATCTGGCATTTCCTGCGATCTCCAGCACCTTGGCAGTTGGTGCGGTTTGGCAGGATGGTACGGAATCAAATATTAGCTGGCAAAATGGCAGTATTGACTACACTACTGGAGCAGACAGAATTACTAGCTTTAGTCAACGTTTGGACGCGCCAAATGTAGTCTTTGCTCCAGGAGCATTTATTACCAGCACAGTTCCTGGCAGTGGCGTTGGTTTTTTTGGCGGTACGAGCCAAGCGACTCCGCACGTAGCGGGATCGGTAGCATTACTTCAGCAGGCTTCTTTGGAGTTTAATGGACGCTTGCTAACTTCAGAAGAGGTGCGAGAAATTCTGCTTACTACTGGAGATATAGTTGTTGATGGAGATGATGAGGATGACAACATTGCTAATACTGGCAATTCTTATGTAAGAGTCAATATATATAGTGCTATCTCTGAAATAAAAAATCGCTCGACAAATATTGCTCCACCTCCAGAAAATAATCCCGATGATATTATTTCTGGTGACTCTAATGGTACCTTCGCAGGTGCTTTTATCACTCCAACTATTGATGGTTCGCCAGTTTCTTCACTAATCGGCAGCATCGGACGAGATGGTCAAAATATCCGCGACAATGATGTGGATATGTATCGTTTCGAGCTGGTTTCTCCTGGTACGGTAGGAATCGAGCTGGGAAATGATCCTAGCAATCCCGATAGTTTTGATAGCTACTTAAGACTGTTTGATGCCAACGGCAATGAAATTGCCAATAATGATGATATTGCTCCTGACAATACTTTTTCGCGCTTAAATGTAGCTCTCAATCCTGGAACTTATTATGTGGGAGTAAGTGGCTTTGGTAATGTAGCTTACGATCCCAATACCCCTGGCAGTGGTATTGCGGGAGATACGGGTAATTATTCCTTACAATTTAGTTTGAACAACCAAGATCCCAATGGTTTGATTAGCGGCGCGTCAGAAGTCAATTTGGGTAACGATCTAAAACCTTTGATTTTTCCAGGAGCGATCGGCACCGATTATGGAGAAGATGTAGGAGTATCGGATGTGGACTTGGTGAGAATTGTTGCTCCCGATAATGGAACATTGTTCATCGACATCGATACTCCTTACGAAAATGGCTATGTTGATTCTTATGTAAGACTATTTGATGCCAACGGTAATGAAGTTGTATTTGCCGATAGTCAGCTACCAGCAGCGAGCGATGATGATTTAGCTGTCGATGGCGATGGCGTAGCAGTGGAGTTTCGCAGCACCAATGCCAATATTGTTTTAGAAGAACCCAATCAGACCAGTTTAATCTCTGCCAGCGTCGATGAAAATGGCAACTATCAATCGGGCAATTACGGTCACATTACCGATAGCTTTATTTCGACTAGAGTTCAGCGAGGACAAGTTTATTATGTCGGAATTTCTGACTATTTTAATCAAAACTACAATCCCAATAACTTAAGCGATCGCCCAGAAAATGGCGCGGGTGGCAACTACGAGCTAGTTACTACTTTTATTAATGATGATATTAATGGCAGTATTACTCAAACTAATAGCATCACTGAGTTGCCCATCATCAACAATCCTGGAGCAATTGGTCGAGACGGAGAACAAGAAGTCGGCAATCGCGATGTTGACTTTTATCGTATCAATTCTAACGAAGCAGGAATTTTGGAGATGGTTGCCACTTCCGATGCTGTAGATTCAGTCAACACTGTGGCGATAATTTTTGACAGCGAGGGTAGGCGTTTGGGGTTGAGCGATAATCCTAATAGTCCTGATTCTCTGCTGCGTTACCAGATTACTCCAAATACCGATTATTTTGTGGCGGTAACAGGCTTTGGCAATCAAAACTTCGATCCTTTTGGTCTGGGCAGCGGCACGGGAGGCGACACGGGGACTTATACTCTCAATGGCAATTTAATCCCTGTGGCAGAAGCAGGTAATTTAGTCGATAACACTATCGGTAGCAGTGCGGTAACTAATATTACTTCTGGGGAAACCTTGCTGGGTAATATTGGCAACGATAGCGGATTTATCGTTGGCGATACCGATGTCGATATTTATCGTTTTGTACCCACTGCTGATGCCACGGTCAACATTAGGACCATTGCCACTCAAGAATTTAGTGCCGATACTTATTTACGAGTTTTCGATAGTGCGGGCAACGAAATTGCCGCTAATGATAACGAAAGCGAACTCAACCAAAGTAGTTTGATTCAGCTAGATGTAACTGCAGGAACAGAATACTACATTGGGGTTAACGGTAGCAGTGCGGAAGGACAAGCATATAACCCCGTGACGGGGGAAGGTTCAGCTCCAGGTAGCCAGGGAAACTACAATCTCAGCGTTATCAGTGGTAACGATCTGGTTACGGGTTCGACTGTATATCGTTTCTTTCGCCCCGATCAGGGGGTTCATTTTTACACTGCATCTGAGTTCGAACGAGACTCTATCTTGGCTAACCTTAGCAACTATAGTTATGAGGGAGAGTCTTATATTGCTGCGGCTGAAACTGCCGATCCTTTAACAGGAGCAAGACCCGTTTATCGCTTTTTTAATAACGATACGGGGGCGCATCTTTATACTATTTCGGAAACAGAAAGAGATACTATTAGCAGTAATTTATCCAATTATTCTTATGAGGGAGTTGCTTATTATGGCTATCAAAGCGAGCGTCCTGGAGCGACACCACTATATCGTTTTTATAACCCAATTATAGACGCTCATTTTTATACTCCCAGCTCCGTAGAGCGAGATTACGTCATAGCCAACCTACCCGATTACCAGTTAGAAAGTAACGAGGGGATAGCTTTTTTCGTCGAGCCAGTCAATAGTCTTTAAGTAGAGACTGAGATCTTTCTACCTACCAAAACTTTAGAGCAATATTTGTAATACATGCCAAAGATAGCACGAACTCAAAAAATTTGGTCGGATATTTCTACGTTTCTAAGCAATTTGGCGCAGAAAATAGATCGAATAGACTTAAAAAGCAAATTTTTTCGATTTAAAAGCGATCGATTTAGCATCGTTACCAGTCAAGGAAGAGAGCGTTTTTGGGAGTTTGGCACGACACCATTAATTCTGACAGAAAGGCAAAAACTGGCGATCGCGATCGCTCTTATATGTTATGGCAACGATTGGAAAAAAAGCCGTATATCCGAGCTAAAAGAAAAGGCAGACATATTGCTATAATCCTTTGAGGATAGGTATTAAAGCTCTAATTTTCACGATAATCGACTCAAAATTTGCCCTTGGGGTTGTCTCATTTTTAGCCTAGATAGTTTTGATGATATTTACGAAAGTTTTTACCGTCAATCCATCCTAAAGTCAGAGACTCCATATATTTAAGCTTAATTAAAGCTACCAAAAAAGGCGAAAATGTACATTTAGCTTATCAAGTTATTAAAACAAATTGCGCCATTTCCTGGATTCGCCAGAAATGTGTGTTTGGATACAATTCCTTCAGGGAAGTAATCAAATTGAGTGGAATCATTTCATTATGACTGTTACACCACCACAATCAGACTTATCAAACGAGAACGACATAATGTCAAACCGCCAAATTCAAGGAACACAATCTTTAGCAGAGTTGACACAAATTATCGATTTGCTTCCCTCCTACATTTTTGTTTCGCGGGTTGATGATGAAGTGATTTCTTTGATTAACTCTAGGTTAGCTCGCAGTCTTGGTGTATCCAAATCTGAAATAGCTCAGAAAAAGACCATTTCTGAATGTTTTTCTGCAGAATATGCTCGTCAAGTTGTTTGGCGAAAACAACAAATTTTAACCTACGGTGAAGAAATTTGCGTGCAGGAAGAGATAAATTTATCAGACGGAGTTCATTACTTTGATACGACAGTTGCACCCTTGCGTAATAGTTGTGGGGAAATATATGCCTTGCTTCATACATCTAATGATATTCCCGACTTGGCAGCTACTAAAGAAGAGCTTTCTCAGCGAACGACCCAGCTAGAAGCTGCCAACAAAGAGTTGGAATCCTTTTCCTATTCTGTGTCCCACGATTTGCAAGCTCCTTTGAGGGTGATTAATGGCTTTAGCCAAGTTTTGTGGGAGAATTATCAGCCAGATTTAGACGATCGCGGCAAACATTACATCCAAAGAATTCAGGCTAATAGCGAAAAAATGAGCGACTTGATCGATGCTCTACTACTATTATCTCGGGTTACTCGAACGCAAATGAAATCAGTTGAAGTCAACCTAAGCAAGATTGCCCGCAGTATTGCAGAAGAGTTGCTGCTGCAAGATCCAGAGCGCGAGGTAGAATTTGTTATCGGCGATAATTTGACCGCAACAGGAGATCCTCAGCTACTGCGAATTGTCTTGAGTAATCTGCTGCACAATGCTTGGAAATATACTTCTAAGCGATCGCGAGGAAGAATTGAGTTTAGCGCACTTCCTGATGAAGATAATAAGCTCGACTTTTTTGTCAGGGACAACGGTGCTGGTTTTGATTTAGAGTATGCCGATAAACTGTTTACGGCATTTAAACGTCTTCATTCACAAGCCGAATTTCCTGGTACGGGAATTGGTCTAGCTACGGTACAGCGAATTATCTATCGTCACGGTGGTAAAGTGTGGGCAGATGGAGAGTGCGATCGCGGAGCAACCATTTACTTCTCTCTTGCTACCTGAGTTTCCCCAAAGTTAGATCTAAGTTTAATTTAAGCTTTATATTTTGATTTCCTAAATTCAATTTTCTAAAAAGGTATTTATATCTTCGATTAGCTGAGTTAATTCTGCTTCGCTAGTCAAACGAATGAGATCGTCTCTTAGGGTAATCAAAATTTTGGCGGCGAAGGGACTGGGATAAATGTTGGGATTACAAAATATTTCTAGAAATACGTCTCCCGTATGGCGATATTCCATCGGCTTTTGAGGAGCAGGACGACTTCTTCCGCCCGTAGCGACATTGGCAGCCGCTTTGAGGCTTTGCATCAAAGTTGCAATTTCTGCATATAGCTGTCTGGCAGCATCTTCTGAAAAGTTAAAGCTAACTGCGCCCTGAACCAAGTTGAGAGTTAATTTGTTCATAGTTAAATTAAATGAAATTTTATTAGGTGGAATTTCTGATAGGTTCCAGAACTAGAATCTATCAAGTTACGAATTATACAAACCAAAATCGTCAAAAAATATCTCAATAAGTTACTTTTTTTCTCATAACTAAACATTGAGATAAAAGAGATAAAGATTTTCAAAGAAAGATTCTTCTCATTTTTCAGATTATGATTGTAGAACCAGAGTCTGCTTGCTTATCTATTCCCAATCATGCAAGATAATCGCTCCCAAGTCCGCCGAGTATTATGGCTAACTCTAATGTCGAATTTATTTGTCATGGCGTTAAAATTCTCCTTGGGAATTGCTACTGGTTCTCTGAGTCTTCAAGCAGATGCACTCCACAGCGTTACTGACAGTGCCAATAATGTACTAGGACTAGTCACCAATCGTTTCTCCTCTCCCAAACCAGATCGAGAGCATCCCTACGGACATCAGAAATTTGAGGCGGTTGGCGCATTGGGTATTGCGGCATTTTTGGGAATTGCCTGTTTTGAAATCTTACAAGTAGGGGTAGAAAAGATCTTTTTCCCCAGCCAAGATATTGATGTCAAGGTTTCTCCTAGCGAACTGTGGCTGTTGCTCTTAGTGTTGGCAATCAATGTTTTTGTGGCATTTTACGAGCGTAATGTCGGTAGGAGGGTCAACAGTCCTATTTTAATCGCTGATGCCAAACATACTATGAGCGATATTTGGGTGACTGTGATTGTGATTGCTGGTTTAGTGGGAGTGTGGCAAGCAAATGCTCTTAATATTCCTCAACTAAAATGGCTTGACGTTATTTTGTCTTTTCCCGTAGCTTTGCTGGTGTTTTATAGCGGTTGGGAAGTGATTAGCGAGAATTTGCCCTGGTTGGTGGACGAAATGGCGATCGCGCCAGAGGCAATTAATAATGTGGTGATAGAAGTACCAGGGGTGCTTAGCTGTCACGATATTGCCTCGCGAGGCATGTTGGGCAGACAGGTATTTATTGAAATGCACTTAATTGTCGATACTGACGATCTATTTCAGGCTCATGAAATTACCGAAGATATTGAAGATCGTTTAGAGCAGCGTTTTGGTGCGGTGAGAGTTCTCATTCATGTCGAGCCTCCAGAATACGAAGAGAATGATATCAGCTTTGGCAGCACCGAACCGATCAATCGCTCTTTTGATATATAAATGAGACTTAAAAGCTGATAGCTGATAGCTGATAGCTTAGAGATTAAAATTAGTAGACTTAAACAAAGCTAATTTAAACTAAACGTATTTATCTAAATTTGCCCAGCCAGAGATGAAAGTATTAAAACTCGGTGATGATATAAACACTGATGATATTATTCCCGCTCACCGCAGCACTAATCCAGATCCAGAACACCAAAAACGCTATGTTTTGGAACACATCATTGGTATCGATGCCTTACTGGAATATGAGGTAATTGAAGCGGATGAAAACTTTGGTTGTGGTTCTAGTCGTGAATACGCACCAATCGCAATTAAAGCAGCGGGAATTAAGCTAGTCCGTGCTAAGTCTTTTGCCGAGATTTTTTATCGCAATAGCATCAATATTGGTCTGAATTTAGAAATTTTAGGCGCTCGCCAGGAAAATCCTATTGTCGAACTTATTTCAGCCGCAGGTGGCTTAACCAAGTTTAATCAGCAAAGGCTGCAGGGTAAGATTTGTGTTCCTCAAAGTAAAACCTCTCCTCGCCCGATGACAATGGCAGAGAAGATGTTAGCAAAAGCTTCGGGTAATAGTCACGTACAGCCAGGAGAAGTTGTTTTTGCCCGAGTAGATCTAGCCATGTCTCACGATGCGATCGCCGCACCTGTATTCGAGCTTTTTCGACGCAACTTTGGCGATCAAACACCAGTTTGGGACTCTGACAAGGTTGTCTTGGTGGCAGATCATTTTATTCAAGTTAACGATATCCGCCCAGACTCTCAGGCTACTAAGCTATATCGAGATATGGTTAATTTTGCCCAGCAGTACAAATGCCAGCTATTCGATTTAGTCTCTCCAGGAGAAGCATCGGGAATATGTCATGTGCTACTACCAGAACGAGGCTTGATTAAGCCAGGAATGATTATTGCAGGAACAGATTCCCATAGCTGTACTTATGGTGCGTTTGGGAGCTTTTCGACTGGGGTAGGAACTACAGATATGGCTAATATTTTGGCTGCGGGGGATATGTGGCTGAGAGTTCCAGGTACCCTGGTAGTAGAGCTTTCTGGCATATTACCCAAGAATATTAGTGCTAAAGATATTATGCTGTTTATTCTGGGCAAAATTGGCTGTCAGGGTGCAATAGGTAAGGTGTTAGAGTTTCGAGGGAGCATTATCGAGCAATTGCCTATAGATGAGCGCATGACTCTCAGCAATATGGCAGTGGAATGCGGTGCGATGTGCGGCTTAATTGCACCAGATGCGGTTACAGATAGATACCTAAGCGATAAAAATATATCTGATTATGATGCGATCGCTGGAGATGAAAATGCGGTTTACGATCGCGTTTATCAATTCGATTTGAGTAATCTCGAACCTCAAATAGCCTGTCCTCCCAAACCAGATCGGGTAGTTAACATCAGCGAGTTACCAGAAACGGCTATTACTTTAGCGTTTATCGGATCGTGTACGGGAGGAAAGCTAACGGATTTAGCAGAGGCGGCAAAAGTTTTGCAAAATAATCGGATCGATCCCAAAGTGCAGATGTATATTGTTCCTGCTTCCCAATCAGTGCGCCAACAGGCAGAAGAATTAGGCTATTTCGAGATTTTTGAACAAGCTGGAGTAGAGATTCTTAAGTCTGGATGTGGTGCCTGTATCAATTCTGGTAAGGGAGTTCTGGGCAAACAAGAGACAGGTATATATGCTACCAATCGTAATTTTACGGGACGTACTGGCGATCCTACGGGAAGAAATTATTTAGCTTCGCCTAGAGTAGTCAGTATCTCGGCGATTAATGGCAAAATAAGCGATTGCCTGGAATAATTACTCTGCTACTTAATAACTACGCTCAAGGTTAATCCTGTCATACGCCAGGTATTGAAGCAGTTTTGAAACAGTACATCGCTTGCTGCTGTTAAGTCTCCATCTTCACTAACCAAGCCGCCTTCGATTAATTTTCCGCCCCTGGTTTCTAGATTTAGTCGAGTATCGCCATTTTCCTCTTTTTTGAGTCTTAATTTTCCTCTAGCCAATACCTGCCCCGCTCGACTAATAATTGCACATTCCATCAAAAAAGCTTGCTAATAAATTTCCAATAAAAAAGTTGCCTATTCAAGACATGAGATCGAAGAAATAATTTGCGCTTATATTGCATTCTGTATTTGACTACAGTAGGCAAGCTAATATTTCCAACGTTATCATACAGCGATCGGGCAACTATTAGTTATATGGGTAGGTTTTACACAAACCATGTTGAGTCAACTAAATTTCTCTAAGTTGACACACTTTTAATACAAGGTGAATTCCCAAAAGATATATTCCACCAACAAAGGGAATGAGAAGAGAGGGAGAAATGTGCATGTCGATTGTATAGTTTAATTGGTTTAGTTCGCGTTGTGATGTCTTTAAACATCAAACTAGGTTATAACTGAATTTCACTCAAAACAACACTGCTCAAACTGAGTAATTTACTCATGCATCTAAATTCATCTTATATTTAGAAGAACGATGAGCTTTCTTGAGTACATAATATTGGCATAGATCCTGGATGTTTGGCTTTTCTTTAATTCTTTACCAAAATATCGAGTATCTACTTAGCAAACCACAAAATTATATTTTGCTGTTTTAATGTTTTCTATCAGTATTAGTTTCTATACTAGTTGTTTTTTCTAGGATTGACAAATCAAAATTACCTACAATCTATTTTTTATTGGCTTTTTAC
>JBCDCO010000029.1:0-29557 GCA_039181635.1 Cyanobacteria bacterium P01_G01_bin.19 | reverse complement strand
GCTGCTTCGGCTGGATTTCTGCCCAACGAAGACGCTTCTGAATACGAATATCTAATTAGAGTAATGGAAAGAGTTTTATCAATTTCGGAAAATATCAAAGACCAGCCTGCACTGCTTTATGAAAAGAAACAAAGTGTTGCCCAGTAAAGAACCACAGGTTTTACATAATTTAATAAAGATGGGGAGTTTGTTCTTAACAAAGCTTGGTTTAAGTACCTCATCAGGTAATAATGAAGATTGACTAAAAATAAGTACATTTTCCTGTTGTATGGTACAAGCCGATAAAAAAATAACTGAGCCAGAAACACATGCTGTATTTGACTTAAACAGTTATCTAAAGGAGCAAAAGACTCTAGTCGAGCAGGCGTTAGACCAGTCAATTAAGATTGCTAGACCAGAAAAAATTTACGAAGCAATGCGCTATTCGTTGTTAGCTGGCGGCAAACGTTTGCGTCCAATTCTCTGCTTGGCTACTTGCGACTTGACGGGTGGAACCAGGGAGATGGCAATGCCGACTGCCTGTGCTTTGGAAATGATCCATACCATGTCATTAATTCACGACGATCTGCCTGCAATGGACAATGACGATTTTCGTCGTGGAAAACCGACCAATCATAAGGTCTATGGGGATGATATTGCGATTTTAGCAGGGGATGGCTTATTGGCATATGCATTCGAATACGTTGCTACCCAGACTAAAAATGTCGCTCCAGAAAATGTAATTAAAATAGTAGCCTGTCTCGGTCGTACGGTAGGTGCTGCGGGTTTAGTTGGAGGACAAGTATTAGACTTGGAATCGGAAGGGAAACCCGATATTACCGCTGAAACCCTAAGCTTTATCCATACCCATAAAACAGGTGCATTATTAGAGGCTTCGGTAGTTTCTGGAGCAATATTGGCAAACGCCCCTCAAGAGGATATAAATCGATTATCCGTGTACGCTCAAAATATTGGTCTAGCTTTTCAGATAATTGATGATATTTTAGATATTACAGCGACAGACGAACAACTAGGCAAAACTGCTGGTAAAGACTTAGAAGCTCAAAAAGCTACCTACCCTAGCTTGTGGGGTTTGGAAAAATCTCGCCTCAAAGCACAAGAACTGATCGACAGTGCGATCGCCCAACTGTCAATTTATGATGCAAAAGCGGAGCCTTTGAGAGCAGTTGCCAGATATATCGTGACTCGCGATCGCTAAAATTTAATGTACGTTTATTTAATGTTTTTTGGGGCAATAAGAAGATAAACCATGCAAGCAATTGCTGATATCTTACACAATCAAATACTAATGGTCGCGCTGTTATCATCTTTGACAGCTCAGGGATTAAAGCTGATTATCGACCTATTTAGAAACCGTAAATTGAATGTTACCTATTTGATGTCTCCAGGAGGAATGCCTAGCGCCCATTCTTCTCTTGTTGGTGCATTGGCGACCAGCGTTGGTTTAACTAAAGGGTGGTCTTCTTCTGAATTTGCGATCGCCTGTTTGTTTGCCATCATTGTCATGTACGATGCTGCTGGGGTGCGTCAAGCAGCAGGAAAGCAGGCAAAAATTCTCAATCAGCTAGTAGACGAGCTATTTCAAGAAGAACATAATTTTAATGAGGAAAGATTAAAAGAGCTGCTAGGGCACACGCCTTTTCAGGTGCTGGTGGGTTTGAGTCTGGGTATTAGTATCGCCATGGTATTTTCCAAATATGTCTGGGTGGCAAGCTAGCTAGCCAAATTAGTTGCCGTCCAAATCGTCCAACCGTCTAGCAGCCATAACACCATAGTGCAGGCAAACAAAATCATGTACATCCAGGGTTGAGATAGAGGTCGAACGTCAACCGTATCGATGCCAGTTTTCTCCGTCACAAGGTTAACCATCTTGTTAAACCCCGCTATGCGCATTGGTAGCAAGTAGGCTTTTTCTCGTTTGGGAGAAGTAAAGTAATAAACCAAACCACCCTGTCCTGTCGTGCGCATTTTTAAGTTTTCAATCTCTTGCCAGGATAAAGACCAGCCTTTGCGAAAGAAACCAGGTACCCAACTGGGATAAGCCACCTGTATTTTTTCCTCGTCTAAAATCACTCGTTCGCTCAAAGCAGCATAAACTGCGATCGCCCCCAGAGCAATGCCGATCCACAGCATCCACGACGGAACAGGGGCATTAGTAAAATCTGCTAAAAAAGGTAACGGAACTGTTAAACCAATATAAAGGCACAACAGGGTGATACGAATAATGGGAGAAATATTAAAAACGTTCATTAATTTTATGATTGATTGCTAATTACTGAATTCCCTTGTCCCCAAAAGCCATCGTATTTAATTACCTCGATATCCCCCAGAACCGTAGTTTGACAAGCTAAACGTCGGTTTTGTTCGAGAGAGTGGGGAGGAAGTGATCGCCTTGCCTTATCTTTCCAGTTGGGGGGAGAAACTGCGCCAATTATTTCCACCGCACAAGTACCGCAACTACCAATTCCCCTACAGTTGATAATTGTTGAGTTACCGTTATGCAAGACTATTTTGTGCTTCAATAAAATTTTGCGTAAATTTGCACCCTGTTCGCAAGTGAAATTCTTTCCTTGTACGGTTACGGTAGGCATAGTCGATCAACACTTCGAGTAAAAAAGTATTTATATATTCGTTTTGTCTCTAAGTAATTTAACATTTCTTAACTCTGATAGTCGCATAAATTGACTCCATGAATCAAAAATCAGCAATTTGGATTTACGATACTACCTTAAGAGATGGCTCTCAAGGAGAGGGAATTTCCTTATCATTAGATGACAAGCTCAAGATCGCGCGCAATCTCGACCGCATGGGAATTCCCTTTATCGAAGGTGGGTGGCCAGGAGCAAACCCAAAAGACGTGCAGTTCTTCTGGAAACTAAAAGAAGAACCCTTAAAAAATTCTGAGCTAGTTGCCTTTTGTTCCACTCGTCGTCCCAACAGAGCAGCAAAAGAAGATAAAATGCTTCAGGCTATTTTAGCCGCTGGTACTCATTGGGTTACTATCTTTGGCAAGTCTTGGGATCTTCACGTTACCGAAACCCTAAAGACTAGTCTGACAGAAAACTTAGTCATGATCCGCGATACGATTCAATATCTGCGCAGTCAGGGAAGAAAAGTTATTTACGATGCAGAACACTGGTTTGATGGTTACAAGCACAATTCCGAATATGCTCTCAAAACGTTAGAAACCGCGATACAAGCAGGAGCAGAGTGGTTAGTTTTGTGCGACACCAACGGCGGCACATTACCCCATGAAGTCAGTCAAATCGTGACTGAAATGACGGTGGCAATGCCAGAGTTAACCGAAGAACGAGGAAAAATTGGCATTCACACTCATAATGATTCGGGCACGGCAGTTGCTAACGCGATCGCTGCGGTAATGTCAGGAGCGACTATGGTACAGGGAACGATCAACGGTTATGGAGAAAGATGCGGTAACGCCAATTTGTGTACTCTAATTCCCAATTTGCAGCTAAAACTAGGCTATCAATGTTTGGGACAACAAGAATTAGCTCAACTTAGCCCTAGCAGCCGTTTGATTAGCGAGATCGTCAACCTCGCACCCAATGATAATGCGCCATTTGTGGGTAGATCGGCATTTGCCCATAAAGCAGGAGTTCATGTTTCGGCAGTAGCCAAAAATCCTCTAACCTACGAACACATCCAGCCCGAATTGATTGGCAATCAAAGAAGAATAGTTATTTCCGATCAGTCTGGATTGAGTAACGTGCTGCACTATGCCGCCAAGTTTGGTATCAATTTGAGCAAGCAGGATGTTACCTGTCGTCAAATTCTAGACAGGTTGAAGGACATGGAGAATGAAGGTTATCAGTTTGAAGCAGCAGAAGCCAGCTTTGAGTTATTGATGCGGTCGATCCTCAAACCTAACAAGCAACTGTTTCAACTCAAGGGGTTTCAAGTACACTGCGACATCCATCAAGAAATAGACAATCCTGCTAGCAAGGCATTAGCTACCATTAAAGTAGAGGTAGATGGTAAAAACCTACTAGAAGTAGCGGAAGGAAATGGTCCTGTGGCTGCATTAGACTCTGCTTTGCGCAAGGCATTAGTCAAATTTTATCCTTCGATTGCTAACTTTTATTTAGCAGACTATAAAGTTCGCATCCTAGATGGTGGTGCGGGAACGGCTGCCAAAACCAGAGTATTGGTAGAATCTAGCGACGGTATCGAAAGATGGACAACCATCGGAGTATCAGTCAATATACTAGATGCTTCTTACCAAGCAGTCGTCGAAGGAATGGAATATGGTTTATTATTGCAGACCTCTAGGGCGAAAAAAGTAAGTATTGTTAATCAGAAGTTCTAAACATATATGACTGCTCTTCCCAACACGACCAAAAGTAGACTTAAAAAAATTCCTCAAGTACCAGGCGTTGTTTGGGAAGGCGATCGCCGTCCCCTTGGAAACATGGCATCTCATCTTGATTTAGGATTAGGTGCAGATGGAGAGTGCATTATTTGGGTAGACGGTTCTGAAGGTTCGGTTATGGCAATGGACGTAGTCGCAGAAGATATGGGAATAGAAGCCGTAGTCAGAACTTTGCTACGAGCGATAGAATCTCCTCATCAGCCAGGACAACCCCACCGCCCGCAAAAAATTGTCGTGCGCGATCGCGAGATTCAGTTCTTTTTGCGCGGAGTTCTACAGGATTTGAACATTAACATTGAATATTCTCCTCAGTTGCCGCTGATTGATCGCCTTTTTGACAGCTTTAGCGCCATCGACCAAGAAGAAACAGCTGCTTTACCAGAGATATATCAACAAGCAATAAAAGATGTCGCCAATAAAATTTGGCATCTTGCGCCTTGGGAATTATTAGCAGATAGTGATATTTTGCGGGTTGAGTTGAGTAATTCCCCGATTGATGAGGTATATCTCTGCATCATGGGAATGATGTCAGCAGAATTTGGCGTGTTACTATATCGCTCTTTGGATTCTCTTAAGCAATTTCGAGTTGCTGCATTGGGAGGAAATCAGTCTACCTCCGAATTGGAAAAGGCTTTTTTGGCTCAAGACTGTTGGTTTCTCAACTACGAAGAGACCGAATCAGAAGTAGAGTGGATAGGAATTGGAGAAGCCAAACCTTTCTTTGGCAGCCTACACCCTTTTGAAGGGATGCGACCGTTTTTGGACGAAGAAGAAGCAAAAATTATCTATGCAGTTCTAGAATCATTATTGCGTTTTTGCGATCGCCATAATTCTATTCTGGCGCAAGAGCCGATCGATGCGGTGTCTGAATCTTATCAAATTACCTTGCCTCAAATAAACACAGAGCCAGAGATAATGACGGCTAAAATTTCTACTTTGCCCGATTTGACAGAAGAATTATTGAATATCGGCATGAGTGATTATGCCGACGATATTGAAGAACTAGAAATTCCTATTCAAGAGGATTTAATTCCTGATGGATCTTTAATCACCCTGACTAAAATGTCGGCAAAGATGCTCGAAGAATCCAAACATCAAAGCAAAACTTACTGTCAATCCCGAGAAACTACCTTCAAGGCTAAAGAAATTCCCACGATTTTTATTCAAACTACTCGTCCCAAGGCTAAATATCTAATTGAGAAAATTGAAAATTTAGGCGGCATAAAATCAGTCTGTTTTAATCCAGGAGAAGATCCTTTTAGAGGAGAATCTTACAACTTGGGTATGTTGCAAACAGGTGATGATGAAATATGTATTTTTGCCGAATATTCTCAACAAAAGCCAGAAAGCATCAAAATTGTAGAAGAGTGGCATCGAAATTGTAGTAAAACCCAGGGCAATTGTATCTTGGTTGTGGCAATGGGAGCAGCGGGAAGCAATCGGGGCAATCCTCAACCAAAAGATATATTAGCGATTTACGAAATCAAATCGATCGACGGTTCAGATCTTGGCATGGGAGTTTTGGAAATAATGCCAAATTTTGACTAGTCTGACTGAGGCGAAGCTATTTCTGACTTTTAGTTGAATTTAAACCATTTAAACCAACTGAGCCAATATGCATTAGTTGATCGGGCTAGAGACAACAAAGATCACACCTTTGTCTTTAATCAATTTTTATAACTGAAAGATAGATTGAAACTTCAATCTGTGTAGTATGTGAATAATTGGATTTAATTCAAAATATTATGGATAGTAATATGAGCGATGGTCTGCCCAAGCGATCGTCCGAAACTAATATCAAGCTTTTGGCTAAAGGTATTGGCGGTAATTTAGCCTTAGCATCGGCTGTAACTCTTTCTCTGATTGGAGGAATGGTGTTAGTGCTAGTTCTCGCCACGGTATTAATCTTAGATAGTGAAAACCCTGGTACTGGTTTGGCTATATCAGTGGCAATTACTTTAGTGTTTAATATCGCTGCTTTCTTTATTTCTCCCTGGCTGATGGACTTGAGCCAAAAGTGGCTTTATAAAACTCGCTGGGTATCTCTGGGGGATATTGCCGATCGCAGTCCCGAAACAGCAAAAGTAATTAGAAAAATCTGTGCCGATAAAAAACTCAAACATCCCCGTTTGGGAATTATTGACGACCAAAACCCGACTGCTTTTACCTATGGTTCTTTGCCCAACAGTGCGCGTTTGGTGGTTAGTCAGGGTTTGTTTACCTATTTAGATGACGAAGAAATTGCTGCGGTATATGCCCACGAATTGGGGCATATCGTCCACTGGGACTTTGCTGTGATGACGGTAGCATCGACTTTAATTCAGATTTGCTATCTGATTTGCGTTTTTGCCCGTCGCATGAGTAGAAGAGGCAGCAGCAAATCCAGAGATGCTTTTCAAACTGCAGCTTTAGTATCCTATATTTTCTATCTCATAGGTTCTTACCTATTACTCTATTTATCGCGAGTTAGAGAGTATTTTGCCGATCGCTTTGCGGCAGAAACTACAGGCAATCCCAATGCTTTATCTCGGGCATTAGTCAAAATTGCCTATGGCATTGTGGAAGAAACCAGCCAAGCCGAAGAACCCAGTCGTTTGCTAGAAGGAACTCGGGCGTTGGGTATCTACGATGCAAAGGCTGCTACTGCTACAGGAACGGCATATCGTATTGCTTCTTCTCCCGAAAAAATCGGTCGCGTATTTTTATGGGATATGTTTAACCCTTGGGGATGGTGGATGGAGTTAAATTCTACTCATCCCCTGACAGGAAAGAGAGTCAGAGCCCTAAGTACCTATGCCGAACAGTTAGGGTTGGCGATCGAGTTTGATATGGGTAAGGTTATGGGAGAAGGCAGACACCTCAATAAAAAGCGTCTCTACGGCAATTTCGCTATGGATATAGTGCTGTTTAGCTCGGAATTTATTGGTATTGTTGTTGGTTTGATTATTGGGGTTACTCTCATTAGCATGTCGCCGATTCCCAATCCGATGCTGGCGATCGCTTTTCCTTTAATTGGTTTGGGTATTGGAGTGGTTTTCAAAGGCTTTGTCATGTATCCGCACTACAAAAAAGCTCCCGAAACAAACATCTTAGAATTGATGTCCGACCCCTATGCCAGCCCCCTGAGGGGCAAACCAGCAATGTTGGAAGGAGAACTGATTGGTAGAGGTCAAGCGGGCTATAAATTTGGTTCTGATTTGAAAATTCAAGATAAGACAGGAATGCTTTACCTGCGCTACAACTCTCGATTTGGTCCCATTGGCAATTTCCTATTTGGCATGAAACGAGTTCAAAATTTAATCGGCTCTTCGGTAGCTTCCCAAGGTTGGTTTCGTCGAGGCAATATGCCCTGGATGGATTTAGTTCAAATTACCACCGAAGAAGGTACTGTGGTCAACAGTTATCATCGCTTTTGGTCTTTTGTCTTTGGCTTTGGTGCTTTACTTTTAGGTTTGCTGTTAATTTTCTCCTAGCATCTTAATTTTGCTCGAATTATGAAAAAGCGATCGCTTAATCGAAGGCGATCGCTTTTTTTATGTGCCAATTTTTATTGCTCTTCATCTAGATGTTCTGCCACCGATTTATATAAATCCAGGACATGACGATCTAATAAACTGTAAAAGACTTTTCTGCCCTGCTTTTGATAGCTTACTAATCTAAGCGATCGCAAAGTTCGTAGCTGATGGGAAACAGCCGATTCGCTCATATCCAATAGGGTAGCCAGGTCACAAACACAGAGGTTTTCCTTTGCCAAAAGAGACAAAATTCGCAATCGATTGGGGTCTCCCAACAAACGGAAAAATTCTGCCATCCGCTGTGCCTTATCCAAAGTAAGCATTTCGCGAGCGATATTACCTGCTGTTATGTCGGTTGAATGTTTGGTCGAACAGGTAGGGAGCTTCTGAGATTTAGTTACGGACATAAGAAGACGGGATGTTATTGGATGAAAAGACAAAGAGAGACACGTAAATACCTTACCCATCTCTCATGTCTGTTGCAAGCTTATTAGCTCAACTGCAATTACAGTCAGACATCTTGCAACTTTCATTTTCTACGTGACCGTTGGCACAGGCTTCACAGCAGTAGTACTTGTTATTTTTTTCAACTGCTTCCTCCAAAGAAATTTCGCAGGAACAGCGATCGCAAGCACATTTAACTAAACTAGCATTTGTCATCGAGATTATCCTCAATTTGTTCACTTTATATATTATATATGAACATACATTCAGATAAAAATTAAAAAATTCGGACATATTCTAAAATTCAGGCTCGCTAACTCAACACGGTTTAATACCATTTCTCTTTAATACGACTACAGATAACTTCAAGGCTAGGGATTAGGGATTGGGGATTGGGGATTGGGGATTGGAGATTAGGAGAAATAAGCTATCTATTTGTAGCGATAATTTGGAGAATTGGCATAAGTGCTAAGTTAATCTATATCGATCGCCCGCTTTTCCCATGCACCTCAGACTATATTTTTGTTTTATATCTCGTCTAGTAAAACTATCAATTTCCACTAAATCGCTTCAACGGCAACACTTGTCCAGATGACTCATTACGGTTTTGCTATTGTTTATCATCCCGATTATGTTGCACCTTTGCCCGACGTTCATCGGTTCCCCATGCCAAAATTCAAAATCTTGCGAGATTTACTCTTAAAGGATGGGATTATCTTACCTGAGCAGATACATCAGCCAGAGTTGCCCGATTTAGAATTAATCCAGTTAGTTCATACTCCCGAATACGCACAGGCATATTGCAACGGGACGCTGGAATA
This sequence comes from Cyanobacteria bacterium P01_G01_bin.19, assembly GCA_039181635.1. Taxonomy (GTDB): domain Bacteria; phylum Cyanobacteriota; class Cyanobacteriia; order Cyanobacteriales; family Xenococcaceae; genus Waterburya. Next base: position 20,387 of record JBCDCO010000029.1, on the reverse strand, counting down.
TAAAGCTCAAAGGCGTATTGGTTTGCCTTGGAGTAAGGCTCTGGCTCATCGTACTTGCATTGCAATCGGCGGGACTATTTTGGCAGCAAAATTAGCTTTGAAGTATGGCTGCGCCTGTAATACTGCGGGAGGGACGCACCACGCTTTTCCTAGTTATGGATCGGGGTTCTGTATTTTTAACGATCTGGCGATCGCCTCTCGCGTTTTGCTGCACCAGAAGTTAGTCAAAAAAATTTTAATCGTAGACTGTGATGTACATCAGGGAGATGGTACGGCAGCTATTTTCCAAGGCGATCGCCGAGTATTTACCTTTTCTATGCACTGCGAGGCAAATTTTCCAGGAAAAAAGCAACAGAGCGACTTGGACATCCCCTTACCTGTTGGTTTAGATGACGATGGTTATCTGCAAATATTAGCCAGTCATTTATCAGATTTATTGACCCAAGAGAAACCCGACTTAGTTTTATACGATGCTGGAGTAGATACTCACGTGAGCGATCGCCTGGGCAAATTATCTTTAACCGATCGAGGTATTTATCGACGAGAAAGAATGGTTTTGAGTACGTGCAAAGCAGGTGGGTATCCAGTTGCTAGCGTCATTGGTGGAGGCTATGGCAAAGATATGTCTGCTTTGGTTTATCGCCATTCTTTGCTACATCGTGCGGCAAAAGAAGTTTATGCATAAAAGCTAGCGCTTATAACGTTTTGTGGTCAAAAAATAAGTGTCGACATAGATCTAAACATAAAGCGATCGAAATCATGTATTGTGCTTTAAATTTAAGTAATCATTTAAAAATACAGTAATAGAGATAGTCAAACAATTCAATATTTTTGTTTAACTTCTTAGAATATTTATAAATAGTATTTTATTATGTTTTTGCACAAACTTTTTCAACCATTAACTTCAGAAACTACCCATAATATTCAACTGCAAAAAGCAAGAAAAAGACATAATAATCTGCCAAAAACAGAACACGACAAATTTTTTCGGTTAGCCAACCAAGACTACAATCAAGCCCGCCATCTAGCCCAGAAAAAGTATACGGAACTGGCACATATGCTTAGGGCAATTATCAAAGAACACTATACATCAGCAGAAGAAAACAAAATCAATACTATTGTTATCTGTATTATTGATATTCTAGCCAGCAAAGCTAATATTTTTCCCGATATGGAATACGAGCATGTTTGGTATACTGATCATTACGACATGATTGAGTTGGCGAGAAACATGGGTATTGGAGATGAAACTTTACCTCACTGGGAAGAAGAAAATAATTCATCCCACAGATATTTAGAAATTTCGGTTTCCGATCTGGTACAAATGATTATTGATATTGCTGAAGAAGCATATATAGAACCCTATCAAGCTGGTGCGGATATTCACAAATGGTTTAGATATATCGTTAGAGAAACATTGAAATCACGCCGCCGCCTGTCTCGCTACCGCCAAAAACAAAATGAATCGCTGTGGATCTCTCCCAAAACTTTGGGGATTGAAGACTGGGGACATCAGTAAAGATTGCGCTCGCTCGCTATTAGTTTTCAAGCTGCAACTCGAGCAAATATCAAACCTGAGATAAATTGTAAGTAGGTCAACCAAATTAAACATCAAAGAAAGATCCCTATTCCCCTACTCCCCTACTCCTCTATTGCCTTATTCATGTTTATCGGTTTGATGTTTAATAAAGTAGAATACGTCATCTTTAATTCACAACCATGATATTTCTATCGGAATCTCCTAAAAACCATTTATCTGGTTGCATTAAATCGAAATTATAGGGAGTTAATTTCCATTGTCCGACTAGCTGATTTATTAGCCAGTCTTGTTGTCGTCGAAAATATTCGTATTGACGACCATAATTAATGATGCTGAAATAAATATTGCCGCGATCGCTGGTAGAGACTACTCCAGCCAAAGCACTGACATTATCTAGCGTTCCTGTTTTGACTGCCGCCCCTTTGGGTAAACCGCGATTTTGTACCGTACCGACTCGATCTCTTCCCGCAGTAGGAAACAAATCTATGGCTGATAAAGAATCATGTTGAAGCAGTTTGTCTATCGCCATCAACATCTGACACACCGCACGAGGTGAAATTCGATTTTCCTCTCCTAAACCAGATCCGTTGATGAGGGAAATTTCTGCTGAGGGAAAATCAGCAATGTTAGCTGAAGAGTCAGCAATTTCTGATGCGCCACCCAATAAATCTGCCAGTATCTGTGCCATTTTATTATTGCTGTAGATATTCATTTGGCGCAGAATTTCACCTAGAGGTAGAGACTCGTGAATGACAATAGGTTTGGCATCACTCGGTATGCGACTAGCTAATTTAACTTTTCCCGCGATCGCGATTTCTGGTTGAGGCGTACCCACAGGCATCTGCAAATATTGCTTGGTGGTTTCTTGTCGCCACACTCCTCGATTTAATCCCTGCTTGAGAAGTTCCCCCGAGCGAAGAGAATTATCTTGATAGTTCATATAGAACTTATCTGTTACCAAAAGATTGCCCTCAATAGATGTAATACCCAATTGACTCAAAGCATTACCCAAGGCGATCGCTTCTTCCCAAACAAACAGCGGATCGCCATTACCTTCCACAATCAGATCTCCCAAAACAGCACCGTTTTTAATCTCACCTCGGATATACAGATTGGTGTCGAACTGATGATTTACTCCCCATTTATTTAATGCTGCTAAAGTAGTAGCAATTTTGGTCAGAGAAGCCGCAGGAAGCAAAGATTCACCTTGGTTGCTAGCCAAAGTGTCCCAGCCAGACTGAATCCAGATGCCTTGGCGATCGCTTTCAGCATTTTGCCGAGTTAAATCTTGCAGATACGATTGAATAATGTTGTTGGTTATCAAATCTTGCTTGGTTTCGGGAAGATGAAAAACTGGAGAATTATGCCAGGGAAATGACGCCAACGGCTTTAATTCAGGCTGCGATTGTCCCCAGACATTGAACCAAGTAAGTACACTTGAAGCAAGCAGTTTTAGCATGAAAGTATCCCTATTAATTGGCGAAAAAAACTAGGGCTTACAATAAAAAAGTAAAATAGCCTTAATTGAGGTCAAATTCAGTTATAACTCTTTTGTTTGAGATGTGTGAAGACAGATTAACTTCTAAAGCTATTTCGATTAGATACTAGGGAGATTTAACCTTTGACTGTTAAAATTTGTAAGGCTTCTATAAAATTTGCTAAATGGGATTAACGCGCGCAAGAATTGCAGTAGACGCTATGGGGGGAGACTTCGCTCCAGAGGAAATTGTTGCAGGAGCAATTCAAGCTTCGGCAGAATTAGACCTAGATGTCCTACTGGTGGGAGACGAACGGCAGATCAACTCTCTGGTTAAAAAATACGACAGCAAGAAGACAGCATCGGTTGAAGTAGTTCATGCTGAAGACGTCGTAACAATGAAAGAAGAACCCTTAACTGGGATTCGTCGCAAGCCAAAAGCTTCGATTAATGTAGCTATGGATTTGGTAAAGCGAAAAAAAGCTGATGCCATTGTCTCGGCAGGACATTCGGGGGCGGCGATGGCAGCTGCCTTACTCAAGTTAGGACGTTTGAAGGGAATCGAACGACCTGCCATTGGAGCAGTACTCCCAACAATCGTGCCTAACAAATCCGTAATTGTCTTGGATGTAGGAGCCAATGTAGATTGCAAGCCTAAGTATCTAGAACAGTTTGCTTTGATGGGAACCATTTACAGCAGGTATGTCTTAGGAAATAAATCGCCTCAAGTAGGTTTACTCAATATTGGTGAAGAATCTTCCAAAGGTAATGACCTCGCACTGCAAACCCATAAGCTGCTAGAAAATAATTCTCAAATTCCTTTTTTGGGCAATGCGGAAGGAAGGGACGTTCTATCTGGGGAGTTCGATATTATAGTCTGCGACGGTTTTGTAGGTAATATAGTCCTCAAGTTTGCCGAAGCAATTGGGGAAGTAATGTTACAGATTATGAAAGAAGAATTACCCAAAGGTATACGAGGTAAAGTCGGTACTGCATTATTAAAACCCAATTTGCGCAACATCAAACGTCGTATCGATCGCGCCGAACATGGCGGAGCATTATTGTTTGGAGTAGCAGGAATCTGTATTATAAGTCACGGAAGTTCTCGTCGAGGCTCTATGTTTAACGCTATTCGGTCGGCAAAAGAAGCTGTCGAAAATGATGTATTAGAGAAAATTAAATCTTATAACAACGAGAGAATTGAAGCAGAAGCAACTTCAGCAAGTTCCAACTAACACATACAAGCGCGAGTAACGGAGTGAGACATTGAACAATATGGGTGTGGGTATCGCGATTACTGGATGTGGTTCGGCTGCACCAGAAGCAGTTCTAACCAACGACCATCTAGCGCAGATGGTAGAAACTTCTGACGAATGGATCGAAACCCGCACGGGAATGAAAAACCGTCATATCGCCTCTCCAACCGAATCATTGAGTCAACTGTCTGCGATCGCGGCAAAAAATGCGATCGCTATGGCAGGAATTGATGTTACCGATATAGATCTGATAATTCTAGCTACTTCCACTCCCGATGATATGTTTGGTAGTGCTTGTCGGGTTCAGGGCTTAATCGGCGCGAAAAATGCCGTAGCCTTCGACCTCACTGCTGCTTGTTCTGGGTTTATTTTTGCCCTAATTACCGCTTCTCAGTTTATCCGCACTGGAGTACATAAAAACGTCTTGATTCTTGGTGCAGATATCATGTCTCGTTGGGTAGATTGGTCGGATCGCACAAGCTGCATACTGTTTGGTGATGGAGCGGGTGCAGTAGTTTGTCAGGGAACGAATAAAGGCGATCGCCTGTTGGGTTTTGAGATGTACAGCAAGGGCAGTCAAAACGACTCGTTGAATTTAAACTATCAAACTAACTCTACACCTTTAGTTGATGGTATTACAGCCCAAAATGGCAGCTATAATCCTATTACAATGAACGGTAGAGAAGTCTATCGTTTTGCGGTTGCCAAAGTTCCAGAAGCGATCGGCAAAGCGATGTTTCGGGCAAATCTAACGGCAGATGATATTGACTGGTTACTATTGCATCAGGCAAATCAACGCATCATGGACGCAGTGGCAAAACGTCTTAATATTCCTTTAGAAAAGATTTTGAGTAATATAGCTGAATATGGCAATACCTCCGCAGCATCCATTCCTCTCGCTCTAGATGCTGCGGTGCGATCGGGAAAAGTAAAGTCAGGTGATACAATTGCTGCTTCTGGTTTTGGTGCGGGTTTGACCTGGGGTTCGGCAATTTTTAAATGGGGATTATAGGCGATTGAATATTTAAGATGTTTAGTTATCCCTGATCGCTGATTGCTCATCTAAAATAATGAAATACATCTTGTTCAATAAGCCTTACGGTGTACTTTGTCAGTTTACTGACAACAGCAGCGAACAGAAACGTCCTTTATTAAAAGACTATATACCTATTCCTAAAGTTTATCCCGTCGGCAGACTGGATTTAGACAGCGAAGGATTATTGCTATTGACAGATAACGGACAGCTAAAGCATCGTTTGTCCGACCCCAAATTTGCTCATCCCCGCACCTATTACGTTCAAGTAGAAAGAATTCCCGATCAGTCTGCTTTAAACCGACTTCGTAACGGAGTCACTATCAAAAACTATCGCACTCGCAAAGCAAAAGTGCGAATATTATCCGTCGAACCAAAATTACCACCGCGCAATCCTCCCATACGCGATCGCAAAAACATTCCCACTTCTTGGTTAGAAATGACTTTAACCGAAGGGAAAAATCGCCAAGTCAGAAGAATGACGGCGGCGGTAGGTTTCCCTACTTTAAGATTAGTTAGAATATCTATAGGTATAAATTCTCATAAGATAAATTTGGCTGGTTTAGAACCAGGTCAATGGCGAGAATTGACAACCAAAGAAATCAAAACTTTAACTACCTTTAAATAAACAAAAACTATTTGATAAATATTTACACTGGTTTATTTAACTAAAAGATATTAACAAATAAAACAAATATTTTTACTCTACTAAATATAAAAGAACATAATTTTACTAAAAAGTACGTCTCAATTAAAAGAGATGTAAATATACTGAAATGAAGAGATAATTTCAATTGTCTCTAAATATTATGCAAAACAAATTCAGCCATACATAATCTATGACAACTACCATTCGCAATAGCGGTAACTATAGCCTTTGGGAGAGATTTTGTAGCTGGGTCACTAATACTAATAACCGCATTTATGTCGGTTGGTTTGGTGTTTTGATGATTCCATGTCTTCTCTCCGCTACTATTTGTTTCATCATCGCTTTTATCGCAGCACCTGCTGTTGATATTGACGGTATTCGCGAGCCCGTTGCTGGTTCTTTACTCTACGGAAATAATATTATTTCTGGTGCAGTAGTTCCTTCTAGCAATGCCATTGGTCTTCACTTTTATCCTATTTGGGAAGCAGCTTCCTTGGATGAATGGCTATACAACGGCGGTCCTTATCAGTTAATTATTTTCCACTTCCTCATCGGTATCTTTTGCTGGATGGGTCGTCAGTGGGAACTAAGTTTCCGTTTGGGTATGCGCCCTTGGATCTGTGTAGCTTACTCTGCACCCGTATCTGCGGCAACTGCTGTATTCCTAATTTATCCATTAGGACAGGGTTCTTTTTCCGATGGTATGCCTTTGGGAATTAGCGGAACATTCAACTTTATGCTGGTATTCCAAGCAGAACATAACATCTTAATGCATCCCTTCCACATGTTGGGGGTAGCAGGTGTATTCGGTGGCGCCTTGTTCTCTGCCATGCACGGTTCTTTGGTAACTTCTTCCTTAGTTCGCGAGACAACTGAAGTTGAGTCGCTCAACTATGGCTACAAGTTTGGTCAAGAAGAAGAAACCTATAATATCGTTGCCGCACACGGTTACTTCGGTCGCTTGATCTTCCAATATGCCAGCTTCAACAATTCTCGTTCCTTACACTTCTTCTTGGGTGCTTGGCCCGTAATTGGTATCTGGTTTACTGCTATGGGAATTTCAACTATGGCATTTAATCTGAACGGGTTCAATTTCAATCAGTCTGTACTAGACTCTCAGGGTCACGTAATTAATACTTGGGCTGATGTTTTAAATCGCGCTAACCTTGGTTTTGAGGTAATGCACGAACGCAACGCTCACAACTTCCCTCTAGATTTAGCTAGCGGCGAAGCTGCACCCTTAGCGATGACTGCACCCAGCATCAACGGTTAGATTCGAGTTTGAATTTTAATCGATTAGACTGAAATATTTATAAGACGCCTTTAGAAGTGAGGGCGTCTTTTATTTTCTGACCAAAAATTTGTATCCTGCCGCACCACCCCCTACCAAAGAAAGCAGTGAAGCATAAGTAGCTAGGCTAGAACCTGTTAAGTCGTCGAGATCGGAAACAGAATTAGATATCTCTCGTTTTGGTTTAGTCTTCATTTGCGCGTCTAGATTAATACATTTTCCATCAACTACCATAAAATTGACATGGGGACATTCACTAGCATTACTAGGTCTCGATTCAGAAATCAAGACTAAGGCGATCGCAATAATTGTAGTCAAGATAAACATACATTGTTTATCAAGCATAAATTTTAGTTTCATAGTTTAATCAATATAAACAATCAATATAAATAATACGTGCGATCTCAAACACATTGGCGGTGTGAATAGTCATCGACCTAGTATGGTAACTCTGACAGGTGCAACTCCAGTTTTAATCATGCCCAAGGAGCGAGCTGCTGCTGCAGAAACGTCAATTACTCTACCTTTTACGTAGGGACCGCGATCATTAATTCTCAGTATCACAGAACGACCGTTATTGAGATTAGTTACCTTGACTCTTGTGCCAAATCTCAGATTGCGGTGAGCGGCAGTCATGGCATTTTGATTGTATCTTTCTCCGTTAGCAGTGCGACGACCGTGAAAACCAGGTCCATACCAAGATGCTTTACCACCAAAAGAACGAGCAATTAAAGGTTGGTTGCGTAAAGGAATTACTTGCTCTCCCTCTGATAATTCCAACATATCTTGTGCTTCAAAAGTTTCAGTATCAACCGTGTCGGCAGTCACACGGGAAAAAGTTAAATGTAAACCTAAAGATTGACTATCCCTATTTTTTAACGATGATAATGTTGATTTATTTTTGATTGCTTTGTTAGCTGGTTTTGCACTAGCAATATTAGGAAAAATTCCCATAACTGAGATTCCTAGCAAACTGGCAAAGATAAAAAGTCTACCTTGTCTAAAAGAGAAAGAATTCATAAGTAGTTATATTGTTGATTTTAAATAAGCAAAATGTCAAAAAAATTACGAAAGTAATTCACTTTCATAGTAAGATCGAACAAATTAATTGGAGAATTGTGCAAACACCCAAATTGAAATTAAAGTTTTAGTGAATCAGAACAAGCAAATCCCAACAAAAAAATATAATCGTCCGAAAAATAAGTAAAATAACCAGGTGATTATGCGTAATCTAAACTTAGATATCGAAAAGGCGATCGCAGGCTGTTTGATGAAATAATTAGGGTACAGTAACAACGTCTGAGAACTTTATCGATAAGAATCTCTGCTTATCTGTTAGACACTTCTGTTGCAGACGAACAGAAGCCGAGTGACAGCGATATTTAGTGAATATTACTCAGATCGAATTTAATAGTTACTTTTATTTGCACGATATTACTTATGGACTATAAAGAGGCTGGTGTAGATGTTGAAGCGGGACGCTCTTTCGTCACACAAATTCGTGACTGTGTAGAAAGTACCAAGCGATCGGAAGTTTTGGGCGGTTTGGGAGGGTTTGGCGGCTATTTCGAAATGCCCTCTGGTTATCAACAACCTGTCTTAGTTTCTGGTACGGATGGAGTTGGTACAAAGTTAAAAATCGCCCAGAAATTGAACCGTCACGATACAGTCGGCATAGATTTGGTGGCAATGTGTGTTAATGATATTCTCACTTCTGGGGCAGAGCCGCTGTTCTTTCTAGACTATCTAGCTACAGGCAAACTTAATTCTCAGCAGCTAGCAGAAGTTGTCGCTGGAATTGCTGAGGGATGTCGTCAAAGTGGTTGCGCCTTACTGGGGGGCGAAACTGCTGAAATGCCTGGATTTTACCAGTTAGGAGAATACGATCTGGCTGGTTTTTGCGTAGGAGTCGTCGAAAAAACCAAGCTAATGGATGGCTCTAAAGTTAAAGTAGGAGATGTTGCTATTGGATTAGCTAGTGCAGGAGTGCACAGCAATGGCTTTAGTTTGGTTAGAAAGATTATTGAGACTGGGAACCATTCTTGGTCTGATACTCCCGATCTCTTGAATGGTAAAACTTTGGGTGCTGAACTGATTACGCCAACGCAGATTTATGTTAAACCGATTTTGGCACTACTAGCTACAGATATTGAAGTACACAGTATGGCGCACATTACTGGTGGAGGTTTACCCGAAAATTTGCCTCGTTGCTTGGCTAATAACCAATCTATTGAGGTAAAGATTGATAGTTGGAATATTCCACCTATTTTCCAATGGCTAGAGCAAGCTGGAAAAGTCGAACGGGAAGCAATGTTCAATACTTTCAATATGGGTATTGGTTTTGTACTAGTCGTTCCTGTCACTCAAGCCAAAGCGATTTTGGACTGGTTTAAAAGTAAAGATATTACCGCATCCCAAATTGGACGAGTCACATCAGGTGATGGCAGTTTGTCTTGGGTTTAGTAGTTTGTTTAGTGTTATCGAAGAATTTCAAAACTAGTAAATTCTTCGATGTTGCAGTCAGCCAAAACTTCGATTTGCAAATCTTTAACCACGGCTGATGGCGAGCCAGATCTAGCCCAATCTATCAAAGCATCTACTCGATCGCTTTCGCCTAACGCTACAATCTCCACACTACCGTTGCTTAAATTCCTCACGTAGCCAAATACTTCTAGCTCTCTGGCTTTTGCTTGAGTGTACATTCTAAAAGCTACCTGTTGTACCTTGCCCGAAACTATTGCTCTAATTTTTTTCATAGTGACTGTAAAGCTAGTCGTTAAACACAGCTTTGATTATTCAACTTCTATTCCAAATAGTTACGCCACCTGGTTTATCGATTAAGGTAATACCTTGAGCTTGCAGCTCATCCCGAATGCGATCGCTTTCAGCATAATTCTTATTTTTCTTAGCCTCAAGACGTTGCTGTACTAAAGTATCAATATCCCCATCACTTAAACCGTCGGTATTGCTCTCTTCCTCCAACTGCGCTGTAAAACCTAATATATCGGCAAGATGTACTAGGGTTTGCCATTGTTGGTTTAATTGGGCGATCGCAGTCTGGTTCTCTTCTCCATGAACGATGAGATTACTTTCTTTCTCCAAATTTTTGGCAATTTCAAACAGCACTGCTAAACCGCCAGCAAAGTTAAAGTCGTCGTCTACTGCATCTTTAAACCTAGCGATTGCATCTTCAGCCAAATCTGAATTGGGAGAAAAGCTGAGTTTTTTGCCATAGCGATCGCCAAACAATAAGCCTTCTTTGAGGGTTTGCCAGGCGTTACCCGCACCAGTCAAAGCTTTAGCGTTAAAATCCACAGGCTTGCGGTATTGAGCTTGTAAGATAAATAATCTTACTGCCATAGGATCGTATTTATCTAGCAGTTCGCGGATCGTGGTAAAGTTGCCCAAAGATTTGGACATCTTTTTACCTTCAACAATAATCATGCCATTGTGCAGCCAATAGTTAGCCAGAGGCTTACCCGTGACTGCTTCTGATTGAGCAATTTCGTTTTCGTGATGGGGAAAAGTTAGATCTCCACCGCCAACATGAATATCAATAGTTTCTCCTAATCTCTCCCGCACCATCGCCGAGCATTCGATATGCCAGCCAGGACGACCATTCCCCCAGGGAGACTCCCAGGCAGGTTCTCCTTCTTTTGCAGCTTTCCATAGGGCAAAATCGAAGGGATATTGTTTCTTGCCAGCTTCTGGATCTTCATCAACTCTACCACTAGCACCAGCCTGCATGTCTTCTAATTTCCTGCCTGAAAGTTTGCCATATTCAGGAAACTTTTGGACAGAATAATAAACATCTCCCTTGGCAGGATAAGCAAAGCCTTTTTCCTCCAGTTCGTACACCAAACGCTTGATACCGTCTAAGGTATGGGTGGCGCGTGGATAAGCGTTGGCTTTGCCTACTCCCAATCGTTCCATATCTTCAAAATATGCCTCGATGTATTTCTCTGAAACCGCCTCCATTGATGTTCCTTCTTGTCTGGCGCGGTTGAGAATCTTGTCATCAATATCGGTAAAGTTTTGAATGTAGTTTACCTCGTAGCCACTCCATTCTAAGTAGCGACGCACCACATCCCACACCAAACAAGTTCTAGCATGACCGAGGTGGCAATAGTCATAAACCGTGATGCCACAGCAATACATCCGCACTTTATTCTCTTCAATAGTTTTAAATACCGATTTGCTTCGGCTGAGAGTGTTATATACGGTTAAAGTCATGACTTTGGGAGAAGATTAAATACGATCGCAACTATCAATTATCAATTATTGAAGAACAATTATCAATGACTCACTTCTACTAGTTATCTGCACGGAGAGAGTTTTATTTTTAATTACTATCTTCCCAAATAACGAGATGCCATGCTCATGGCATCGGCTAAATCTACGTCACCATCGCCATCGGTATCTAAAAAGCTGCTAACCACAGGATTTTGCGCATTGACATTGCCTTTCCTATTTCCCGTTTTGAGTAAATTTAAGACTAGCGGCACCAAGACGGGCAAAAGAGAAAGAATCACTTTAGAATCCAAACCAGTACGCAGACTGATTTTTTGAATCATGTCTTGTATTTGAGCGTTACTAAACAGTGTCGATAAGATTTGAGAGTTTGCTCTCGTGCCGCCAAATTGATTCACTAGTTGATTGACTTGAGCCATGTTACCGTTGCTGCGTTTTTGCTGCAGTGCCGATTTTGTATAGTTACCCACAATAGACATCGCCGATTGAATAGCGTCGGGATTGGCTTGAGAAGTTCCACTCAACTGCTGTACGGTATCAAAGATCGAACCTAGCTGACCTTTGCTGGCTTCCATTTCAGGATTGTCGATCGCGCTCAAAATTTGATTAAAAATACTCATTTTGCTGTTTATGCTAAATTCTGCCTAATTTTATTTATATTATTGACTGAATAGATAACCAAACAAATAGACTAGGGATTTATTTTTGAGGCTCAATTTTGTGGAGTCCATAAAAACGCCGCCAAAATTCATCTCTTGCCCAGGTAGGCAGAATTTTATTCATTATAAAAACTAGAGTGTTTCCTCCTGTTGCCAAAATATAGCGAGGCTTGGGATTTTGTTTGGCAATAATTTTAGCGATCGCCTTTGCTGTTTTTTCTGCACTCCAGCCGAGTAAATCCAACTGTTTGTCTACAGCTTCAATATTTTCAAAGATTGGCGCGTAAGTAGTTTGTGCATAGTGAGGAATAGTTTCTAATACTTTTTGCCACGCTACTTTAAAAAAGTCTGTGATTACTGGACCTGGTTCGACGACGCTAACTTTAATGTTAAAGGCTTTTAACTCCATTCTCAGAACATCGCTCAAGGCTTCTAGAGCAAATTTAGAGCAGCTATACATCCCTGCTGCGGGGAAGGGAATTCTACCGCCTATAGAACTAACGTTGATAATTTTACCGCCTCCTTGCGATCGCATTACAGGAATCAATTCTCGAGCTAAAATCAACGGTGCATGAAAATTAACCGCCATTTGTTCTTGTGCTGCCTCTAAAGGAATCAGTTCAATTGCCCCCATCTGTCCGTAGCCTGCATTATTAACTAAGATATCGACTCTGCCAAAACAGGCGATCGCTTCTTTGCTCAAAGACTGGACTTGATAAAGGTCGGCAAAATCGCCAGAAATCACCGATACCTCTGCGTCGTGCTGGATACATTTGCTAGCTACTTCTTCCAATTTAGCGCGATCGCGAGATACCAAAATCAGACAAATTTTAGCATGTTTTATAGCCAGAGTTTCGGCTAAAGCGGCACCAATACCACTAGATGCCCCAGTAATCAAAACTACGCTTTCAGCTACAATCACTTAATTTTCCCTCGCCATAGCCAATGTTGAATCTGCTTTTCTCAACCAAAAACTTTTTTTATTAGGTAAACAGATTGAGAGCATCTTTTAACTCTTTAATTTCAGCCTCCAGATTTCCTTGATTGGCAGCACGAATCAAACAGTCTTCTAAATGCTCTTCGAGAATAATTTTTGCCACGCCAGATACTGCTCCTCTAACTGCTGCAATTTGATTCAAAACTTCTGGACAAGGACGATTTTCCCGCACCATGGTTTTGATTCCGCGGACGTGACCTTCAATGCGAGAAAGACGATTGATTATTCGCTTCAAGGATTCTTCGTCATGAATGTGAGAATAAAGTTGGTTACTGTTCGACGATATTTGTTGCGAATCTTTTTCTTTGCCGATCATTTAGCTTTTGCACCATCTAAATAAGAGATTACCAATATTTTGGTAAACCAGACTCTTTTATTGTAGGTAAATCAACATCAAGAAAGCGATGTGAAGATACAATAATCAGACTTCTCTAATTTATCTTCACATCGCTTGAAATGCCTATATTTTTAGGCAATCTTTATCTCAGAAATTTGAGCTCATATTAACTAGCATCTCCGTCTGCTGCACTACCAGAATCGTTCAAACCCGTGTAGGCTCTTGCAGAGCGATCGTCTAAGATAACATTTTCATCATCGTTCAAAGTTTTATAGGAACGACGAGGATTGCTATCAGAACTAGCTTTGAGATCTTCTGCTATCCGATAGGACTCAAAATCATCTCCATAGCCATACATTCCTCCACCTCGCAGTCCAGAATCATCGCTACGAGATGACGGTTCGTCAACGGTGTTAAAACCAGTACCAGCGGGAATGAGACGACCAATGATCACATTCTCTTTTAAGCCTCTGAGCCAATCAGATTTACCCTCTATTGCTGCTTCTGTTAAGACTCTGGTGGTTTCTTGGAATGAAGCTGCAGAGATAAAGCTGTCAGTATTGAGCGAAGCCTTGGTAATACCGAGCAGTACGGGAGTGTACTGGGCGGGCGCGCCACCAGTAATTGACATTGCCTCGTTGACCTGCTCTATCTGGCGGAGTTCTAATAGCTCTCCAGGCAGAATAATGGTATCCCCTCCATCATCAATTCTGACTTTTGCCGTCATTTGTCTAACGATAACTTCAATGTGTTTGTCAGAAATATCAATACCTTGACTCTGGTATACAGACTGTACTTGACGTACCAAGAATAATTGAGCTTTCTGCAAACCAATCAAAGATGCTTCGTAACAGCCTTTTTCTGCCAGGTGATAGTTAAAGTGAGTCTCTAGAATCTCGTGGGGGTTGGCAGGACCATCGGTCAAAGGCTCTCCTGCCTCGACTCTTTGTCCATCACTGACGATCGCGCTTTGGGAAGGCTTTATGGGATAATCGCTTACCACACCATCATCTTCAATGATTTTGATATCTACTGTTTCATTGTCTTCATAAACTACCTGACATACTCCAGAACTGCGACTGAGTACGCATCCTTCTTTTGGTTTGCGAGCCTCCAGTAGCTCTTCAATACGAGGTAGACCTTGAATGATATCACCTGTTTTTGAACGTTCAAATACCAGCAGTACTAAATTATCACCACGCTGTACCAAGTCCCCATCTTCAATATGTAAAACCGCACCCTGAGATACGCGATACGGGCGAGTATGACGCAGAACGACTTTGGTTTTTCCTCCTGCTTGCTCGCTCAATTCCACAATCTTACCTGATTGTTCGAGCTTAATACCCTGTTCGATTTCAGTACCAGATACTAATAAGTCTCCTTCTTTAAAATCGCAAGCACTCTTTGGTGTGTTTAACTCGTGGGTGACAACATCGCTATCTCTAACTACTAGAACCCTACGAATCGCTTCGGTACCTTCTCGAATACCCTGAACTTCCCCAGAAGATTTACATTGAATCTCAGTTCGAGCAATTGTCGCTCCTTTTTCGATCTCTTGACCGTCTTTGACCATCACTCTGGTTTGAACTTCACCGCTGTGAGGATCGACATCGGTATCTCTCCTCAATACCAATGATTCTAAAATCACCATTTGTAGTCTCTTAGTGTCGGGATCGTCCTCTTCTGGCTGTAGTTCGATGTCAGCACTTAAATTGGCGATTACGTCATTCTCTTCAGTAGTTTCGATTTCCAAAACTAGCTGAGTGCTGATCAAAGACAAGCTGCTAACCGATTTAACTCTCTCTCCATCTTTGTAGAAAATTCTTTGAACCGAGCGCAGTTCGATTTGACGACCATCATCTTGATTGATTGAGGCTTGAGAGGGAATTGAAGGCTCGTCTGCCACTTCAAATTCTTTGACAGGGCGTAAAATTAATGCAGGACCTTCTGTCGTTTCCACCACTTCCCCGTATCTGAGTTCGTCAACGGACACTCCTGGAAGAATTTCCGTACCTGGTTGAATTAGTTTTTCGTGCCATTCACTTTTACTATCATCCAACTGGTGCACATCACCTGGTTTGATGATAATTTCTCGTAGAATATCGTTTTTCTGTACGACTTCAACAATCCCCGAAGACTGACAGAAGACATCTTTGACTACTTCAGAACCAGCCTCGACAAACTCTCCATCTTCAACAATTAAGAGGGAGATATCTTTATTGACTTCGTGGCTTTCTTCGGGAATCCAAAGTAATGTTCCACCCTTTTCGATTTCGTATCCTTGCTTGCGATTGCCCTTGCCAATGGTGATTCCACCGTATTTGATGATGCCACCTGTTTCGGTACGATAGCGATCGTCGATTAGCTCTGCCACAATTTGATTGTTCTGGACTTTCGTCCCTGGAGTAGCCTTGAGCAAGAACTTACGGTTATCAGCGGTGTAAATAATATACTGTTCTCGACCGCCATCACTTTCAACCTTCACTTTCGCCTGATCCAAAGATACAGAAGCCGTAACGATCTCGATTTCGCGGCTGTCGGGAATCATTCTGACTACCCCACCGTTGGCAGCAGTCAATCTGGTTTGAGCTAGCAAATCGCCAGGTTTTACATTGTCTCCATTTTTGACTAATGCTTCGGCACCAGGCAGCAAGTTGTAAACTTCTCCCGAAAGAACCCATAGCAAGCCAGATCTTTGAGCAATGCGAGTTGTATTACCTTGACGGTCTTTTTTATCTTCTGGTATGAGATCGGCAAAAACAACCTCTCCTGCCAAATCGGAAGTTACATCTTTTGCAGCTTTTTCCGTCGATTTTTGCACCTGCTGTTTGGCAACCTCTACTAGTAGCTGACCTTTTTTGACCTGTTCTCCATCTTCTACGTAGATCAAGGAGCCTGCTGTCAAAGCGGTGTTGGTAGTTTTACCTTTGTTGGGGATTAACTGAATATCACCAATGGTTTCTACCTGGTTTCTCTCGTCACCATGACGAGTACGAATCTTACGGGTAGTCAGTCCTTCGCCAAACTTAACCACACCATCAGCCTTGGCTTTAATTTGACGAGCAACTTCCCCTGTAAATACGCCTCCAGTGTGGAAGGTACGCATGGTCAATTGAGTTCCTGGTTCGCCGATGGATTGAGCCGCAATAATTCCTACAGCCTCGCCCATGTCTACCATGTGTCCGTGAGCCAAGCTCCAGCCATAGCATTTTTGACATACAGAACGAGCCGCTTGACAAGTTAGAGGCGAACGAACCATTACTTCATCAACACGATTGCCAATCTCTTCAGCCAAATCGAGATTGATATCTTGATTGCGTTTGGCAATTACTTCTTTAGTCTTTTTATCGACTACATCTTTAGCCAAAACCCGACCGAGCAAGCGATCGCTCAATTCGATTAAAGTGCGATCGCCATCTTTCATCGCTTTTAAACTAATGCCGCGATCGGTACCGCAGTCTATTTCTCGCACGATAACGTCCTGGGAAACATCTACCAAACGGCGAGTTAAGTATCCAGAGTCAGCAGTACGCAGTGCCGTATCTACTAATCCTTTGCGTGCGCCATAAGAGGAAATAATATATTCAGTTACAGTCAAGCCTTCGCGGAAATTAGTTTTGATCGGTTGGTCGATAATTTCCCCTTGAGGATCTGCCATCAAGCCCCGCATACCAACTAACTGGCGAACCTGAGACAAGTTTCCCCTCGCTCCACTAAACGCCATCATGTAAACGGAGTTTAATGGGTCTGTAGAACGAAAGTTAGTGACTACTTCGTTTTTGAGATTTTCTGAAGTGCTCGTCCAAGTATCGATTACTTTCTGGAAACGCTCTACTTCGGTGATTTCCCCTCTGGCATAGCGCTTCTCAGTTTCGCGAATTTCTACTTCCGCTGCTTCTAGCATCTCTGCCTTAATGGGAGGAACTTTTAGATCATCCACACTAATAGAAACACCTGCTACTGTCGCATAGCGAAAGCCTAGCTCTTTAAGATAGTCCGCCACAGTCGCACTGTGAGCCGAACCATACTCGGTAAAAGATAGAGCCATCAGCTTTTTGAGACGACCTTTATCAACGATGTGATTGTAAAATTTCATACTGTTATCTTGTGTTCTTAGCGATTAAAACTTGCTGCAATTTGAAATTTTTTGCCCTCAAATAAGCTCGGAGGGCTCAGGACATCCCTATACTTTTGCTGACAAAGCATCCTGTACTGTCTTGTTATAAATAATGCGACCAGCAGTAGTGTTTATATATTGAGCAATTTGTTCTCCCTCAGCAGATCTGCGAACAAATCTTTGACGATAGTATTCAATCTTGCTACCATCTCTCAAAGTTTCTTCTTCAACTATTTCCACGTCTGGTTCTTCCGTCACAACTTCATCGTCATAGCGCAGCCAGACATTAGCATGAAGATCTATGTGTCCTTGTTCGTAAGCTTTAATCGCATCGTCTAGGTTGCCAAAGCGACGACCTTCTCCTTTGGTGGCGTTGGGATCTTCTGCCGTTAGATAGTAACAACCAAGCACCATATCTTGAGATGGTGCGACAATCGGTCTGCCTGTGGCAGGAGACAAAATATTGTGACAAGCTAGCATCAACAGTCTTGCCTCTGCCTGAGCTTCTAAAGACAAAGGTACGTGAACCGCCATTTGGTCGCCATCGAAGTCAGCATTGAAAGCAGGACATACTAGGGGATGGAGTTGAATTGCTCGTCCTTCTACTAAAATCGGCTCAAAAGCTTGAATACCCAAGCGGTGAAGAGTAGGAGCGCGGTTTAGCATGACTGGATGTCCTGCAATCACCTCTTTTAAAACTTCATAAACGCTGGGGTCGTTACGTTGAATTAGTTTCTTCGCTGCCTTGATGTTGTTGACCATGCCACTGTTGATCAGGCGATGAATTACAAAAGGCTGAAATAGTTCGATCGCCATTTCTCTGGGCAAGCCGCACTGATAGATCTTTAGTTTTGGTCCGACCACAATTACCGAACGTCCAGAATAATCTACCCGTTTACCCAGTAGGTTTTGACGAAAACGCCCTTGTTTTCCTTCAATAATGTCAGACAGAGATTTTAAGGGACGGTTATTTGCTCCCACAACAGTACGCCCGCGACGACCATTGTCGATCAGAGCATCTACTGCTTCTTGCAGCATCCGTTTTTCGTTACGGACGATAATTTCAGGAGCGAGAATTTCTTGCAGCCTCGCCAAACGATTATTGCGATTGATTACGCGACGATAAAGATCGTTCAAGTCAGAAGTAGCGAAACGACCCCCATCTAACTGCACCATCGGACGCAGATCTGGGGGGATTACGGGAATTGCCGTAACTACCATCCACTCTGGACGAGAACCTGTAGCTACAAAGTTATCGATTACGCGCAAGCGCTTGATTAGCTTGGCTCTTTTTTGTCCTTTGGCGTCAGCAATCTGTTCCCTTAGCTTCTCTGCTTCTTCTTCAAGGTTGACTTCTTCTAAGAGTCTTTGAACTGCTTCTGCACCAATCCCAACTTCAACCCCAACTAATTCAGAGTCTTCGCTATACAGCTGATCCTCAATCTCGATCCACTGATCTTCAGTTAGCAGTTGCTTGGCTGATAAATTACCAGCGTTCCCAGGCTCTAGAACCACGTAAGCATTAAAGTATACTACTTGCTCCACGTCTCTCAAGGGCATGTCTAAAAGAATACTCAAATAGCTGGGAATACCTTTGAGATACCAAACATGAGTAACGGGTGCAGCCAGCTTGATATAGCCCATACGATGGCGGCGTACGCGAGATTCGGTTACTTCAACACCACAACGTTCGCAAACGATACCGCGATGGCGAACTCGTTTATATTTACCGCAGTGGCATTCCCAGTCTTTCGCAGGGCCAAATATGCGCTCGCAGAATAAGCCATCCATTTCTGGCTTGAGAGTACGATAGTTAATAGTCTCTGGCTTAGTAACTTCTCCTACCAACTGACCATTGGGTAAAGTTCTTTCTCCCCATTGACGAATGCGTTCGGGAGAAGCAATACCAATTTTAACGTAATCAAATCTTTGTTCTACTTGGTTTCTCATTGATGACTAGGAAATTAATTAGGGAATGGGGAATGGGAATTAGGAATTGAGGTTCGTGGTTGTTTCATCCTCAATCCCTCATCTTAGATTAGACTTCTTCTGTGGTCTCTTCTCTTTGCAAAGACTCATAAGTAGGTCTGTTGGGCGTGCGACGAGGAGTATCTGCCATTAGGTCCACCTCAACATCTCGACTACTACCATCGTCTAAAGCCTCTAGCTTATGTACGGCAATGTCTAAGCCCAATGACTGTAGCTCGCGCATCAGTACTTTAAAGGATTCTGGCGTACCAGGGCGAGGAATAGGCTTTCCTTTCACGATAGAGTTGAGTGCTTCATTCCGCCCTTGCATATCGTCAGATTTGACGGTCAATAGCTCTTGCAAAGTATAGGCTGCTCCATAAGCTTCTAACGCCCAAACCTCCATCTCTCCAAAGCGTTGTCCGCCCTGCTGTGCTTTACCACCAAGCGGCTGCTGCGTTACCAAGGAGTAAGGTCCTGTAGAACGAGCATGAATCTTATCATCCACCAAGTGAACCAGCTTGAGCATATAGGCTTTGCCAACAGTCACGGGGCGATCGAATGGTTCTCCCGTCCGTCCGTCAAAAACTTGGATTTTGCCAGGATTTTTTTCATCATAAACCCAAGATTTGTTGGGCTTTCGAGCAGCTTCCTGAATTTTTCCGTGAACAGTTTCTCTGGAGGCTTCTTTGCCATACATTTCATCAAAAGGCATCATCTTAAAGCGCATTGCTAGGTTTTCTCCTGCCCAACCTAAAAGGCATTCGAATACCTGTCCGACATTCATCCGCGAGGGAACGCCCAGAGGATTG
>JBCDCO010000028.1:0-29601 GCA_039181635.1 Cyanobacteria bacterium P01_G01_bin.19 | reverse complement strand
GTAGAATCGCGCTGTTGACGATTCCAAATTCCTAAATCTAGATATAGATTGAAGTTTTTCCCTCCTGCTGTTCCTCCTGTGGGACTCATAACAATTAATTCTCCATCTTTAGTTAACTCCATTCGCGCTAGCTGTTCGGCTTGTGCTAGTTGGTCGAATTGTTCTGGAGTTACTCGGAATCCCTTGGGAATAGTAATGGCTTCCATTTGTTTTTATTGAACTGATGTCTTTAATTACTATTTTAAGGCTTTTGACAAGGCATAGATTCTTAGATTAAGCAACACAACCTTCTAGTAATTCTCTTAATTTCTCTCGTTCTAAATTCTGTCCGATAAAAACTAATTGATTTTTGGGAATACCTTTCCACTCATCATCTTCAATACCAAAACGTTTTCCACTGAGATGAAAAATATGACGGGCGGTACTTCCTTTTAACCATAAAATACCTTTAGCTCTAAAGACTGATTCTGGTAGTTGATTATCCAGAAGATATTGAAATTTACGAATATCTAAAGGCTGTTCTGTTTCAAAAGATAGGGAAGTAAAACCATCCTCGTGTAGATGATCCGAGTGATGATGATGTTCGTGTTCGTGGTGATGAGAATGACCTGTTTCTTCTTGAAAATAACGGTCTGACTTAAATAAACCTACACTAAGAATTAAAGGTAAAGATACTTCTCCTTTTACGGTTCTGATTACTTTCGCATCACCTCGATGTTGGCGAATTTGTTTTTCAATGCGATCGGCTATTTCTGATTCTACTAAATCGGTTTTGTTAAGTAAAATAATATCTCCGTAGTTAATTTGCTGGTAGACTACGGTACTATCTTTTTGTGCTTCAGCATAAAAATTATCGCAATCCACTACAGTAATAATCGAATCTAATCGAGTTTTGCCTCGCAATTCTGTACTTAAAAAAGTAATGGCTACTGGCAAAGGATCGGCGACTCCTGTAGTCTCTACAATTAAATAATCTAGTTTTTCTTGGCGATCTAAAATTTTATGGACGGTTTTAACCAAGTCATCATTGATGGTGCAGCAGATACAGCCATTATTTAGTTCTACGATGTCATCATCGCTCTTTATAATCAGTTCGTTGTCAATGCCAATTTCGCCAAATTCATTGACTAAAACCGCCGTTTTCAATCGTTGCTGTTGGGTCAAAATATAGTTGAGCAGAGTAGTTTTTCCGCTACCCAAGAATCCTGTAATGATGCTAACGGGGACGCCTTGTATTGATGTATCCATAAAACCAACTTGTAGTAATAGCTAATGAACATGATAATCATTATCATCTTGATCGCAAGCCTTTGGCAACAGCAGGAGTAAAATACTAATCAGGAAAACCCAGCTTCTTTGATATCACAAGAATGATCTAAGTACAGGACAAAAATCGTAGAGACTCTAGAAATTCATCATGTTTGAGATCTAGATCTGTATTTACTAAAATTGAGTTCACCAGCAACGCTAGTGAGACGCTATAAAAGATCTTATCTCAAAATCAAACAAACACTTTTAGCGATCGCCTTAACCCAAAACCAAATAATTTACCTTTCGCAAACATGGGTAGGATCGTCCGCTTTTTCGGCAAATTCTAAACCCCTAGCCAAACGCCAAGCAAAAATTGGCGGTAAACCAGCATCTATGATGGCAGCACAGGTTGTTTGATACTCATACTCGACTTCCCGCAAGTTTACTGCTTCTGTCTCTGTATCATAGATGACATAGGTAGCGTTGGGGCGTCCATGACGGGGTTCGCCTACCGAACCAACATTGATAATTCGCTTCAGGGGAGTATTAAAACTAACGGCTGGTTTTTCGTCTTGATCGGGTTGATGTACTTTAACCTGTAATTGTCCAGAATCTAGGGTGCGAACATAGGGAATGTGGGTATGTCCGCAGAATAAGACATCTGCATCGCTGGAGAGGACTCTTTCTAACGCAGTAAAAGCATCCATTTCGGGTAATAAATATTCGTGGTTGCTAGTAGGGCTACCATGGGCGAAACAGAGATTATCTTCTTTATAGGTATGGGGCAATGTTGCCAAATATTCCCTAACTTCAGGATTTACCTCTTTATTTGTCCATTCGTGGGCGATATGACCTCTTTTTTCCGCCAACAGGGAAGGATAACTACATTCACAGGCGTTGAGTCCTTCGACAATATCTTCATCCCAACAACCCTGTACGGTGGGAATATCTAAAGAACGAATTTGTTCTACTACTGCATTAGGATGAGGACCATAACCCACTAAATCCCCCAGACAATAAATCTTTTCGGCTTTTTGTCGGTCAATATCTAGTAAAACTGCATCTAAAGCTGCATAATTACTGTGAATACAGGACATTACTGCTATTTTCATCCTACTTCTACCTCTGGTTCAGTTGCTAAAGATTCTTTTATTTGTTGTTGATAATAATTAATTGCCGATTCGGGAACGCAACAATCTCTAATTGTTTGGGCAATTTCCGCTTTGTCTAAATTACTCCCCACGATTTCAAAACCACTCTTGCGATCTGGTTTACCATTTAGCCAACGGGGTAAGTTTAAGGGTTTAAATTCTAATGCCGACGTCTCCGATCTAAAGTCACTATAATAAACCTGCCCATCCATTAGATCGAAGATTCCCTTTGCCCGAACTACCTCACCATAAGCACCTTGGGTAAGTTCCAGCCAAAATGTAGCCAGACTGTCAAAATCTAAAATTTCCCCTGTCAAAACTCCCCGATGAATCTGTAAAGCATTAGTTGGCTGAGTTATGTTATTTCCTGGAATAATTTCATCTGCCCAAGTCTTTAATTGTTTACTGTCTGTATCTTCTGGAATTATGGCTACTCGATGGGAGTTGAAAGCTTTTAATAAAGGTTCAATTCCTGCTAGATCTAAATACCAAGGAATTTCAACATAAGTAATGGTTTTGTCTAATTCCGCTTCTTTTCCCGTCTGATAAAGCTTTAGTTGAGGATACTCACTTTGCAAGTATACTGCATCAACGGGTACGGAATCAGTTTGCGGACTAAAATAACCGACAGGTTTGTCGGTTTTGGCTAGTTGTTGATGAATCCAATGGGTTTTACCCGCGCCTGGGGGACTGGCGACAGCGATAATCATAGAGCAATTTTATGATAACGATTATCATTATATCCAAAAGTCAAAATTGTGTTGTCGGAAAATTTAAAAAGCGTGCGATCGCTTGTGTTTAAGATCGTATTGTTTTTCACAGGCGATCGCTATTTTATTGCTACTGACTTTGATTCAAGTCACTTAGCCAGATCCATCTCATCTGTTTTACTATCCGCTAACTGTATCTATACGTGATATTTTTCTGTTGCGATAGGCATACTAATTTTAGCGATCGCATTACTAAGAACTGACTAAATCTATCTAGCAAATTGTTGTAATAAATACTTGTAAAACTCTGTTTTATTTACTTCGGTCATTACCTTAATTTTTCTTCCGCCAGATTTAAGAATAGTTCTTCCTTGACTCGCACCAGCAGTAACAATATCCGTTTCCCTTTCTTCTACTCGATATAATTCTGGACGAGCTAAATATGCTGTAGCTAAAATATCCCAACAGTAATAATCTTGAGGAATAGCGAGAGAATAACACAACCCTACTAAATCCGATATTGGATATCTGCGTTGCTTGGCGAGAGTACGAATAAATTCGCTAGTTACGGGAACGTTATTGGTTAAATCTAGAGGACATAGAGTAATGGGAATGTTAGTATCCCAGATTTGCTTTGCTGCGATCGCATCCCAAAATACATTCCATTCGGCAGTACCATCGTGTTCTAGGGCATAGCCTTTCTGGACATTGCCCCCAACGGTTAACGCTCCCCCCATCCAAACAATTTCGGCAATTTTTTCGATAATCTTTGGTTCTATGGCGATCGCCTCTGCTACCGTTGTCAGAGGTGATGTGACCATTAAGGTTACTGGTGCGGGTGCATTCTGTAACTGTTGAATAATAAACTCTTGACCTGTTATTTCTGCTAGTGGCGTAGCGATCGTATTTTGCTCGTTGAGAATGGGAAAATGATCGATCATCGTGCAGTCGCGCCGAAAATCAGGAGGAAAAGGATTAATACCCCTAACGGTACTTTGAGCCACGGTAATCTTATGACACTGCATCAAATCTAGTATCTTACGACTGACATTGGTTGCAGCTTCGATATAACAGTCAGCAGGAGTAACAACTATGCCGATGGGTTCGACTTCCTTCATCGTCATCAGCAAGATTAAGGACAAGAAATCATCGATCGCACCATCATGATCCATCAATACCAGCTTTTGCATAGTTATCTCTAATATTGCTTTTTGAGCTTATTTTACTCTGGTAAAATGATAGCGTTTTGTAAAACTGGTACAATAAAAAGTACAGCTATTAATATCGAATAATGGATATTCATAATGCTAGCCAAGCTAGGGCAAATTTATTCAAACTCTTAGAGCAAGTCAATCAAGAAAGCAAGCCTTGTATTATTACTTCTCGCAAAGGTGATGGAGTTCTGATTTCTATGCAATCTTTCTAATTAAATTACTGTTTATCTTGTTAAAATGGCTCAACCAAAACAAAGCTTAAAAGCAATATTAGAGATCGCTTGTGTTTAATATCGTATTGTTTTTTCACAGGCGATCGCTTTTTAAGTAATCAATCTGGTTATCATATTTGTATTACTCAAGCTGAAAACCATGTATAAGATCACAATTCATAAAGTTAGTAATTCTCTGGGCGTAACTATACCCAAAGAAGTGTTAGAGAAATTAAGAGAATACGGTATTTGTTATCGAAACACCTGACGGAGTTAAACTTTCTGCTTACGATCCCGAATTTGAGAAAGCTATGGCTATTTACAAACAGGGTAGCCACAAATATAGAAACGCGATGAAAGAATTGGCTTAATGAATTTCTAAACAATAATGAAAGCAATTAAAGTAATGGGAACGGTGGACGACAAGGGACAGATAGCTTTAGATTCTCCTTTAACTATAGAAAAACAAAGCCGTGTGGAAGTGATTGTTCTTGTTTCCGAAGAGAATGAAGCAGAAGAAGAGAATTTAATCAAAAAAGAGATATTAAGCGATTTAAGCCAAGCTTGGCAAGAAGTAAAAAATGGCGAAACGATACCAGTAGAAGAGCTTTGGTCGGATTAGATAGTGGCAGATAAATCTTTCATTAAAGTTACGGCATCACCAACATTTAAACGAAACATCAAAACTCTTGGTAAAAAATACCGTAGTATCCGCAAAGACATTGAACCAGTAATTAAACTACTGCAAAATGGGGAATTACCAGGAGATAAAATATCTGGTATTGGTTATTCCGTTTTTAAGTTGAGAGTTAAAAACAGTGATATTACCAAAGGTAAAAGCGGTGGTTATCGTCTGATTTATTATTGCCAAACAGCTATGGGAATAATTTTATTGACCATCTACTCTAAATCAAATCGAGTAAATATATCAGCCGAAGAAATTAGGGATATTATCGAAGGATAATTTTAGAATCAAACAGTTAGATAGCGATGAACTAAAGAATCAGTTAGCTCTGGTGTTGTTCCCCTAGCCACGATCGCACCTTTATCCATAATAAAAAACTTCTGGGCTAACTGGCGAATAAAGTCAATCTTCTGTTCCACAACGATGACGGTAATACCTTTTTCGCGGTTAATCCTTCTCAGGGTAGCTTCGATTTCTTGGACGATGGAAGGTTGAATACCTTCGGTGGGTTCGTCTAGCAGCATAATTTTGGGATTGCACATTAACCCCCGTGCGATCGCCAGTTGTTGTTGTTGTCCGCCACTAAGTAAACCTCCTTGACGGGATAGGTGTTCTTTCAACATCGGGAAGAATTCAAAGATCTCTGAAGGAATGCGTTTGCTACTTTTACCGCTGGCACTAGTGCCGAGTTTGAGGTTATCTAAGACAGAGAGATAGGGAATAATTTCTCGTCCTTGGGGGATGTAGGCAATTCCCTGGCGCGATCGCTTGTAAGTGGGTGCTTTTGTAATATTTTTATTGTTAAAGGTAAGGCTGCCTTTAGTTAATTTATTTAGACCGATAATACTCCGCAACAAAGTAGTTTTGCCCACACCGTTACGTCCCAAAAGACCGACAATGTCCCCCTTATTGACGGTCATATCGACATCAAACAAGACGGGAGTTTGTCCGTAGCCAGCAGTCAATTTATTTAGTTCAAGCAGCGACATCGATTTTTTCTCTTCCTAGATAGACTTCAATTACTTTGGGGTTGTTTTGAATTTCCATTACCGAACCTTCTGCCAGTTTTGCCCCTTGATGCAAGACCACAATTCTTTCGGCAATTTGTTTGACGAATTCCATATCATGTTCGATCGCCACAACTGCATGATTTAGTGCCAGGGTTTTAATAATTTCCCCCGTAGCGTGGGTTTCTTCTGGAGTCATACCTGCAGTGGGTTCGTCGAGTAAGACTACCGTAGGATCTTGAGCGATAACCATACCAATTTCTACCCACTGTTTTTGACCGTGAGATAGGGAAGCTACGGTGGTGGCAGCATCATTTAATAAGCCGATGCGATCTAACACATCGATGATTTTATCTTTTTTACTTTTGGTTAGTTTGCTAGTAATGGAATTAACAATTCCGTGACTGCCCTTGAGTGCTAGAAGAATATTTTCAAAAACGGTTAATTCATTGTAAACATTAGGATTTTGAAACTTACGTCCGATGCCCATTCTGGCAATATTATAGGGACTTTTATTAGTAATATCTTTGCCTTGAAAATAAACTTTTCCTTCGGCAACGGGGGACTTAGAGACGATCGCATCGAGCAAGGTACTTTTGCCCGCACCATTGGGACCAATAATCGTCACGATTTCGCGATCGCCTACTTCTAGATCGACTCCCTTGAGTGCCTTAAAACCAGAGAAGACTACTTGGAGATTTTTGACGGATAAGATGGGTTTCATGGGTAATTAATAATTAACAATTAATAATTAATAATGGTTTATGTTTTTGACGGTTTATTGAAAATTTTGGCGATCGAACCAACTAAGCCATCGGGGATAAATAAGACAACGATTAATAGCAATATCCCGACGACTAATTGCCAGTCTTGGGTAACTCTTTCAGCTGCGTTTTGGATTTGACCTAATAGGATGGCTGCAATCAAAGGACCAATTAAAGTACCTCTTCCGCCAATAGCCACCCAGATGACTACCTGCGTGCCAAAAGCTACTGCAAGATAGACGGGGGATATAAAACGATTGAGAGGGACAAACAAACCTCCTGCGATACCTGCAATACCCGCCGAAAGAGTCCAGATAAAAATTTTAAAACTAGCTACGTCATAACCCAGATAAGAGATGCGATTTTCGTTTTCTTTAATCGATCGCAAGATCAAACCAAAGTTAGACTGAGTCAGCCACCAACTACCCACTAAAACAAAAGCAGTAAATAACAAAATCATCCAGTACAAACCATTGAGGGGAATATCCACTCCAAAGATACTCAGCCGAGAAACATCGGTAATGCCATTTGTTCCTCCTGTATATGCTTGCTGGCTAATAAAAAAAGTGGTCAATGCCGAAGAGATTGCCAGGGTGATAATTGTAATATAGACCCCGCTTACCTTAGACCGAAAGATAAACCAGCCAATCAGATAGGCAAAAGCAGCAGGAACACCTACCATGGCGATCGCAGCTAGGGGAAAAAACTTCAACGGTGCAATAAACCAAGGCAATTCCGTCAAACCATTCCACACCATAAAGTCGGGCAAGTCTACCCCATAGGTATTACCTTCAGCCGAGAGATTCAACTTGAGATAATATGCCATTGCATAACCACCCAGGGTAAAAAATACCCCGTGAGCAAAACTGAGAATACCCGTAAAACCCCACACCAAATCTAAAGATATAGCCAAAGCTCCAAATAACAATAACTTGGCTAACAAAGATACTTGAAAGCTACCTACCACAAAGGGCAAAACTGCCATTACTAAAAAACTTATTCCCCCGACGATTAATACCCTAGTGGGATTTCGCGCTCGCGTTGCAATACCAATAGTCATTTATCATTCACCATTTATCAGTTATCATTCATCATTTATTAGTTAAATTTGAGACCCCGCGTCGCTGACAGGCGCAAGGGAATGCTCAAATTAATTTATCATTCATCATTAAGCTATGAAAAATAACGTAACTTACGATAAGGCTTATAAGTTTGCCATCAGAGTTGTAAAAGCATACAAGTATCTAGTAGAAGAAAAAAAGGA
Source organism: Cyanobacteria bacterium P01_G01_bin.19 (assembly GCA_039181635.1). GTDB lineage: Bacteria > Cyanobacteriota > Cyanobacteriia > Cyanobacteriales > Xenococcaceae > Waterburya. The sequence goes on along the minus strand of JBCDCO010000028.1, from coordinate 21,343 downwards.
ATTTGTCCTATCGAAACAATTACTAAAAAGCGGTACAAGCATTGGAGCGAACATAGCAGAAGCTAATGGAGCAATTTCTAAAGCTGATTTTTCCGCTAAGATTTCCATTGCATATAAAGAATGTTTGGAAACCAAATATTGGCTGTCTTTATTGAAAGATACTGGATACTTTGACATAAAATCCTTTGATAGTATTTATCAAGATGCAGATGAAATCGGTAGAATACTGTTCTCAATTCTCAAAAAAACTCGAATAGATCGATAACAATTGTTCAATGCTCAATGCTCAATGCTCAATGATTACCCCCGTTTTTGAACTGTAAACAAACCCTCTGGCTTGTAGCGAATCAAAATAATTACCGCAGCCAACACAATTACCCTCGCGGTGGGATCGTTTAGCAGATAGGCAATGCCAGAACTAGACTCGCCAATTAGAAAAGCCCCCGCCAAGACACCAATTAACTTGTCCACCCCTCCTGTCACCACCGTCATCCAGGCATCGACTAAATAATCCTGTCCCATGGGTGGCGAAACACTTTTGAGGGAAGAAATAACCGCCCCTGCTACCCCTGCCAAACCGCAACCATAAGCAAAGGTCAGCATATCAATTAGGCTAGTGTTGACCCCCAAACACTTAGCCATATCTCGGTTTTGAGTTACTGCCCGCACTTGACGACCTAGATCGGTTTTATTTAGTAGGTAACTAGTCAAAATAAGTAAAGCGATCGCAACAGCCACAATGAACAAGCGGTAATAAGAAATTGCGATCGCTGGAGAACCTTGGGCATCCCTAAGCAAAGTCAAATTCCCCGATATATAAGGCGGAGACTTCACATACTTTAGCTGTGCAGTAAAAATCAGCTTAATTATCCCCTGCAATACAATACTCAAACCCCAAGTCGCCAGTAAAGTTTCTAAAGGACGACCGTATAACCTGCGGATGATAGTCAGTTCGACAAATGCCCCAATTGCTGCGGTAATTAAAAAAGCAAAGGGAATAGTCAGCAGCAAATCCATATTAAAGATGGACTGCATCCAAAAAGTGACGTATGCCCCCAACATAATAAACTCGCCGTGTGCCAGGTTAATAATCCGCATCACCCCGAAGGTAATCGCCAAACCTAACCCCGTCAGCAACAAAATCCCCACCACTCCAATGCCGTTGAGTAACTGATTACTCAACGCAACTATACTAAAAGCTTCGGTAGCTTCTTGTGCCAAATAAAAAAACGAAAACAAATGTGCGTACATTTCATTTATCAGTTAACATTTATCATTTATCAGCGGTCGTCAAGCATCCAGTAATGCTCAATGTTTAATGTTCAATGCTCAATGATTAAGTTTTCTCCAAATACTTAACTCCTAAAGTTTGCTTCGTCTCTTTAATGGGGCTAGAGCGATCGTCGGGGACGGGACGGCTGCAAATCCTTCCTGGGTATAGAGTTTGACTCCAGGCGATCGGTTTTACGGCTGCGGGAGTGGCAAAAACGATTTCTGCTTGTCCATCTTCTTTCCATCTACCAATGCGGGAATAGAGATAGCTGTGATAGTTATCCTCATCCATTTTTACCAGTCCCTGAGGTGCTTGGAATTTCTGCCCTCTAGTAGCTTCACGAAGAGTTTGAGTATTTATTTCGCCACCATTTTTAAGAACATCCCGCATTGCCTGTGCCATATAGAATGTCTGGATATAAGCAGCTTCCATTACTCCATTAGTAACGCGGTTATCGCCAAATTTTTCTTTAAACTGGCTGACGAAAGCTGCATTTTCTGGAGTTTCTACGGTCTGGAAATAGTTAAAGCTGGTATAGTGCCCTGCGGCATATTCCGAACCCATTGCCTGAATTTCTTCTTCAGTGGTGGGATATGCCATGATTGGTATGTTATCGGCGGTGATTCCCGCATCTTTATACTGACGATAGAAAGCAGGAATACTATCCCCTACTAAGTTACTCAAGACAAAATCGGGTTTGGCTTGCTTAATTTTATTGATAATCGTAATAAACTCTGTCGTACCAAGAGGCGCGTATTCATCGCCTACTACTGTGCCGCCAGCCTTCTCTAATTCGGCTTTGGCGATGCGATTGCTCTCTTTAGGATAAATATAATCAGAACCGATAAAGAAACCCCTAGCCCCAAAATTATCCTTGCAATAGGGCACGGAATCGGTGATTTGCTGGTTGGGTGCAGCCCCTGTATAGAAAACGTTTGAGCTACATTCGTTCCCTTCATAATAAACGGGGTAATAAAGAATCGAATCTTTTTCCTCAAATACGGGCAATACTGATTTGCGACTGGCAGAGGTATAGCAGCCGAGGACGCATTTTACCTGGTCTTCATCGATCAGACGTTTGGACATTTGATTATATAAATCCCAATCAGAGTTAGGATTTACCACCACTTTCTGAATCTTGCGCCCTTCAATACCTTCCCCGTTACCCTCCCAAGGACCAGTACCAGTATTGATCTGTTCTAGTGCCAGGAAAGTCGCATCCTGTAAAGACTTTTCTACGATCGCGATCGTTCCTGTGGTGGAATACATTACCCCGACTTTAATTGGGTTTTCTCCCAGATCTTCATCTCCAGTACTAGAAGCACCACCCCCACAGGCTGCTAAAACTCCCGTACCTACTGCTAAAGAACTATATTTGAGAAATTTGCGGCGACTCAAACTAGAGAAAGTCGATTGATACTGTTTGTTCATGAATTTTTCGAATCGGCTAACAAAATTAAAACAATAGTAAGGATATTTAATTACCAGCTTAATGGGCTAGATATAACAGCAATTATTGTCAGCAAATCTTGATTTTATCTAATGCCAACTCTGTAAGGTTTAAACATATCACCTCACCGTTTGCTTGGTCACTAATCTACAACAAGCTTCGATATGTAATTAAATTATGAAATATATTTGCAATATTTGTTTTCGATAAATATTGCCTCAACTCGATTGTTATTTTACATTATGCAGCATAATCTTCTCTTTTTATTTATTTTGTATTTTAGATAACAAAATAAAAAGTTTTTTGTCGCTAGCTTTAATGCAAAGGACGTTAACAGCGTCTTCTTAAATTGTGACCTTATCCGATCGGATTTTCTTCCATAAAATAATATTATCGAGAAAGCATAAATAATAAGCTTTTTGTGATTCAAGTAGTTTAGCTCTTGGGGTTTGAATTTTGTGTTCAAGCCAGGTTTGTGATGCCAAATTGTATATTTATTTCTCATTTGAATTTATAAAATTGAAGTCATGATAGGAATATATTATTGTCATTTAATGATCGCTTTTATGCCAAGTAAATGAGCGGTATATTTTGCTTTTAACATCGATACATTGCTTTGAAAAGTCAGGGAACAGATACTTTTAGGCAATTGCAAAATATTAAAGTGAAGTTTTTGTAGCCAATATTACTTTTGCGATCGCCTAAAGCAATAATAATGCAAACATCCTCATGAACTCGATACCTAATAACTTTAATTTTTCATAAGGAAAGATTCTATAATTTGCTTGCCTACTTACAAGCAAGTAGCCGAAAAATTGCTGTTTACCATAAGTCATAAATTGGGCAATATTCCTAGAAAACGTCATTTTTAATCGATGACAGAGAAATTTATTAAAACTTATCTAATCATTGCGATTGAGAAAATATCATGCCAGAAACCCTCTTCAAAATCGATTTAACCAAACCAATGGAAAAACAGGACGTGCCAGGACACAACCGCTGGCATCCCGATATACCTGCGGTAGTCTCCGTCAAACCTGGTGATGTTTTTCGTATTGAATGCAAAGATTGGACTGACGGGCAAATCAAAAACGACGACGACCCCAGCGACATTGAAAAAGTGGATCTCGATATTGTCCATGTACTCAGCGGACCGATACGTGTCGAGGGAGCAGAACCAGGGGATATCTTGGTAGTAGATCTTTTAGATATCGGTGCATTACCTGGAGATGAGTGGGGTTTTACGGGGATTTTCTCTCGTGACAACGGGGGCGGCTTTTTGACCGATCATTTTCCGCAAGCGGCAAAAGCCTGCTGGGATTTACAGGGAATTTATACCAGTTCTCGTCACATTCCTGGAGTAAAGTTTGCTGGGATTACTCATCCTGGTTTAATTGGTTGCGCCCCCTCGATGGAGTTATTGCAGACATGGAATAAAAGAGAAAAAGCCCTAGTGGAAAAGGGAGGTCCCCCCTGGAAACCAGCTATTCCCGACTTGGCTGCCTTACCCAATCCCAATCAAGCGGTTCTGGGAACTCTGCCAGGAGGAGAATTTGATCGCGTGGCAGCAGAAGCAGCCCGTACCGTTCCTCCTAGAGAACACGGCGGGAACTGCGATATCAAAAACCTATCCAAAGGTTCGCGGATTTATTTCCCTGTATATGTTGATGGGGCGAATCTATCAATGGGAGACATCCATTTTTCTCAAGGAGATGGCGAAATTTCTTTTTGTGGCGCGATCGAAATGTCGGGCTACATAGATCTACACGTCGATATCATCAAGGGTGGTGTAGAAAAATATAATATGGTTAACCCCATATTTAAACCTGGTCCAGTCGAACCTCAGTATTCTGAATACCTAATATTTGAAGGTATTTCCGTTGATGAATTTAGCGGCGAGCAATATTACCTCGATGCCCACGTATCCTATCGTCGTGCTTGTTTGAATGCGATTAATTATCTCAAAAACTTTGGCTTTACAGGAGAACAGGCATATTTATTACTCAGTTGCGCCCCCGTTGAAGGCAGAATTAGCGGTATTGTTGATATTCCCAACGCTTGCTGCACCCTAGCTTTACCTACCGCCATTTTCGATAAAGATATTGTACCGACGTAATGATATTACCTAGTGGTGGGCAATAATTTATGGTTCTTCAAGTTACAAAGTGAATATGTTGCCCACCCTACTTCTAGATCCGCGTCGCCCACCCTACGATTCTCAACTATATCCTCGAAGGAGGATAAATGTTCAATGCTCAATGTTAAATGAATTATGCCTCTATACGAATACCGATGCGATCCTTGCGGAGAATTTGAAGCTTGGCGCAGCATGTCAGAATATAATAGTCCGATCGCCTGTCCAAAATGCGATCTTCCTGCCGTCAAAATTTTTTCTCCACCGAATATAAATCTCAATTCGGGTAGTTTAGCGAAAATTGCTCGTCAATCTGCCGAACCTCGATTAGTCAAGCGAGAAGCGAGAGAACCAGTCAAACCCAGATATCAAAGTTCTAATTCTAAAAGACCTTGGATGGTTTCCCATGCACCAGCTAGATATTGAACATTGAGCATTGAACATTGCGAGACAGTTGCGTTGCGGAGGTTTCCTCCGTTGAGCAAACTGTCGAGGGTAAACATTGAACAATTAATTTTGCGCTCGATAGCCAAAATGTTCACTGAGCAATGGTAAATGATAAATGTTTAATGTAGTAATTTGTCAGAGACAATGCCAAAAACTTACTCGATTTCACCAAACCATTTTTTATAAATTTCGTCGTAAGTACCGCTTTCGACAATAGATAAGATGGCTTGATTGATCTCTTCTCGATATGGACTATCGGTTTTTAGCGCGACACCATAACTTTGTCTTTCAAAAGTCGAGCCGACAACCTGAACTTTTCCTTGACCGTCTCTTACGGCGTAATTTTGTAACACGGGAGCATCATAGATTACAGCATCCACTTTACCTTCTTCAATAGAATCAAAAGCTTCATCCACAAGTTCGTATTCGACTCTTCTAATCGGCAAATCCTGAAGATATTCTGCTGCCGTACTGCCCTCTACGGTGGCAACTCGCTTGCCGTTAAGATCTTCTAATCCTTGGATCGAAGTTTCTAGCTGCTGTACTGTCAGTGCCGAACTGACTGAAGCGGTGAAATAGGATACGAGCAGCACTCCAGTAAACATCCAGATAGTTGCGATAATTCTACCCGCGACGCCAATAGGAGCTTTGTCTCCATAGCCTACGGTAACTACAGTAACGACAGACCACCAACAGGCTTCCCAGACACCTTTAAGATATTCTTCGGGGAACATCTCTGGATTTTTTTTGCGCTCAAAAAACCAAAGTAAATGAGCCGAAATTACAATCACAATTAGCAATACTCCGATGGTTCTGAGTAGGATCGGCGAAATAATCAGCCAGATAAAGGTATCGATGGGTGATGTTTGTGATTTGATAGGGACTAAGATCTGCAATCCCGATTCAAAAAAAGAATGAGAGAAATCGATGGCTTTTTCTCGCTCGGAAGTGATGGTAATTCCAGCGATCGCCACATCTATGTTACCCAAAGCAACCGAATCTAAAAGTTCTGTGATGGTTTTTTCACCATATAGTTCATATTCATATTCTAATTCGCTAGCTATTTCTTCCCAAAGATCGATACTAAAACCAATATATTTTCCTTCTCGAACAAAAGAAAAAGGTGCAAAGGGTTTGGTGCCAACTCGCAAAGTCTCAGACAAAACTGGTACATTAGCTACACCAACTGAAAGAGTACAGATCAGCCCCAAGATAGCTTTTCTCTTTGCAGCGTATTTAAAAAATTTGTGGAACATCAAGTTAATTTATATTTTAGAAAATTTAGTTATAGCTTTGATTATTACTTTTGTATATTCAACGCATAAAAAACGATGATTTACCAATTTTTTTTAAAGAATCCCGAATTAGAAAATAATCAAGCAAAAAAATTTCACCAACAACACCCATTACCGCTAATCTAGATAAAGTATTGCAGTCAAGACAAAAGGTTGTGGCTTTTAAAATAGGTCTATTAGGATACGGCACGGTTGGTACGGGGACAGCAGAAATTATTCTCGATCCTACGGGAAGAAATAGTCTGCTGCAGGAAATTGAGATATCTAGAGTAGGAGTCAGATCTCTTGACAAACCAAGATCCCCCCAGCTTCCTCCAGGGGTATTGACTGCAGACTTAGATGCTATCGTTACCGATCCTGAAATTGAGATCGTGGTGGAGTTGCTAGGAGGACTAGAACCATCGCGATCGCTAATTCTCACAGCCATAGCCAACGGCAAACATATTGTGACGGCAAATAAAGCGGTAATTGCACGACACGGGGCAGAAATTTTCAATGCTGCTAACAAGGCGGGGGTATATGTCTTGCTAGAAGCCGCAGTGGGTGGTGGAATTCCCGTGGTCAAGCCATTGAAACAGTCTTTGGGTGTAAATCGAATCCAAACCTTAATTGGCATCATCAACGGCACGACTAACTACATTTTGACTCAGATGAGCGAAGATGGTGCGGACTTTGACGAAGTCTTAGCCGAAGCTCAAAAGTTGGGTTACGCCGAAGCCGATCCTACTGCCGATGTGGATGGCTATGATGCAGCCGATAAAATTGCCATCCTCGCGGCGATCGCTTTTGGAGGCAGAATCAAACGAGAAGCTATTGCTTGTGAAGGTATCCGCCAAATCAACGCTACTGATATTAGCTATGCCGACGATCTTGGTTTTGTCATCAAGCTACTAGCGATCGCTAAAGCTAATTCGGACAGCGACTCTCTTCAAGTCAGAGTTCATCCTACTTTGGTATCTAAAGACCATCCTTTGGCGAATGTCAACGGAGTTAATAATGCGATTTTGGTTGAGGGAAATCCCTTGGGACAGGTAATGTTATATGGTCCTGGGGCGGGTAAAGGTGCAACCGCCAGTGCCGTCGTCTCAGACATTGCTAATATCGTCGGTATTCTCAAAACTAGCCAGGTAAATACCGCTGCCGAGCGAAAATTAGATCCTCTATTAAGCTGTTCTCATGATCGCTTTTGCGAACTTACTCCCATCGCCGAGATTGAAACCCGCTTTTATGCTCGTTTCCTCTGCCAAGACATATCTGGCGTCATCGGTCATTTGGGAACGAGTTTTGGCAATCATGATGTGAGCTTGGAGTCTGTGGTGCAAATTGGTTTTCGCGATCGCCTAGCCGAAATTGTCGTAGTTACTCATGATGTTAAAGAAGGAAATTTTCGTCAAGCACTAGAAGAAATCAAAAATCTAGATGCGATCGACAGCATTCCTAGCATTTTGCGCGTACTCTGAACAAATAGATAGCTTATTTCTCCCAGCCTCCTAGTCCCCTAGTCTCCCAATCCCCTAATCCCCTAGCCTTGAAGTTATCTGTAGTCGTATTAAAGAGAAATGGTATTACCAATCGGCAATTTCGAGCTAATCTACGTAAAAAAACTTAGTAGACAATCCTGGTAGTCTGATTTACAAAATCTTAATATTGGTGTTTTAACCCATTACTCAAAGGGTTGGGTTCGAGTAAAAAAGATATATGTCTCAAGTCACATATATTTAAAGATGACTTTATCTAGCACTATTTCGACGCCAAAAACTATTTTAATTGTTGATGATAAAGTTAATAACTTAAAGCTTTTATCCAAATATTTAAAAAGCAATAGCTACAAAATTCTAATCGCTCAAAGCGGTCAAAAAGCGATCGCGACTGCGAGAAAAACTCATCTGGACTTGATTTTGCTAGACATAATGATGCCTGGTCGCAATGGATTTGAGGTCTGTCGTCATCTCAAAGCCGAACCAAGCACCAAAAATATTCCGATTATCTTCATGACTGCATTAACCAATGCCAATGATAAAGTCGCAGGCTTTAACGCTGGGGCGGTGGACTATATCACCAAGCCTGTAGAAGAGTCAGAATTGTTGGCGCGGGTTGAGACTCATCTTGCTTTGTCCGATTTATATCAAGGTTCAATTAAAGATGCGGCTCAACGAAAGCTATTATTTGATATCAGCGATCGCATTCGTCGCTCTCTCGATCTAGACGTAATTTTTCAAACTGCTACTCAAGAGATTCAAACTTTGCTCGACTGTGATTTTGTGGGATTAACCGCTTTAAATGGGAAAAAGGTGACACTCAAGGCTTATTCATCTCGGTCGAAGCTGACAATAGATTCGCCAGCTGGTGTTTGTTACGACTGCCTTTGCCCTGACTCGGAAAAGTACCAGTCTTATTTGCAAGGAGAAGCCAAACTAATTTGCCAAAAGCAGGGTAAGCTTTGTTTTGACATCGCCCAAGCTGACACTCCTCAAGATCGGCTTATTGTACCTATTTTACTCAGAAGTTCGGATTATACATCTGGTTTCTTTAGCTCTAGCAAAGATACAGTTTTTACCACTGATGCTTTGTATGGGTGGCTGATTGCCGAGCGCAGTTCCAATTCTAAGCAATGGAATTTGGAAGAAACAAATTTGCTAAAAGAAATTACTACTCAGCTGGCGATCGCAACTAAGCAAGGATTGCTACACAAACAGCTATCCCAATTAGCTTTATTAGATTCTTTGACTCGTATATATAACCGTCGTTCTTTTGACCGACAGCTAAAAAGAGAGTGGGGTAGGCTCAAGCGCATTCCTGCACCCCTTTCGCTAATTATGTGCGATGTAGACTGTTTCAAAATTTATAATGACGTTTACGGTCATCAAGAAGGAGATAAATGCTTGCAAAAGATAGCTCAAACTATCTCATCTACCCTCAAAAGGTCTGGAGACGTGGTAGCGCGGTATGGCGGAGAAGAATTTGTGATTATCCTGCCTGATACTCCCCAATTAGGCGCGGCAACAGTGGGAGAGAATGTGCGCAATGCAGTCAAGCAACTAGAAATTCCCCATCATAATTCTTTGGTGAACTCTGTCGTTACTATGAGTTTGGGAGTAGCAACCACGATTCCCAACTCTACAGATAATCCTCAACTGCTGATTGAGGCAGCAGATTTAGCCTTATATCAGGCAAAAGAGCGTGGTAGAGACTGCGTGGCAGTATATCCAGAATCTATTGCCCATTCTCAAAATCGCAAAGATTTAAAACTGCGCTGGATCGAGCGTTTGCGTAAAGCACTGCGACAAAATTTGTTTAGTCTTTATGCCCAACCGATTACATCTTTAAAAAACAACGACCCCCAAAAATGTTTTGAGATTTTGCTACGTTTGACAGATACAGCAAATAAGGTAATTCTGCCTGGCGCATTTATCGATATTGCCGAACGTAATTTCTTGATGACTGAAATAGATACTTGGGTAGTCAACAACCTATTCGAAACTCTACAACAATGCGATCGCGCTGTATGGGATACTCATCGTTTTTCAATCAATCTTTCAGGAGCTTCATTAAATAATCAGTTCTTCCTAGAATTCCTCAAACAGCGTATAGATCGATGTCCTTTTCCTGCAAGCCTATTTTGCTTTGAGATCACCGAATCGATCGCTGTTGCTGACATGAAGAACATAGTCAAATTTATCAATTTTCTTAAGCAAGTTGGCTGTAGTTTTGCTCTAGATGATTTTGGCAAGGGAGTCTCGTCTTTGACCTATCTAAAAAATTTGCCCGTAGATTACTTAAAAATTGACGGCTCTTTTATTCGAGAATTAAATAAAAATCCCGCATCTAAAGTCATGGTAGAGGCGATTAACCACATTGCCGAAGGAATTGGCTTAAAAACAGTGGCTGAGTTTGTCGAAAATGAAGCCATTTTAAACAGCGTGCGCGAGTTAAATGTTGACTATGCTCAAGGCTTTCATCTCGGTCGTCCAGCAGCCTTAATGGAGGCGATAAAATAAATGGCTAAATGACGTTTGCTGCTCAATATTCAATATTCAATGTTCAATGTATTCAATGTTTAATGCTCAATGTTTAATGCTCAATGTTTTAGCTGTTTTCAAATATTGCTGCTTCCAAAAGGGCGATCGCTTTTTCTAAGTTGTCATTGACGATTCGAACATCAAATTCATTGCTAGCGGCAATTTCAGTCTTAGCAATTGCTAACCTCTTGGCGATCGATTCTTCGGTGTTAGTACCTCTGCTCCTAATTCTGGCTTCTAATTCTTCAATCGAGGGTGGCAAAATGAAAATGCGCCGAGCTTCTGGAAAGAGACGAGCTACCGACCTTGCCCCCTCCAGTTCGATCTCTAAGATTGCATAATTACCCTGACTAATTTGCTCTATTATTTCTGCCTTGGGCGTACCATAATAATTGCCAGCATATTCTGCCCATTCTAGAAGCTCATTATTGAGAATTGCCGTTTCAAAATCTTCTTTGCTGAGAAAGAAATAATTCACCCCGTCTACTTCTCCTGGGCGAGGTTGTCTGGTGGTGGCAGATACCGATAGTTTGAGCTGAGAATGGCGTTCTAGGAGCAAATTGACTAAAGTCCCTTTTCCTACACCACTAGGACCTGTGATGACAATAAGTTTACCTAGTTGATTTGCTGACATTAAAATAAGTTTATAGTAATTAGTTTTTGGTTTTTAGTTTAATTGACTAGTAGATTTTGAGGGCATAAGCCTGAGCGAGAGGGATGGCGAGGTTGCCTCGCCATATCCAATCGAAGCTTTGGGGTCTCCCGAGGCTGTTGAACGCCTGAACTACCAATCAATAATAACTCTCAAATCAGACATTATGAGAGGGAACTTAGACCCGAAAAAACTAATGACTAATACCTAATAACTACCGCAAAGCGGTTAAAGTAATACTCTGGTTAGGCTAAGAATCTTTACCATCTTTATTCACCACAAAACGGTGAGCTACTGTTTCTGGCTGAATTGCCGAAAGAACTACATGAGAAGAATCGGTAACGATTACGGCTCTGGTGCGACGACCATAGGTAGCATCAACTAGGAGATTTTTTTCTCTGGCTTCTGTAATAATTCTTTTGATAGGTGCGGACTCGGGACTAACTATAGCAATAATACGATTAGCTGAAACAATATTACCGAAACCGATATTAATTAATTGAATATCCATAATTCTTTGTGAATTGCGATTATTAAGGTGATTTATCGCCAAGTTTAGAAATATAGTTTTAATACTATAGTTAAAAACTTCTATTTACAAGCAAAATTAAGAATAAAGATGAGTTATTTAAAGAAATTTAAGTTTTTATCTTATATAAGGACATTCTGTAGCCTAAATCACAATAATTTCATTATTAACCTGTATTTTTATTTACTTTTAAAATTATTATGCAACCAGTAGATTACACAACTTTGATGGCAGCCTGTGCCGAACTCAATCGAGATTGGGTTCCTTCGCGGGTCGAACAAATATACCAGCGCGATCGCTTTACCATTTCATTGGCACTACGCACTCTTAAAGCAAAACCATGGCTGACTATCTGTTGGCATCCTGAAGCTGCACGGATTAATATTGGCAATCCGCCACCTCGTATCAAAGATACCTTTACCTTTAGCGACCAATTAAGACATCAGTTTAAGGGACTGGCTTTGACTGGCATCAAGGCGATCGCACCCTGGGAAAGAGTTTTAGATCTGCAGTTTGCCAATCGACCAGGGGAAGAACCACTATGGCACCTATACGTAGAGATTATGGGCAAATATAGTAACGTCATCTTAACCGATGCCGATCTACAAATTATTACTCCTGCCCGTCAAATAAGCGCCGCCCAGTCTAGCGTGCGCCCAATTCAAACAGGTCAGCGTTACGAAGTACCTCCTGCCCTCACTGGCACTGTGCCAAAATTAGCAGAACCTTTTAGTAGATGGTACGAACGAGTATCTTTAATCCCAGGGCAACTTAAGCGTCAGCTATTAAAGTCTTATCGTGGTTTGAGTCCTAAAGTGGCAGAGGAAATTGCGATCGCGGCAGGTTTAAGTCCTCAAGTACAGACAGACACTCTCGAAACCAAGGATTGGCAAGAATTGTTTAAATACTGGCAAAAATGGCTGACTGCACTAGAGCAAAAACAATTCGATCCTGGCTGGTCGAACAATGGCTACACCGTTTTAGGCTGGCATAAAACCGAGCCAGCAAAGCAAGTACAAATCCTCTTAAACGAATACTACACTCAAGAATTCAATCGTCAGCAATTTAACCAGCTTCATCATCAACTAAATCAAAAGTTAAGTAACTTATTGAAGAAACTTAACGTTAAAGCAAAAACTTTTCGCGATCGCTTAGAACAATCCAAAGATGCGGAAGATTATCGCCACCAAGGAGATTTATTGATGGCACATCTTCATGAAATACAGCCAGGAATGAAGTCTATTACGATTGAAGACTTTGAAACGGGTAAACCTATCAAAATAAAGCTCAATGTCGAAAAAAATGCGGCACAAAACGCTCAGGCAATCTACAAAACCAGTCAAAAACTCAAGCGGGCAAAAGATGCCGTCAAACCTTTATTAGCAGAAGTAAATGAAGAAATTAATTACTTGTCGCAGGTGCAAACATCTCTAAACCAGCTAAAAAATGACCAACAAACAGCGGAAGATCTTCAAGCCTTAGCAGAAATAAAAGAAGAACTAATCCAGCAAAACTATCTTAAAAGCGACCATCAAGGAGAAAATCGTAAGGAAGACAAAGATTCTCAACCCTATCGCTACAAAGCCCCTTCAGGTTGTGAAATCTGGGTTGGTCGCAACAATCGTCAAAACGATATTTTAACCTTTCGCACCGCAGTAGAATACGATCTTTGGTTTCATACCCAAGAAATTCCAGGTAGCCATGTTTTACTGCGTCTCGATCCTGGCGCAGTACCTAGCGAGGCAGATTTACAATTTACCGCCGATCTTACTGCTTACTATAGCCAAGCAAGAGAAAGCGAGCAAGTCCCCGTCACCTACACTAAACCAAAAGATGTTTATAAGCCTAAAGGTGCAAAACCAGGCATGGTTATCTATAAAAAAGAGACGGTGATCTGGGGTAGACCCCAGGTAGCCAAGGAGTATTTGGCGGGTTTATCTGGACGAGAAGTAATAAGTAATAAGTAATGAGTTAGTCTATGCTCTTTTTATTGCGGTATTAATCGATCTATGCAAGTAAAACAGTCTAGGAATTTAATTAAAAATAGCTGGGTTCAAAAAATTATTGCGGCGATTGCTTTAGCTAATTTAATCCTCGTTATGTTTAATCTAAGCTATTCATCCTTAAGAGATCTTTATCTCGATCGCGCACCTCTTTTAGTAAGGATATACGATCCTGTAAAAGCAATAGAACCTAACCCAGATACAGAGGCATATCTGCAAACAAGCGATCGGCTAATTCAGAAGATTGAGGCAGGAGAAACGATCGCCGACAATGAAGAGTTACTGACTTCTCTAAGAAAGCAAAGTATCTATTTGATTGAAGAAAACCCTTTTCTATCTTCCAATCAGTTGAATACCTTTGCCAGACTAAAGCATCGTATGGAATATCGTCTGCAAACTCGTTCTACCAAGGAAGCATTTAGCAACTTTTGGAGTCAGGAGTATTTATCCCAAGCCAATCTGGCAGAAGAGTTGGAGTTCTTTCGCGACAAGATCGAACCCTTACTAAGAACAAACTACTATCGTCGTATCAACGCCAATGGAATAGAGATCGATAACTTCTGGCGCATTGATATTTTCTTTATTCTCTTTTTTGCGATCGAATATCTCATTCGTACTTTTTGGGTGGCAAAACAACGCGATCGCCTAAATTGGTTTCAAGCTATGTTTCGCTATTGGTACGATATCCTGATGCTAGTTCCTTTATGGCGATGGTTGCGAATTATTCCCGTCACAGTGAGGATTCATAAATCTGGTTTGTTTAGTTTGGAAGAGATTTTATTGGAAATTACCCACGAACCAGCGGCGTATATTTCTCATCGGGCATCGACATTTTTAATTGTGCGTCTGCTAAATCAAAGCCAAGAAATAGTTAGCAGTGGCGCGATCGCCGATGTATTATTATCTTCTGAAAAAGGAATAACGGTAGGAGAAAGCGATAAAATCGACAAAATAATAGATCGCTTGATTAGCTTGACTATTTATCAAGTCTTGCCTCAAGTACAGCCAGACATCGAAAATCTACTGCGCTATAGTCTCAAGGCGGCATTAAAAGAATCCGATCTATATCAAGCTGTTAAAGAAATTCCTGGATTTTCTAACCTACCGCAAGAAACCATCGAACAATTAGCCGATTATTTGGCTCAAACTACTTACGACGTTTTGATGAATTCTTACACTGATGCAGAAGGTAAAATTATCTTTAATCGTCTGAGTAAAAACTTTTCTACCAGTCTCAAGCAAGAAATACAGAACAAAGCTACCCAAAGTGAAATTCAGATTTTACTCGCAGATCTTCTAGAAGAGTGGAAATTAAGCTACATTAAAAATTCACAACAGCGCGATCCAGAAAAAACACTCGCCGAAGCCGAACAGATCGGCAAAGAATTATCTGCTGACAGCGAAAATTTGTCGGAATAAGAGAAAGTGCAATGTTCTTAATTCAAGCTATGCATTATCAGTTTCAGAGATTCGGCGATCGCTATTGCCATAATAAGAACAGAATCTGTTTGAAACTCTATTAGAAAATGTGAAGCAATAAGATAAAAGCGATCGCAGTCTACTCGTTTTAGAGTAGCTGTAATCTAGCCGAAATAATCTTTTTCTAGTATTTGCTTTAAATCGATAAAACTGTCTTGAGGAATCTCAAACTCTATTTGTTGAGCATTTCTGGCATCCTGGAATACTTTAGGATAAATCTGTTCCATGTAGTTCTTTAAACTAGGACTACGATCCAATAGTCTGGAGATACGGTTGCGGAAGTTGACTACTTCTACTTGCCAGTGTTTGTAATTTCTTGCCTTCTCTGCTTCCCAATACTTTAACTTAAGGATATGTTCTGCCAATCGCTCTAAATAACTCTCAAGCGACCGCTTTTCCGACTTCCCCATATCCTCAATTTCTTCTAGCAAGTTGCCCCAATCCATAGCCTCTGAATCTCTATTTTTTACAGCGATCGCCATTTGTTCTACCCAAAGATTAAAATCGCGATCGTATAACTGGTTTTGCATTCTATTTTTTTATTCGTCTATTGTTATTTTATTAAATTAGCGTCTTGGTCAAAGGTGTAAAGGCGATCGCATAGTTCAAAAGAATAAAGGATAGTAGGGTTCATAGTCGAAAGCAAAACACTGCTGTTGGGACTGTAAAATAATTTGTCCTAAAGGATATATCGAAGTGTCCTAAAGGATACCGCTTCGCATATATCCCTTTAGGGACACCTTCGGATATGTCAAAGGTTAAAACAAGAACGCAAGAACTAAATTAACTGAGACACTAATCATGTAAACAATGAAAGTATAAGCAGTAAAGACTAAAATAAAATGACGAATTAGAGCTTCGTCTAAAGTTACAGCTTTAAAATCTTCTTTAGATAAAGAAAATATAATTTCATCTAATCTTTTTTCTGATTGTTTTTCTCCTGTTTCTGGATTAATTACACCAGCTAAACGATTCTTGGCTAAACCTCCAACATAATTAAGTTTAAACTTTTCTAACTCTTGCAAAAAAGTCGAATTGTTCCCATAATCTCCATCGATTAAAACAATTCCTGGATGATATTTTCTCTCTAGAGTTTGATTGACTAATTTTAGAGCAATATCTGGCTTTTTTCGGAAGTTTTCATCTTCTTTTCCTTTGGGTAATGAATCAGCATGTTGATACAATTAAACATCTAACAGAAGACTTCTTACTCCATCATATAAATGCGTTGTAATGAGAGAGGGATTAGCGAGCACACCCTGGAGTTGGCATAACTTGATTATCTATCCACACTTGTTTAATGCACTACCCGATTCTATATATGAGCGTAAAGAGTAAGTACGATCGAGTTTCTCTTGTAAATCGTAGCAAAGTTTATCAATGGATGGTGATAGCTCGATCGCATCCCCTCTACCTACAGATTGAGAGTGCACTTCATTGATTCCTCTAATTTCCTGAAAATTTATATCTAAAAACTGATATATGGTTTTCATCATTGCTGTCGGATGGGCGACCAGATCTTCGTACTTGCACATTAAAACTTTGGAATTTTGGTCGAGATTAAGTTCATAAAATAGCTGATTGCGAGCAAACCAAAATAGTGCGATCGCATCATACTGACTCATATCTTCAGAGTAATATTTGATAATCATCGAATGAACATAGTCAGAGGCTTTTTCAGCACGCCAACTTTGGCGATCTAGTTCTACAATCGGTTTTAAATCGATGATTGCTCTGTTACCGCTAAATCTTTTAGAATACGATTTAATCGCATCTTTATAATTTCTATACATCCAAAGTATTTTCGATTCGGGAAAATTCTCGAGTAACTGTAGAGCGTTTTGACTTTCTACAATGGGTTTAATAACAATTAAAGGTGCGTAATTTTTGGCTAAAGCTGACTTAACTTCTTCAAATGGATTGAGTCTTAATTTGCCTGGATCTCTTGATGAAAGTTGACTCGATTCCCTGTAAACACTGGTATTTGGTTCTCTGGTAAAAATCCGATTCATTAAACTGGTTCCCGAACGCTGGCAACCAATTATAAATAAAATTTTACTTTCTTTTTTCTGAAACAGGTTAAATAAATAACTGTGGTTAATTTTTTTGTACAGGTAAATAAACATCACATCGATAGCAATGCGTTCTGTTTTTAAAATCTTTTTTAGTAAAAATAACATTTAGTTTCTCCTCTAACTAGTTAAAGTTGTTGAATAAAAAATAGATTTCTTATCAAGCAAGGGTCAAGAAAAACTCGACCAGCAAATGATTTTTGGTTAGGTCATAAACTTAACTTTGACTAGGCCGATCTTGATTCCAATCCCAACCAGCTACAGCCAACAGAGACCACCAATAAAAGTACATAACAGTGTTGCCCCACATATTATCGGTGGTCATACCCACCAGAAATGACCAAAAAATAGCCAACAAAATAGAGCAAAAACGGCGCAAATCACTTGTGGGAGATGCCTTTTTATATAATTGAACCAGCCTTACGAGTTGACCTGCCTGAAAAATAAAAAAAGTTGTCAAGCCGACAACTCCCCCCTCTACTAAAGCGCGTACATAGTCGCTATGGGCATCGTTATAAAAATATGGTATCGCTGGAGTTCCACCTAGACCGTAGCCAAAGAGTTGATGACTTTGCCAAGCTTGCAACAGATAGGTCCAGTGCGCGATGCGCCAGTTAAAGCTATTTCCTTCGGCCATTAAAATTGCTTGGGATATACCAATATCTGGATTGAGCAATGGCGTGTTAGCAATAGAGTTTAGTCTTTCCAATCCATACTCCGAAGTAGCAAATAAGGCTATAAATAGTGCGAACACTATTGCTGCTCCAAAAAGCCGCGATACCGAAATGTTTTGCACTGCACGAACAACAATGAAAACTCCAAACATTGCGATCGCGAATAAAGCTTGAGTAGTCACCAGGAAAAAAATGAGTATGGACATTAAAATAATCCAAAACCAGCGTTCTAAGGAACGCTCTAGCTGCCACCAAGTTAAAGCGATAAACAAAATTAGAAATTTTGCCAAACCATTGGGATGACCCAAAGTTCCAAAAATACGAGAACCTTCTCCCAGAACCTCAAAATCTTTATCTGGTCTATAAACAAGTAGATCAGGAAGTATACCAGAAGGTACAATTACCTGAATCAAAGAAATTGCCATTGGTGCAATCAGACTGAGCATTAAAAGACCAACAAAACGCTCTGGTTTAACTTTGTCTTTCAGCTGCATGACCAACAGATAGACCATTAGCCACGAAAATAAACGCACCCATTCGCGGATGCCGACTAGTAAATAGGAAGCGTTCAATCCTAGTCCACCCAGAGGAATAAAAATAACCCATAACCCTTGAATTGCCACCCAAGTTGCAAAAAACCAAAAAAACTTATCTGTTATAATTTGGCGACCCAACAGCAACATTAATATTACATAGAGTATGGTTAATGCATCCAATCCAATGGCAAAAGCGGCAGGAACTTGCCAATCGGAAAAAATGTCTAAAGAACTACGCAAGATTAATAGACCTATTACTGTTTGCTCGAAGTAGGTAAAAAAACAAGCAAATAAAGTAAGAGCTAAAATAGCCAAGCATAATAATAAAGGTTGAAAGCCAGCTGCTATTCCGAGAAATAAACCGATACTTCCTCCAATAAGCCCCACACTTAGCGATAGTCTTGAGGCTGTATACCAAGAACTATTGATCTTCATGATTGCTTCATCCCATTCGTATTTCGATGGAAGTTATTCGCTTGAATGGAATTGAGCAGGAGCGATGGACTGTGATTGATGATGTTGCGATCGCTATTTGACTGCTGTTTTTCTTTGTCTGCATTATTAATGACAAAACCAACAATTGAAGCTTTATTTCGTCTGAGATCCTTCACCGTCTGCTCTAAAATGTTTTTGTTGGTGTAACAAGGTCGCGTCACCATGACTAATCCATTACTGTATTTACTCAAAGTGTAGGCATCACAATTGCTGCCTACTGATGGCGCATCGATAATTACTAAATCGTACTGAATCGCAGCATCTTGAAGGATATTTTTAATCAGAGGTGACTCCAAAATCTGGCAGGAATTAGAAGTCGAGATGCCCGAAGATAGAACCGAAAGATTTTTGATCTGAGTAGATTGAACTACCTCAGCTAGACTCAACTTATTGGCTACGATTTCCGTCACACCAGGCTGAAGCTCGACATCGAACAAGCGATGTTGTGTTGGTCGATCTAAATGGGCATCAATAATTAAAGTTCGTCTGGACAGCATTGCCGATACTGCACTCAGGTGTAACGCTACTGCTGACTTACCCTCTCCCGCCGTAGCACTGGTGACTACAATTACTTTCGAGCCAGAGGACTCTAATCTTTTGAGAAGATAACGATAGGGTTCATACAAATCTCTATTTTGCAAAAACAGCTTAATTTGATTCAGGTGTTCAGTACTACCTGGAAGATGGGGTAAAGCAGTTAAGAACGGAATATTTAGTTGCGATTCGACTTCCTCGACATCATATAAAGTGTGGTCAATTTTTTCTAAAAGTAGAACAATACTAGTTGCCAAAATTGTACCGACGATCGAGGCCATTGCCAGTACCAGAATTACTTGGGGAGAGCTAGGAGCAGAAGGTAGGCTTGCTTGCTCGACAATCTGAATATTGCTCACTAACTGAGCTTCGGCAATCGTTGCTTCTTCTAGTTTGCGCTGTAAAAATTGCAGGCTTTCATTAGCTTGCTCTCGCTGGAGGAGTAATTCTGTAAGGGATTGAACTTGAGCAGGTAGAGAAGCAATCCGATTATTTATTTTTTCTTTCTCTACTGCGATCGCTTCAAGTTTGTCTCTATTTGCCTCTAGTTGTGTTTGATTAGCAATTAATTCAACAAAAACTTCATGACCAAGTCCATCTCTATCTTGACTAAAGCCCTTTTCTGTTAGCTCAGGAGCCAGTATCGCTCCCTCCCCTAAAACATTCCTAACTCGTTCTTGATAAAGACTAAGAGTTTCTTCCTCTTTTTCCAGTAAGGAAATTACTATAGGATTATTATCGGTAAAATTGGAGCGAGCAGCAGCTAGTTCTGACTCTATATTGGTCAACTGCGTTCTTAGGTCTTCTAACTGTCGATCTTGAGCAATTATGCCCTGATTGTAGGCAGTTTCAGCATCATTTACTTTTGCTATCTGCTGGAGGCTTTCTACTTTCGATTCTTGCTCTTTGATTTGAGTCAATAAACTTTGTTCTTGAGTTTCTAAATCATTTAAACTATTAACTAAATTGGCAGTTTGATTATCAAGAGCAACGATGCCATTTTTCTCTCGAAAACTGTTTTCTGCTGTTTCGAATTTTCTCAGTTCCTGGCGCTGTTTGCTAACTTGTTGTTCCAAAAACTCTTTGACCGATCTGGCTTCGGAACGAATACTATCGGTGTTTCTCTCTATAACGGCTTGAATAATTCCATTTAATAAAAGCTGCGCTAATTCAGGATCTGAATTTACATAATTTACTTCTAAAATATTGGTATTAGGAATAATTTTTACCCCTAGGTTTTCTCGAATTTCATCGACAGTAATCTGTTCGGTTAGATCTACATCTTTTTCTTGGGCAACCTTATTGAGTGCCGTATTCAAAGCCGATCTTGAGCGAACCAGCTCTAGTTGACTGACAAGAGGGCTATATTCTCTGCTTTCTAAAACACTGCTTAAGTTTTTTCCTAATTCAGAAATACTTTCTTGACGATCTTCTAAAATTATTGAGGCGGTAGTCTGATAACTCCTTTGCGCAAAAATTAAATATAAAATTGCTCCTAATAAGACACCAGAAAATCCCATCAAAGCGGGGGAGGAACGGCGTTTTAAGATAGAAATTAAATTAGATAAATTAAATGCAGGCTGTGGTGAAACTGCCTGATGATTCGACTCTTCTAAATTGAGATTACTGGTTAATGTCTGAGGAGAATCTATTGCTCTTGTAAAGGCAGCTCGATTTTGATAATGATTAGTTTTAAGACTTAGTAGTTCTTTAAACTGATGATCTTTTGGTTTTTGGAGTTCGCTTCCCTT
>JBCDCO010000027.1:0-31102 GCA_039181635.1 Cyanobacteria bacterium P01_G01_bin.19 | reverse complement strand
GCGAGATATTAAGGTAAAAGTTAAGATCTCGTATCTAGAAACACTACTTTATCGATATGTATAGCTGGCTACATTTTTAAATTTTTCCAAGATTTTATCAACTGCTCGAATAAATCAAGATCGAGCAAAATTAACTTTGGCTGAGTGAGTTCAAGTAAAATCCAGTCTCACAAAAACAAATGTTGAGACGTAAAAAAATAGTCACATAAATAACGTCAGCACGTACTATGATTTCTCGACTGGGCTTAATGGCAATGGTGATATTTATCAGTGGATGCAGTTCTAATTTATTAGTTCAGCCAGAGATAATCCCTGGAGATATCAATAGCAACGCTGTGGAGGAGTATCCGAACTATAGTGCGGATGGTCGCTATCTAGCCTTCGCCTCAGATCGTCGCGATCATAGAGATATCTTTCTCTACGATCTGCAAAACAGACGATTGGTATCTTTACCCAATCTAAATCGTCGTGACTCTAGCCAAGATAAGCCAGCACTTAGTCGAAGCGGTCAGTTTATTGCTTATGTTTCTACCGAACGAGGTAAAACTGATATTTTTGTTTACGATCGCTCGACCCAAAAATCAGAGTTACTGACTGCTAATGTGAGGGGTTCTGCTACCAATCCGACAATCAGTGGCGATGGCAGCCAGGTGGCGTTTCAGGCTAGTCAACTAGGACAGTGGAAAATTCTGATTATCTCTCGCAATGTAGCTGAAAATTGATCATAATTAGAGACACACCCCAGGTAGCAAATGTGCAAATGTAAGGTGGGCAGTAATATTATTCTGCGATTATCAAGAATAGACTTACTATTGCCCACCCTACCAATCTGTTTTCAAGACTCTATTGATCGATTCTTTTCTTGGTTTAAGTATTCGACTTCCTGCTGGAGTAGCTGCAGTCGATGTTCTAAATCGCTAATATGAGTCTCCCAATTCTCTACAGTAAATACCAAGTGCTGTATTGAGGGACAAAGATGGAAATCTGGAGCTATTTCATGAATCATTGTACACAACGAATCTTGATTTCTTTCGTTTGGGTTCATGATTACAATTTATTTCCTATGATTACTTATTATATTAATCGATTCATTTAGTAGAGTCAGCAGTAATAACAAGTAACTTTTGCCGAGAAAAGTAATCAGTAAATATACTGGCAACCGATGATAAGCAGCTCCACTTTATTAAATATCAAACCGATAAACATACTTTAGCTTTAGGCAATAGGGGAGTAGGTGAATAAGGATCTTTTTTTTACGTTTGATCAGGTTGACCTGCTCATAACACCTGTTGAATTTGCAGATATACTTAAAAGTATGAGCGATCGCTAGTAATAAAATAGTTATTTTGGCTTTTTGACTTTTGAGCATTGAGCAATTACTTAACTATCAAGTTGCTGGCGACCATTTTGGACTATAGTTAACATATCCTGTAGTTTACTATCCAAATCTGCCAGAACATCACTGGCATAATTGTCGGCTTCCACTTGAATAGCTTGGCATTCAGAGATGGCGCTTTGTTTCATCTCTTCGCATTCTTGCTCGGTTTTTAGCCTGATTTTTGCCGCATTTAGTTCTGCTTCTCTGACAATTGCCGACTCTCGAACAATTTGAAACGCTTTTTCTTCAGCCGACTTAATGATTGAATATGCTTGGCTTTGTGCGTCAGCAATAATCTCCTGGCGATGATTGAGTAATTCAACCGCCGTAGCCAATTCTGTAGGCAGATTCTCTTGAATATACAAAACCTTCTCCAAGAGCAAATTTTCGTCTATGACAGCTATCTCGGTAAGAGGAATTCGAGCACTGCTCAAGACTAGCTCTTTGAGAGTGTCTAATTCTGCTTCGGTATTAAAGTTTGAGTTGGAGTTGCCACAGCTACTTTCCATAACTTGAGGCTCGCTTAACTGTACGGTACTAGTTCGAAAATGGGTTTCTTTTAACATTATTATATTAAATTGCCTGAGTCTATTTGTAACTCAAAAAAGTAACATTTGCCAACATCTATTGCTGACAAATCCCGTAGGGGACTTTTAAAGGTTATTTTTGTTATTTATATTGAGAAAACTATTGTTTTTGATACTTTCGATACATATCTCGTGCAATATTTGCTGAGACTAAGTGATCTATTGAACCTCCAAATTGAGCGATTTCTTTGACAATACTGCTGCTTAAAAAACTGTATTCTTTAGTTGTCGCGAGAAAGACTGTTTCAATTTCTTGATTGAGAGTTTTATTTGTATGAGCCATCTGTAATTCTTTCTCAAAATCAGACAGCACGCGCAAGCCTCTGAGTAAAACTCCTGCATTATGCAGCTTGGCATATTCAACGGTTAATCCTGCAAAACTATCTACTCGAACATTTTCAATGTGTCTAGTGCATTCGGTGATTTGTTCCAGCCTCGTATTGACTGCAAACAAAGGATTTTTGCTGGGATTAGAAAGAACTGCGACGATAACTTCCTCGAATAATTTTGCACCTCTTTCGATAATATCTATGTGTCCTAGAGTAATAGGATCGAAGCTGCCTGGATAAATAGCAATCATTTGTTTATTAACTCTTGTTTTGTCTGGTTAAACGTTTGCGGATAATTCTTGATGTTCCGATTTAGATTTGAAAATAGTCCAGATGCTTTTGATGAAGCTTGCTGCTGGTACTGCCAAAATCAAGCCTAAAAATCCACCAAGCTGCGCTCCAATTAACAAGGATAATAAAACCAAGACAGGATTTAACCCTGTAAATTCTCCCAGAAGGCGGGGAGCAATTACGCTTTCAACTATCTGCTCGACGACAAAAGCGATCGCTAGTACCCGCAATCCCAACCAGATGCTTTTGAGCGCCATTAAAAAGCTAACCAAGCTAATACTCAAGCCCGCGCCAAAGGGAAATAAAGCCATGATGCCTACTACTAAGCCAAATAACAAAGCAAAAGGTACTTGAATGATCAAGAAGGTAATAGTGATAGTGACTCCCATAACAGAAGCTACCGTAAGCTGTCCGCCAAAGTAGTTATTAAAGGTTCGTTTGAGGGAAGCACGAATTTTGTCCGCTGTTTCATCGGGAAAAACTTGAAATAAATCTTCCCATAGTTCGCCACCGTGAAGCAGCAAATAAAAGGTTAAGACAATAGTTAGCAGGAGATCTACTAAGCTACCCAAGACGGAAAATACGCTACCTAAAATCTGCCCACTCACCTGCTGTAGCTGATATGATATGCGCCCTAAAGCATCGGCTACTATACTGCTGACGCTGATCGGAAAATTACGTTCGTCTGCCCAGGTTTCCAAAACCTTTGCTTGTTCGCTGCCAGATGCTACATAGCTGGGTAAGCGTTCTAGGAGTCCATTAAACTGATCGATGAGGATAGGAATTACGGTGATCCCAATAACTCCTAATAGTAAAACGCCCGTCAACAACACGATTAAAATGGCGATCGCCCTTTTAAAGCCTCTCTTCTCCAAAAAGCGAACGGGATAATCCAGAATAAATGATAATAAAGTGGCAGTAGCAAAGATGGTAATTAGAGATTGAAAATATTCAAACACCAAAATTAGCAACCATCCGTTAAGCACTAGCAGGGGTAAAACCAAGCCGATAGTTATCCACTTGGGTAATTTAGATATTTTGTCGAGCATAGCAGGAATTATTACTGGTGAGCGATCTGAGCGGGTAATTAAAACTGTTTTCTTATATTTCCCAGTTATGAATCTCTTTTGCCCACTCCGCAGTTAAAAAGTTGATATCGAGCGAATGGGCTTCAATTGACTAGAGACTTGCCAAACATAACTCTGTAGACTGGTAAATTTTGTTCTAGCACATATAGTTCTCTTTCTGTAGCTACTGCTAGAGGATTATCGTCTAGCCAGACACTAGAGTGCTGTTGAGTTAATAGGGGATTTGCCGCAAAGCGATCGCGCATCTCTTCTGCTACTTCTTTGATATCAGACTGCAAAAAAACCCGCCCTCCTTCAACTAGGTAATCAACCAAAATTTTTACTAGGTTATTTTGGACTACTCGACGTTTGTTGTGGCGTTTTTTAAACCAGGGATCGGGGAACTGTACCGAGATAGTTTTGAGGGTACGCTCGGGTAGTGATCGCAATAACACTTCGGCAGAACTATTCATGTTGCCAAAGAGATAGTGCAGATTGGTCAAACCCATTTCATCTCTAAGCTGATTGGCAGCAGTCACGAGAGGCTGGCGAATTTCGATACCCAAAAAATTGATTTCAGGATGCTGTTGAGCCATTTCCAGCAGAAACCTGCCCCGCGCGCAGCCAATGTCCAGATGAAGATCCTGTCGAGCATTTTGAAAAACTTCTTGCCAATCAGGTGTTGTAATTGGCTGTTGAAATTTACGGGCGAGGGGGTTGACGTGCTGACGAATACGAATAGGCATATGTGACTAAAAATTTTCACCCAAAGCCAAAAGTGGTTTGGCTAGGAATCTTTTAACTCTATAGAAACGACAGTACCATTAAAATCGTATGTATTTCCCTGCAGTTGAATGGCAGAACCAATTTTAACTTTTTTGCTTCCTGGTAAGACAAACCCAGTACTAGTTGCTTCGGCTCTTCCTTCAAGAGTGACTAGAATATCGCGGATCATGGCAACTTCAGGGCGGGGATCGGGCAATGCTTTTACCGTACCATCGGGTTGAGGTACGGGGGTAGTTCTGGGTAATAGTTGATTGTCGATTATTTTGACTTTCCCTGCAGGCTGGTTGCGAATCACGATGTCAGCATTATCGTTGTCGTTAAACTCTTGAAATAAGTTGTCTAAATTAGATACACCTAACCCTCTAACCAAGATCTGTAACTGAATGGGTTTTTGTTTGGTTTGAGCAACGATATTGTTGGTTACGGGCGTACCAGGAAACAAGAAAATACCTACAACAACTAACAGAATTACCGCCGCCGCAGCGAAGTCAAGGATGCTCAACTTACCAAATAGTCTTCCTTTAGAATCAATAATCTTCATAAGCAGTTGTCAGATATTTTAGTATCCAAAATAATTTCGTTTACATTATAAGCATGGTAGTTAAGACAAGGTTGCTTTTTGCGGTTGTGTCGCAAAAAGTTTAAAAGACAGAATCAACTTGTGATTATTTAATTTTTCAGACAGCTATCCCAAAGAGAAAATTAGAGTTTTTGTATATTGGCTAGTTCGTAGCATGCTACATGGCTATTCTCATTTTTTGCGATATGGTCCCTTGATATCTAAGTAAATGAAGTAGTTGAAAATCGCTCTATTTAAGCTGCAAAGGTGATATAAATAAATATGTATGTATCTACTCGACAACACCATCGTTGAACTTATCTGTTACGAATAATTAATTATGGATTATTTCCAGTTATTTCAGGCAACCTTTGATGCTTTTGATAGTCAAGTAGCCTTAGTAGATCGAGAAGGGGAAATTATTGCAACTAATCAAGCTTGGAAAAGTAATTCAATTAATACTTGTCTTTCAAAGAACACGGATATTGGAGATAATTACATTGATATATGCAGGACTAGAGTTGGTCAGGAAGCAGAATTAGCACAAGAAATTGCCACAGAAATAGAGGCGATCGCTAGTTCGGAAAAAACCGAAGCTAAACTTAACTATACTAATAATAATCTTAAGCAAAAAAACCCTCTAGTCATTCATATTAAACAGGTTAAACAAAATGAATGGCTTGGCGTCCTGATTATTCAGGAAAATATGACTAAGTATATGCAAACAGAAATATCTTTGCGTTCGGTAGTTGAAGGTACGGCTGCTGTAACGGGCGAAGATTTTTTCTACTCTTTGGTCTATCATTTGACTTGTGCGCTTTCGGTCAACTATGCGTTTGTCACAGAATGTCTAGAGAAAACTGCCCCAGAAAGAGTCTGCACTTTGGCTTTTTGGTGCAAAGAAGATTTTGGTGAGAACTTTGAGTATGCCATAGCAAATACGCCCTGTGAGCAAGTTATTGCTGGTGTATCTTGCCATTACCCAAGGAAGTTACAGACTATTTTTCCTCTCGACCACGATCTAGTTAAATTAAACGCAGAAAGCTATGTGGGTGTACCTTTAGTCAACTCATCAGGAAGAATTTTAGGACATTTGGTGGTAATCGATGAGCGTCCGATAGAAGATGGCTCGACTGAGCTATCAATTCTCAAAATTTTCGCGGCTAGAGCAGCAGCAGAACTAGAACGACAAAAAGCTGAAAAACAATTAGCTTATGATGCTTTATACGATCGCCTGACCAATCTACCTAATCGTAACTTGTTAAGCAATCATCTAAATCGAGCTTTAGAGAAATATCGACGCGATCCCAACCGCAAATTTGCGGTCTTTTTTTTAGATCTAAATCGTTTTAAGTATGTTAACGATAGTTTAGGTCACAAAAGTGGCGATCTTCTTTTGGTGGGGATTGCCCAAAGATTAAAAACTTGTTTACGTGCTAGCGATATGTTGGCTAGATTAGGGGGCGATGAATTTGCCATTTTGCTCGAAGACATTCACACTCTGATTGAGGCAACCAAACTCGCAGAACGTATTCAACAAAGTCTAAAAACTCCATTTCATCTGGGCATACACGAAGTTTTTACCAGCGTCAGTATCGGTATTGCTTTTAGTGAACCTAATCTAAATTCGTCAGAAGATTTACTACGTAATGCCGATATTGCCATGTATCAAGCCAAGGCTTTAGGCATTAGCAATTATCAGTTGTTCGACGAGAGTTTACATATTAAAGTGGCAAATCGACTGCGCCTAGAAACTGATTTTCATCATTCTCTTGATAGAGGAGAATTTTGTCTGCACTACCAGCCAATTATTTCTATAGTTGACGGAAAGGTAATCGGTTTTGAAGCTTTGACACGTTGGCAACATCCTGAAAGAGGTTATATTTCTCCAGGAGAATTTATTACTTTAGCCGAAGAAACAGGAATGATTATCCCCCTTGGCTGGTGGGTTTTACAGGAAGTTTGCTATCAGTTGAAAGAATGGCAACTTCAGTTTAATAATCCTAATTTGACCATATCAGTTAATATTTCTCAAAAGCAGTTTTCCCAACCTCATCTAATTGATTCGTTGATGCAAATTTTGCAAACGACTGGCTTGGAGGCTCATAGTCTGCAATTAGAAATTACAGAAAGTCTGCTAATGCAAGATGTTCAAATAACTATAGAAACTTTAAGACAGCTGAAAGTTTTGGGATGTGGACTATATTTAGATGATTTTGGTACGGGTTATTCTTCTTTGAGTTATCTCCATAGCCTACCAATTGACGCTCTAAAAATCGATCGTTCTTTTGTTCAAGCAATTGATTGCGAAGGGAACAATTGCGAAATTGTTGAGGCTATTGTGATGATGGCTAAAAGTTTGGGTTTAAAAGTAGTTGCCGAAGGAATCGAAACTGAGGCTCAACTTGCTAAATTAAAAACTCTTCAGTGTCTTTACGGACAAGGTTATCTATTTTCTAGACCCTTAGACTCACAGTCTCTTTTTGACTGGTTAATGACTAAATAGAAATCGATATTTACTTAGATATTTTTACTTAATAAATTAATTTTACTTAAGTAATATCACTATTCTTTTATGTTGCCAAATATTTAGACGATCAAATTTAAGTAATTACTACATTATCAAATCAAAAAATCGCAGTTAATCTCTGATTATTCCATTGTTTTACTTACTTAAATATGCCATGAGTATTGTCACCGAATCCCAGAGCAATTATGCCAAAAACTGTTCTCAAAGCGAATATCAAGTTGCAGTAATCGGTGCTGGTCCTCAGGGTATTTTGTATGCCTCGTGGCTTAAGCAAGCACGCCCCGAACTGCAAGTAGTAGTTCTAGAAAGGGAACCACAGCCCAAATTTAAAATCGGCGAAAGTACACTTTCTGGGTTTTGTAAAGCACTTCGTTCCGTAGGAATCCCTCAAGAAGCTCTTGAGCTAATATTTTTTCCCAAAAATGGGTTAGGCTTTTTCCAGGTTGACGAATCAATTAAAGATGTTACCAAAGCACCAGAATATATTTTGGAAACATTTGATGAAACTTTTCAGGTTGAACGACGTTTACTAGATGGTTTATTGATTACTAATGCTCGTCGCTTGGGGGTAGAGGTAATTCAAGGAGCGCGAGTAGTTTTGGCTAATTCTCAACTAAGCGGTCGCGGTAACACCATTGCTTATCGATATCAGCAAGAAAATTATCAGATCCAATCGCAGTTGGTAGTAGATGCTAGTGGTCCTGCTAGCATAATTGCTAGACACCTCGATTTATACAATAAAGAGGATGTGAACTTCCAAAGCAATGCAGTTTGGGGCTACTTTAAAAACGTAAATCGCCTTGGAGATCGCACTGACTGGCAAAATGTGGCTCAGTTTAGTCGTGATGAGTATACACAACATTTCTGCTTCCGTGAGGGTTGGATGTGGTACATTCCTTTGGTTTCTTGGGAAAATGTCCCCGAATCAGAAAGAGAGTCAATGTTCAATAGTTTTCTGAGTGGAGCAGAATTACCCACAAAAGCAGAATTAGCTGCTCGCCATGGCTGTCCTGAAGAGGATATAGTTAGTATTGGCATGGTGTTGCGTCAGGATCGCGATGACAAATTTGCTCGAGGTCGTAAAGTAGCATTCGATCATTATGCTGCCAAATATCCTGCGATCGCTCAATTGCTTGAGGGTGCTGAACTAATCTCAGATCTTTATGGTACTCAACAAGATCTTAGAGCGCGGGCTAATATTCGTGGCTATGCGGAGCAAGTTGCGGGAAATGGTTGGTTGAGTATTGGCGAAGCTGCTTTTTTTGTCGATCCTTTAATTTCACCAGGCTTAACTGGTGGAGTAGCAACTGCTTTTTTTGCTGCTCAAAGCACTCTTAGAGCGATTGACTGTAACAATTTCTCCCGAGAAGCTTTTGCTGATTACGAATCCTTCGTGAGCAAACTTTATGAAGCTCTAGAACGAGACAATCAGCTTGTCTATATGTCGTTTAATCATCCTAAGGCGATCGAGCTAATTCAGCGCTTCCAAGAGATTGACGCTCGCAGACATTTTAATCAACATATGACATCCGATTATTGTCTAGCCGATACCAACGTTTGGGGAATTCTCAATCCAATCTATCAATCATTGCAAAAACAGCTTTGGAAATTAATGCGAGAAGCAGAGATTGCAGTGGGCAAAAGAACGCCAGTCAGTCAGCAAACGAATAAAGACTACGAGTTTATGGTGGAAAAAATTGAAGCTTATTTAGCTAATTATTTAGATATTCACTCACAATTGACTCCTTATATTATCCAAAATGAGTCAAATGAAGAATCACAAACCGAGTTGACTTGTGTTAAATAATTTCTCAATCTGGAGTTTAGTATCGCAGTGTGCTAATCGTTTAAGAAAAGCTTAGTTAATCATTTGTAAGCAAATTTGATACTAAATCCGATTATCAACACGGGAGTGGAATATGCTTTTTAGCCAAAAGCATTTCCTCCCGTCAAAGTATGTTTTAGAGAGAAACTGAGAACAGAGCTTAAAACCCTCTGACTTTTGACTTCTGACTACATGCGAGAAAGGGGTAATCCCCGCATCTGGTACCCCTTTGTGACTTACACAACATTAAAGTGTTGTTTCAAAACAGGATTTAGTATGAGATGTGTAACTCTTTAATTTTTAAAGGTCTGAATTCCTGATTCTTTCGTTATGAATAACATAACTCCGAATTCCTAACTTCGAATTTCGAACTCACGTTTCCCCAGATTGATCGAGAAAAAAACTGCTGTGAAAATTTTTATCTACTACACATATTCAATCAAAGTTTTAGAAAGAGAATTTGCCTAATGCCAGTACCAGAATGGTTACGAACCCAAAAAATTACTGCTCGTTTTCGAGTTGCTCAAGAAGATTGGCAGGTAGTAACAATTTTATTAAATGAGAACGGCGGAAGATATGTAACTCCAGATGGCAGTGAGTCAGGAACATTACAATATCTCACTCACGGCAAACATCCTTTAGGAGGAGAAGTGCTAGTTTTGCACTGGCTAGAACAACAAGGACCCTTAGAAGGAAATACAGGCATAGACACTTTATGGTTACAACCCCAAGGCAATGCCATTAAAGTTGCTGGTACGTTTTTTCTCGATCGCAGCCATGATTATGGGGAAATAAGTAGCTAATCTAATATTGTCAGGTTGAGCAGATCGGAAATGAGGTTATGGGAAGATGAATCAAAATCTTTATCATTGAACATTGAACATTGAACAGTTAATTTGAAGCGAACCTGTAGGGTCTAATACCCCAATCTCTGTAAGCTGTATGTTTCAGTTAGGGTTCAATCCCTAATTGAAACCTGATAAATGATAAATGATTGAATATCGTCATCATTTTCCAACAGCTATCGTTAGTTACTGCGTTTGGCTCTACAATAGTTTTTCCTTAAGCTTACGGGACATAGAGAAAATAAGGTAGGGCATTTTTACAGTAAGTATTTATCTCAACAAATTGATAAAAATTATCTGCCCCAACCAAATAAAAAGCGCAGCTATCTAGATTAACCTAAGCCCAAATCTGTTACCCCGCCTAAACTGCTCGAAGAAACCAGCTTGGCATACTTTGCTAACACGCCTCTGGTGTATCTGGGCTGTTTGGGCGACCATTGACTGCGACGCTGTTCTAACTCTGCATCATCAACATTTAGCTGTAATAATCTTTGACGAGCATCAATAGTAATACTGTCTCCTTCTTTGACCAAAGCAATATTACCGCCCACTGCAGCTTCAGGGGCTACATGACCCACTACCATGCCATAAGTTCCCCCAGAAAAACGCCCGTCGGTGATCAAGCCAACCGAATCGCCCAAGCCCGCACCGATAATTGCCGAAGTAGGAGCGAGCATTTCGCGCATTCCTGGTCCTCCTTTGGGTCCTTCATAGCGAACTACGATCACATCTCCTGCTTTTATTTTGCCATCCAGAATAGCATCCAGGCATTCTTCTTCTGATTCAAAAACTCTGGCTGGACCAGTAATTACAGGGTTTTTAACGCCACTAATTTTTGCGACCGAACCTTCACTAGCAAGGTTGCCTTTTAATACTGCTAGGTGTCCTTCTGCATAGACAGGATTATCCCACTGACGAATTACATCCTGATTTTTAGGAGGCTGTTCGGGGATATCTGCCAAAGTTTCGGCAATGGTTTTACCCGTGACGGTTAGAGCATCGCCATGTAGCAAGCCATTGACCAAAAGCATTTTCATTACTTGAGGAATGCCACCTGCATTATGCAGATCTACGGTGACGTATTTCCCTGAAGGTTTTAGGTCGCAGATTACGGGAACTCGCTGGCGAATAGTCTCAAAATCGTCAATAGTTAAGTCTACTCCTATGGTATTGGCGATCGCCAGTAAGTGTAATACAGAATTTGTCGATCCGCCCACAGCCATAATTACTGTAATAGCGTTTTCAAAAGCTTTGCGAGTGATGATTTGACTGGGAAGAATTTGCTGCTTAATCGCTTCTACCAAAGCAAATGCCGACTTTTCCGTACTTACTGCTTTTTCTTCATCCTCCGCTGCCATTGTAGAAGAATAGGGCAGACTCATCCCCATTGCTTCAAACGCCGAAGACATGGTATTGGCTGTAAACATTCCGCCACAAGAACCCGCTCCAGGACAGGCTTTACGTTCGATCGCGTCTAATTCTGCTTTATCAATTTTTCCTGCGCTGTATTGTCCTACCGCTTCAAAAACACTGACAACCGTCAAGTCTTCTCCGTTGTGCTTTCCTGGCTTAATCGTCCCACCATAGACAAAGATGCTGGGAATGTTCATTCGCGCGATCGCCAGCATCGCCCCTGGCATATTTTTATCACAACCACCTATGGCTATTACGGCATCCATACTCTGACCGTTACAAGCAGTCTCGATTGAATCAGCAATTACATCGCGGGACACCAAAGAATATTTCATTCCTTCTGTACCCATGGAGATACCATCGCTAATCGTAATCGTGCCAAATATTTGAGGCATTGCCCCCGCATCTCTCAGCGCAGACTCGGCACGCAAGGTAAGGGTATTGATACCCATATTGCAGGGAGTGATAGTACTGTACCCATTAGCCAAACCGACAATAGGTTTGTTAAAATCATCGTCGCCAAAACCAACAGCACGCAACATGGCGCGATTTGGCGATCTGCTGTCTCCTTTGGTTACTTCTTGACTTCTTCGATTATCAGCCATTTATATTTCTCCTTATATTGTTTCGGCTATTGACTATGAAATGTGTTTTAGCTATTAGTTGTTAGCTATTAGCTATTAGCCATTAAACTAATATTTGTTGTACGAGCTTTTCGCTACCTTATATGTAGATTAAGAAAATTATAATCTCCCATCCATCCCTTAAAGATAGACAAGAGATTAATTTGACCATAGAGAAAATCTATAGGAAGAAAGCATTAACAATTAATAATTATTCATTATTAATCGTAGAAACTATTCCCATTCAATCGTTCCTGGTGGTTTGGAAGTAATGTCGTAAACTACGCGATTTACTCCTTTGACTTCATTCACAATTCGGTTAGAAATCGTCTCCAATAGATCGTAAGGCACTCTTGCCCAATCGGCGGTCATGCCGTCTTCACTAGTGATAAAACGCAACACAATTGGATGAGCATAGGTGCGTTTATCTCCCATAACCCCTACGCTACGAATGGGCAATAAAACAGCAAAGGCTTGCCAGTAGTCGTGGTACATACCCTGTTTGCTGATTTCATCGCGCACAATAAAATCTGCATCTCGCAAGATATTTAGTCTTTCGGCAGTCACCTCACCGACAATCCGAATGGCTAAACCAGGACCAGGAAAAGGATGGCGGCGAACAATTTCTTCGGGCAAACCGATCGCCCGAGCGACATTGCGCACTTCGTCTTTGAACAGCTTTCTGAGTGGTTCGACTAGTTTAAAACGCAAATCTTTGGGCAAGCCGCCAACGTTATGATGGCTTTTAATTTTAACTGCTACTCTTTCACCTGTTTTGGGATCTACGTTAGTATCGGCAGACTCGATTACATCTGGATACAGGGTTCCCTGCGCTAGATAGTCAAAAGGTCCTAGCTTTTTCGATTCTTCTTCAAATACTTGAATAAACTCGTGTCCGATACGGCGACGTTTGAGTTCTGGATCGGTTACTCCTTCAACCTGTTTTAGAAAGCGATCGCGCGCCATGACGTATTCTACGGGAATATGAAATTTGTCTTTAAAGATCTCTACCAATCTTTCTGGTTCGCCCTTACGCATGAATCCCTGATCGATAAACATGCAGGTTAGGCGATCGCCAATAGCTCGATGCAAAAGAAACGCGAGGGTGGAAGAATCAACACCGCCTGAAAGTGCTAACAATACTCTTTTATCGCCGACCTTCGCTCTAATTTCGCCAATTGACTCTTCTACAAAAGCTTCTGTAGTCCAAGTTGGTTCGCACTGGCATATATGATAGACAAAGTTGCGAATTAGGGCATTTCCTCCCTCGGAATGAACCACTTCTGGATGAAACTGAACGCCAAATAATTTTCGTTCGGGATTAGAAATTGCCGCACAAGGAGTGTTTCTGGTATACGCCAAAGCCGAAAATCCTTCTGGCAAATGAGTGCAAGAATCGCCGTGGCTCATCCACATGGTCGAACCTTCTTCTACATTAGTTAGTAAATCTGTGGGATCTTCAATAAATAGTTGCGCCTTACCGTACTCTCCTAGCTTTACCTGTTCGACCGTTCCCCCTAGCTGTTTAACCATTAACTGCATGCCGTAGCATACTCCCAACACGGGAATGCCTAAATTCCAAATTTCAGGATCGCATTTGGGGGCATGGTCGTCATAAACCGAATTTGGTCCCCCTGAAAGAATAATTCCTTTGGGGTCAATTTCTCTGAGCTTCTCGGCAGAGGTTCGATAGGATAAAACCTCTGAATATACTTGAGTCTCGCGGATTCTACGAGCAATTAATTCGGAGTATTGAGAACCGAAATCAATAATAACAATTGTCTGGCGATCTCTTTTATCCAATAAAG
This sequence comes from Cyanobacteria bacterium P01_G01_bin.19, assembly GCA_039181635.1. GTDB lineage: Bacteria > Cyanobacteriota > Cyanobacteriia > Cyanobacteriales > Xenococcaceae > Waterburya. The sequence goes on along the minus strand of JBCDCO010000027.1, from coordinate 17,061 downwards.
ATTTAGAAGATAACGCTTCGTTACTGGGGGAGATTGATTCTGTCTGAATAGTCACTATATTCTAGAAAGTCTGTGTGAGTACAATATGTAACAAAATGTGAAGAAACTTAATTTTTTATACTAACTTTGGAGCTGGTGGGTTACTATGTTGTAGGGATAACTATGCCTAAACCTAGCGATTGATCTGGATATTCTTAATACCCTAGCACAACTCAGGTAGCAAAAAAAGAGCATTCTTACTTCGCATAATAGTTTCTCTTTGGCGATCGAATAGTACCGAACCGATGCGTACTCTGTTTTCCGTATACTTGCAAATATAGGCTTCAGATTTCGAGTCTATGGCTTGAGTAAGCTCGCAGTAAATGTTGTCTACCCAGTGGGTGTTATTCTGCTGCAGGTCTATTGCTCTCAATATGTTTAATGCGTCCTCTGTAGTAGGACAAGCAAAAATTCTCTGTAAGTCGCGGTGAGGCAAGGCTAACTTAGCGCAATATGCAGTTATTATTTCTAATCTGCCATCTGCTAAATGATTGTGAGTATGAAAAATCCCACCAGCAAGCTTAATTAATTTACCGTGATAGCCATACAGTAAGATGGACTTTATCCCTGCCGACCCAGCAGTAACCAGCATTGAACCCAGCCAGTTAGCAGTTTTAATAATTCTTTGGGGGTCAATACCCGATTTTAACGCCAAATCGATGCCGTTCTCGCCAATGCAAAATACTAAACTGTCGAATGATTTTGCCTTCTCAATAATCTGATCTTGAAATGCTTCCAATTGAGCGGGAGCGGCTAGAGGCTGAACAATTCCTGTCGTGCCCAGTAAAGATAATCCTTCTACTACGCCAAAAGATTCATTTGAGGTTCGTTTGGCTAATTTTTTTCCCTCAGGCAAAATAATTGCGATCGTAATTTTCTCATGTTCGTTTAGCAGAGGGCTAATATTCTCGATCGCCAATTGTCTGGCGTAACCGTAGATAGCTGCGATATCTCCATGATTCTTTTGTCTGCCGATTCCCTCACCACCCTCGATAGTAATCTTATCTGCCGACTTATCGTTATTGAGGCTTACTTTTGCCCAGACGGGAGTGTTGCGAGTGATATCTAAATGATCGCCTGGTTCGCTGCGAGTTATGGCGATCGCTGTATTGCTGCCTACTATCGCTACTTGTTCGATTTCAATATCTACAGTCCGATCTGGTTTGATGAGATTGACCGCTACTGTTTTGCCAAAATCATCTTGATGGAGGTGGCGTAGTGCTGCGATCGCACTAGCACAAGCAAAAACAGGTAGAGTGTATCCAGACATAGCATTGCTAACTCAAGGTACTAGTAAAGACATAAGCTGGCAAAATTATTTTTGCGAACCCAAAAGCTCTTTAGATACTCCTGGTTTGATGGCAACTTGTCCGCTATATACTTTTTTGACTCCAGTTACTTCCATTGCCAGATTCTCCATTCTTCTTAAGAGGTTGGAATCGGCTATTTTTCCCGTGAGTACGATCGCGTCATCTTCTTGAGCTACATACACGGTAGAAATTTCTGCTAGTAGTGGATCTCGCTGGAATTCATTAGCTACTCTCTCGGCAAGACCGCTAAGGCTAAATTTGCCATTTAAACCAATTCTCTCGGCGGGAATGACGCTAGCTTGGATAGCATTAGTTTTATGGTATAGCTGAAAGAAACATAAGACAATCAAAGGTATCGAAATCAACCAGGTCAAGCCTACAAACCATAAAGATTTATTCATGCGAGAAATGCTTTTTCTAATTTTAGGTAGTTCTTGCTGGTTACTATCGAGATTGCTTTTTAACTTACCAATTTCTTCTTGTTGTTGACGAGATATTAGCTGCAGACTCGAAATAGAACGTTGAGGCTTGAAGGCAGTTTGTCTCGGTTGATAAGTGCTAGGCGTTCTACGCTGAACAGTCCCTCGTAGCTTACTAAGCACCACACCCGAATCGGTATAGACTAAAAGCTTTTCTAGCAAGCCAGGTGATATTTGCGTATATCCTTTGTTGATATTGCGAATTGCTACTGCTATGTCTTCTGTGCCAGAGTTTTTTAACAAATAGCCTTTCGCGCCCACTGCCAAGCATTTTGTAACATATTCATCACTATCATAAGACGTGAGAATCAAAACTTTGGTTTGAGGATATTTTCTGGCAATTTGCTCGGTTGCACCCGCCCCATCTAAGCCAGGCATCTCCATATTCATTACCACTACATCTGGATGTAGTTCTTCGACCCGCTCGATCGCGGCAATACCGTTATTTGCAGTACCAACAATTTCTAAGTCTGCTTCTGGCTCTAGGGCAATTTTTAGTGCCTCTCTGACCATTTTTTGATCGTCAACTAACAGAATATTAATCATATAAATTAGTAATAAAAAAGATAAATATCAAGTCAACTAAAGGTCACAAAACTGAAAACATTTTATGACTAAAAGTATTTACTTATATATAATTACCTATGATTTTCATTATTGCAAATTCCTTTACTTAATCTTTACTGGGTTATTAAGAGTTTCTTCATACTGGTTTATTACTAATAGTTTATTAAACATTTCTTTTTTAGTAAAATTACGTAATACTAGACAATATATCTCAATGATTTACTGGACATCATTACATAGCAGACTACATCAAACCCTGCGAAAACAACAGCTTTTGCCCAAAAGATCGAAGGTATTAATTGCTGTATCTGGAGGTCAAGATTCTTTATGCTTGGGTAAGTTGCTAGTAGATCTAAACTCCAAATGGCATTGGCAGTTAGCGATCGCTCACTGCGATCATCAATGGTCGACCGATCAAGGAATTGCCAATAGGGTAAGGGAAATAGCAGGGATTTGGCAACTACCATTTTATTTACAGATAGCTAAAAACCTTCCCGAAACCGAAGCTGCAGCTAGAAAGTGGCGCTATCAAGCTTTGACAGAAATAGCAAGAGAACAAGGTTTTGCATATATTGTGACAGGACATACCAAAAGCGATCGGGCAGAAACTTTCTTGTATAATTTAATTCGTGGTTCGGGAGCAGATGGGTTGGCTGCGCTAGATTGGAAACGTTCTTTAACCGATGAAATAACTCTAATTCGTCCGATTTTAAATGTATATCGTCGAGAAACTCTTAAATTTTGCCAGCAGTTTGAGTTACCAATTTGGTTTGATGTAGTAAACGAAAATAACAAATACGCCCGCAATCGCATTCGCGCCAACCTGATTCCTTATCTGCAAGACAATTTTAATCCTCAAGTAGAAAAATCTCTCGCTCAAACTGCAGAATTATTAAAAATAGATGTGGCGTATCTAGAAAAAATCGCTTCCCAACTGCTAAAAGAGGTAAGGCAAAACAATCGGTTAAATCGTTCTATTTTACGCTCTGTAGACTTAGCCATACAGCGTCGAGTGATTCGCCAGTTTCTACCATTAGTAATGACCAAGCAGCCTAATTTCGAACAAATTGAATCGGTTGTCGAGCTGATTAGCGCGCCAAATAAGAGTCGTACATCAACTTTACCAGGAGGCGCGATCGCCGAAGTGGCAGGAGATTGGATTGTCTTCGATCTAAGTTAAAAGCCTACTTTAACTATGCGACAGGCAAGGATATTTTAACCGTTGTTCCCTCATTTTCCCCCGCACTATATAAAGAAATACTGCCATTCATCAATTCAATTAAATTACGAGAAATAGCCAAGCCCAAACCAGTACCGCCAAACTTTCTAGTTGTAGAACCATCGACCATTACAAAAGGGTTAAATAGTTTTTCTTGCTGACTTTGTTCGATACCAATCCCAGTGTCTTCAATAATAATTTCTACTGCCGAATTTTGTATTTTTGACTGTTGAACTAATGACTGAGGAGAACCATTATTCGCTACATTATTGTCTTTTATTTCCAGCAGTTCACTACGATAAAAATCATCGCTAGAAAGTGAGTGCGAAGTTTCTGACTCAGCTGTCGAGTCATTATTGGCAATATATTGATAATCTTTTGCTTCTAGATTGATGGTCTTGGTTTTGATGGCTATACTAACAGAAACCGTTCCTCTATCGGTAAACTTTACCGCATTGCTGATAATATTAATCAGTACTTGCTTGAGTTTGGCTGAATCTGCCAAAACATCAATATTTTCTTGCCATACTGGAGTTCTCAATTCGAGCTTTTTTTGTTGAATGGACACCAAATGTAGATCGATGACTTCGGTCAAAATTTTTTGTAAATTGACTTTATCGATGTTTACTGATAGCTTACCTGCTTCAATTTTAGATATATCCAGCACATCATTAATGATGCCCAATAGATGAATCGCTGCATCGTCTGCCTGTTGCAAAAATTCTTTTTCCTCTTCTTTGCTGTCGCAGTAGCCATCCTTGACGATCCGAATACAATTAATAATTCCGTTAAGCGGCGTTCTCAATTCATGGGAAGTAGTTGCCAAAAATTCGCTCTTGAGCTGATTTGCCGCCTGTGCTTCTTTCCATGCCGAAACAATTTCGTCGCCCCATGCTCGGAGTCGATTTACCATATCGTTTAAGGCAACAGAAAGCTGATTGAATTCTCTAATTTGAAAATTTTCTGGCAGACGTTGAGAAGCTAGGTTGGTAGAATTACTGCGATCCTCATTATGTATGTTTTCTTCTCGTAGTGAGTAGTCTCTAATCTGTTCGAGGGGACGAGCTAATTCACGAGATAGATAGAGAGTGACCAAAGAACTGGCTGCAATTAATCCTAAAGTCATGCTGACTAAAGTTTGGCGAATATCTTTGAGGGGTTCTAAAGCAGCATCGAGGGGGGTTACTGCCAGAATAATCCACTTTTCACGATCGCCTTGAGCGACAGGAGAAGGAATAGAACTGTATCCAGCCACTAATTCTACTCCATCAGTCTCTAGATAAAATAAATGAAGAAAGTCTGGTTTATTCGAGATGGCATTATCTAATAGGTTGCCCAATCTCTGCGCATCAGGCATCTGCTTGATGTTACGTCCTACTCTCTGTATGAAGGGATGAGCTAAGATCGTACCATCTTGATCGATTACTACAGGGTATCCCTCCAGAGATCCTGGCTCGATAATTTCTTGAGCTAAAATAGCTGATTTAACACTAAGGGCATAGCGGAGATCTCCGTTGCGATCGTAAACTGGGGCAGTGAGCCATAGTTTTAGCTGTCGGCGGAGGGGATTTTCATCTGGATCTTCTGCATCTCGGACTAAAGATGTCGAGGGTAGCAGCAACTTGACATTAGTTTCTGCCGCAGTAGTTAAAATTCTTTGCTTCTTTTTTTTCCAAGTACTACTTTCGAGATCGATTGACTCGTTGCAGGTAGTAGCGACAACTTGACTGCTATTAAGATCCGTAATTTGAGCACACAATATGTTTGCAGGTAAAATCTCTTCAAGCTGCGAAATAAATAAATCTGGCTCTAGCATGTCTGAGCGAGAAATAGCCACATCGCTAGCACTAGCTAGGTTATTACGCAAAGCCTCAATAGACTGCTTGACTAAGTCTCCTTTTCTGACGGCACTCTCGGTCAAATTTTGCCTGGCGGTTTCTAAAAAAGCAGAACGAGCTTTTCTGTAGGTTACGTAGACTCCAATCAACAAAATCGGCACGCTGACTAATAGAATGCGCGAAAGCAGTATTCGTCTGAAAGAAGATTGACCTGGTGTCATAAGAAAAGATCTAAGCGCTCAGATTACCCTATTGTCATTGTTTCTGTTGTTTTACTCTAATCATATCTACTCAAACAATATTTGCCATTAACGCTGTCAGAAAAAACTTGTTTCCGACATAAAAAAGATAATGAATCGTAAAGTACATACTACCGCTATTTTAGCAATGACCGCAGATGGAAAAATTGCTGACTATCAGGGATCTGCTGCTCGTTTTGGCTCTCGTAAAGACAAGCTACACTTAGAAAAGCAGGTTTCATTGGTGGACGGTGTTATCTTCGGCGCAAATACCCTAAGAGCATATGGCACCACCATTTCTATATCTAATCCCGAACTTTTAGCCGAGAGAAAAAAACTAGCCCAACCTCTTCAACCAGTACAAATTGTGGTCTCCAAGTCAGGCGATTTAAATCCTGCCTGGCGTTTTTTTCAGCAGCCAGTACCCAGATGGTTGATAACTATCCCTGGTGGGGCTTCCCTATGGAAAGATAAACTAGAATTTGAGCAAATACTGGTTTCTCCGTCTACTCCAGAAAATAACGGTTTAATTGATTGGACATTTATCTTTGACCGACTAGTGGAATTAGGGTTACAAAAAATAGCTATTTTGGGTGGAGGCGAATTAATAGCATCATTGTTAGCCCTGGATCTAATTGACGAGATCTGGTTGACAGTATGTCCTGTAATCTTTGGGGGAAATACTTCTCCGACTCCTGTTGGGGGTCAAGGATTTTTGCAGTCTGAGGGTAAAAAACTCAAATTGCTGGAAGTTAAACAAGTTGAAGAAGAACTTTTTCTCCATTATCGAATTAATTAAAGCCAAATAAATCGACTCTATTTAAGTCCGAGTTTACTAAAAACCATGAGTATTGTTAATTAATTGCATAACCAATTGCGAACTATTCGGCTCAGAAAATTTTTAAGATCTGCTTAATATTTACTGGTTTTATCCGATAATGTATCTTATGGTTTGCAATTCGGATTATTAAGAAGAGTGAAAAAGTTAATTCGCGGTCTAGATAAGTTTAGGGAAACATATGTCGATACCCATCAAGAGCTGTTAGCACAGCTATCTCATGGTCAAACGCCAAGAGTTTTGTTTATTACCTGTTCTGACTCTAGAGTAGCCCCCAACTTAATCACAGATACCGATGTGGGAGAATTGTTTGTCATTCGCAACGCAGGTAACATAATTCCTCCCTATGGTGCGGCTAATGGAGGAGAAGGAGGAACAATAGAATATGCGATCAATGCTTTAAACATTGAACAAGTAGTCATTTGTGGACACTCTAACTGTGGTGCAATGAAAGGCTTGCTAAAGCTTAATAAACTGCAAAAGGATATGCCTTTGGTATATGACTGGCTCAGACACGCAGAGTCAACTCGCCGCATGGTACAAGAAACCTATCCTCATTACGAGGGAGACGATCTAATTGAAGTTTTAGTAGCAGAGAACGTTTTAATTCAAATCGACAATCTTAAGACTTACCCTATAGTTAGATCTAGACTTCATCAAGGTAGGCTAAAAATCTATGCCTGGATTTACAATGTGGAGACTGGCAAGGTTCTCGCTTATGATGCTCGCACCCACACTTACATTCCCCCTGAAGGTCAACTACTAGAAGAAGAAGACTCCATCAGATCCTATGCAGCCTGTGGCAATAATGAATCTTTAATTCCAATCAAAAAAGAATTGGAAGCTTTGCTTAAAGTATCCCCCGAAAACAAGCACGCGGCAAACGAAGCAACTAAATCCCTAATGAGATTATTTGATCAAGCAAGACGTATGGGAATGAATAATATAGAGTTGCAAAATTACCACTCTCTCTTTTCCGAGTCAGTGCAGCTGTGGGCGGAAAAAATTCACTCCCATGTTTAGGGCGTATCATCAATTAGAATCAAATCTGTCGATCTAACTAAAATAACTATGGAAGTCATCCCCGCAATTGATTTACTGGATGGTAAATGCGTTCGTCTATATCAAGGAGACTATAATCAAGCTTCGATTTTTAACGATAACCCTGTAGAAGTAGCGCGCCAGTTTGCTGCAGAAGGAGCAACCAGGCTTCATGTAGTCGATTTAGACGGTGCCAAAGAAGGAAAGTCAGTTAACCTGTCGGTAATAGAAGCGATCGCCAAAGCGATCTATATTCCCGTTCAGGTAGGGGGAGGATTGCGCGATCGCGCTGGAGTTTCTAGACTGCTAGATACGGGGATCAAAAGAGCTATTTTAGGGACTGTAGCCGTGGAACAGCCAGAACTAGTAACCCAACTGTGCCATGAATTTCCCCAGCAAATTGTCGTCGGAATTGATGCTCGCAATGGCAAGGTGGCAACAAAGGGTTGGTTAGAAACATCAGAAGTCGAAGCGACGGAGTTGGCTACTCGCATGGCGCAGCAGGGTGCAGCAGCAATTATTTATACCGATATTCATCGCGACGGTACGCTTTCAGGTCCCAACATGGATGCATTGCGAGAACTAGCGGAATCTGTTGATATTCCCGTGATTGCTTCTGGTGGAGTAAGTTCTCTGACAGATTTACTAAGTCTGTTGAGTTTAGAATCAGCAGGAGTGACAGGGGCGATCGTCGGTAAAGCAATTTATACTGGCGATGTCAGCCTTAAAGAAGCAGTGCGAGCAGTTGGAGATGGACGCTGGCAAGATATTCCCCCCGATACTGGAACATATATTGTTTAAATTTTGGCGATCGTGCAACTACAAACAACTTCATATCTAGAGCAGAAAGCAAGCTGGGTCAAAACAGGTCGAGTGATTTTGGCTCAATTTGATGCTGAATCGATTGTTGTATACCAAGCTTATCGACCTTCTATTGGACATTTTGCAGCTAAAAATGGCTACTTTGGAGGTGACTTTAAAATGTCGAGAATGACTTGGATTAAACCTAACTTTTTATGGATGATGTATCGTTCTGGATGGGGAACAAAACCAGGTCAAGAAGTTACTTTAGCAATTCGCCTTAAGCGTTCGGCATTTGATTTCATTTTGGGTCAAGCCGTTGCTTCGAGTTACGATCATCAAATGTACCAAAGCAAGCAGGAATGGCAAAAAGCTGTTGCTAGATCTAATGTTCGGCTTCAGTGGGATCCTGATCATTCTCCACGAGGCGGTAAATTACAGCGTAGAGCGATTCAGTTGGGTTTGAGAGGCGAAGTTGTGGTTAAGTATGCTCGTGAATGGATACTCGATATTGAAGATATTTCTGATTTTGTTGCCCAACAGCGATCAAATGCGATCGCCGATAATTATGCTAATTTGCTAACACCCACAGAGCAGATTTATCCTGTAGATGATGTCAAAACAATTGCTAGTCTGGGATTGACTCAGACGGAAACAACAAAATTTAATGATCGACTGAAAAACTTTCATCAGTAGGGATTATTTAGAGAAACTTCTATTCCCTTCATGAACGGTTTTAACCCACTTAAGCCTTTTGGGACGAACGGACATTCTGGCAGTAATGCTTAACATCACGATTTGCCAGTGAATCATGTAGACCAATCCTCTAAAGGACTTCCAAGTAATCTCTAAAATAGTGGGTAAACTCAGTGATTTCCCTTCAGCCAGGTTAATCCTAACCAAGCCTTTAAATATTCCAGTAAAACCCCAAGCAAAGAGCAATGCGGTAACTGGGCTGAGAAGGGGCAAGCGATGGCGGGCGATCGCCATAATGCCATCGGGGACATTAGCCGCAGGAACGATATACTGCAAAAACATCCAGCACAATAAATCGATTCTCTTGCCGAAACCCATCGGCGTTTTAAAAATATAGCGCCAGTAGTCGAGATATCTTTGATAGCCACCTTCCGCCCAACGATTGCGCTGATGCCAAAGGGATAGAGCATCGGTTACTCCTTCTTCATATACTGCAGGGGTAGAAAGTAAACCGATTTTCCAATTATCTAGATGCAAGCGAATAGTGAGATCTAAATCGTCGGTAATCGTTTCTTCATTCCAGCCACCACAGCTATTTAAAGCTGTCCGACTTACAAATTGACCGTTACCTCGCAATTCTCCAATGCCCCCTACCGCAATACGCTGTTCTTGGACATAACTATCTAACGCCATTTCTGCGGCTTGTCCCTTTGTCCAGAAATTTTCGCTTTCATTGGCGATCGCTTTTCTAACTTGGACGGCACCTACCCCAGATTCGGCAAACAAAGGTACGACTCTGCGTAATAGATCGGGAGTAACTTTGGCATCGGCATCAAATACACCAATAATATCGCCAAAAGTCTGAGGAACAACCTGATTTAACGCCCCCGATTTACCACCACCCGCATTTGCTGCACGATGCACCACTTTCAACTGAGGATAATCCCTTGCCAAACGATCCAGAATTGCAGGGGTGCGATCGGTGCTGCGATCGTCTATTGCCCAAACCTCATATTTATCCGCAGGATAGTCGAGGTTACACAGCATTGCTATGAGATTGTCAATTACTGCCTCTTCATTTTTAGCTGCAACCAGCAACGAAACTTTGGGTACAAAAACAGATTCATCTGTGGACAGAGAGATGCTCGAAACTTTCGCCCTGGTAAATACATAGCGTAAGATCTGAATACCCGCCAAGCTGGTAATGGCAGCAACAAGCCATTGTCCCCAGGCAACCAGATTCAAAAATATTGTGACTATCCAAATGACCATTAGCAAAAACGCCGCTTTTTGCCTGCGTCCTGCCAAGCCTTTAAAAAAGTCTGCTCGAAATTCTTCTTCTACATCTTCGGGGTCTAATAATTCTGAAAGGAGAGAGTTAATGGGATCGAATTCTGATTCGGATTCTTTATCTTGCCAATAATTCTCTGCCATAGTTGTTCTTTTGCCCTGTGGTAAATAGTTGTTGATCGCTATCCTTGACTAAAAACTAATCAATACTGCGCGATATCGCTGGCTCAATTGTATCTAAATATGTAAACTTTATTAGCTAAAATTTAAGATTAGCCACGAAGGATTGGGCTTTTTTCGGTTTTAGCTGCTTATTTTTAGTTAGATTGATTAAGGATAGTATTTAATAGTCTTAAGTTAAGTTAAATTTATAACGGCATTGTTACATGATGAACAGTCTGGGGATAGGATTTATGGCGACCGATACTGCTTCCCAAGCGGCTTACATGATAGTCGCGTTGGCGATCGCCCTGGCTTCAGTATTGTGGGTTGAGATAGTTAGGGATCTCTATCATGCTTTATCCCATCTCTGGCAGCCACTGTATCGCCTTCATGTATGGCATCATAAAGTCTTTCGTCGCGATTTATCAGTAGTCAGTAATAAAATTTATCGCCAGGCACATTGGTATAACGATGTTCCAGAATCTTTGGTAATGTTGAGCTTTAGCCTTTTACCTTGGTATATCGTCCGCACCTGGGATGTTGCTCCTCAATGGGCGGCATGGGCTGGTTCGCTGTATACTCTAACTTTTCTACTAGGTGCGATCGCCAGGGGTTTAGGAGTACCAATGGTAGACGAGCTTACCGACATTACCCATCGCCAGGGAAAATTTACTAGTTTGCCTTCAAAGTGGTTTGTCAATCGTCCCTATCACTGGCGACACCATTTTGATAACCAAAACGCCTATTTTTCGGGCACTCTTAGTCTGATCGATAAATTACTGGGTACTGCCCTGTCTTTAAAGAATAAACGTATTGCGGTGACGGGTGCTTCGGGAACTCTAGGTCAAGCTCTGTTAACTCAACTACACCAAGCAGGAGCAAAAGTTATTGGTTTGACCTCTTCACAGAGCCAAATAGCCTTGGATTTGCCTGCGGGAGAAGTTCCTATTCCTACTTTGTCTTGGCAAGCAGGTGCAGAAGAAGAATTGGTTAAAGAGTTAAGCAAAATTGATATTTTGGTAATTAATCACGGCGTCAATGTCTATGGGGACAGAAGCCCAGAAGCGATCGCCAAATCATACGAGATCAATACTTTTTCCACACTGCGGCTAATGGAAGCTTTCTATAAGACTATTCAAAGCGATCGCGATATGGTGAGAAAAGAGATTTGGATCAACACTTCTGAAGCAGAAGTAAATCCTGCTTTTAGTCCTCTTTATGAATTGAGTAAGCGAGCAACTGGCGAGCTAGTAACCATTAGTCGGTTGGATGCCCCTTGCGTAATTAGAAAATTAATTCTCGGTCCTTTTAAAAGTAAGCTCAATCCTGTCGGAGTTATGTCTGCTGACTGGGTAGCCAAACAGATAGTTAATTTAGCCCAAAGAGACATTCGCAATATTATTATCACTGTTAATCCCCTGACTTACATTCTTTTCCCAGTTAAAGAATTTTGTACTGCTACTTATTTTCGCTTTTTTAGCTCTGCCAAATTATCTCGTTTTTAAAGTTGCAGCTCGGACAGATCGAGTAGTTTTCCCTTTCTAAATAAAGGAACAATAAATATAAAAATATGTTTGATTAAATATTGATAAAAGGACGGGCAAGCAGTCTTTGATTATTACTGCTCTTAAAGAATTTCTTCTGGAGATGTGAACGAAATTACCAAGGGTAAGGTCTCTATTGGCATTGCAGAACCCTGCGAAATTGTATTACCTCAGCTAAGCCAGTAAATGAGTCTCGTATCCTAGCCACAAGACAATACCAGTTAAAATTAAGCAAGATATTCCTGCAATTCCTGCTAGTGGTTGTTGATGTAACCCTGTCAACCAAGAGTCATTTTTACGGTAGGTAAGTAGTTGGGCTGAATCGATACAGGTTAAACCCCAAATCCAGGCTGTATGAAGACCTATTGCTAAACCAAGGCGATCGCCATCGACAAGTCTGGCTGCGGTTAGAATCATACCCATCAGCCACAAGCCAGGAATTTGAGGCAAGGTTTCCTTTCTTTCCCAGATTAAATGCAATAAAGCAAAGATAAGACTAGAAATAGATGCGGCAGTTAATAATGAGTACTCACTTAATAAGGTGCTGAATGCATAACCGCGAAATATTGCTTCTTCAACAACGCTAATTAATAAACTCAGCAGCAGAATTGGTAGTAGTGCGGCGAATAATTCTTGCTTGTTTCCCCAATGCCAGCTGACTAACTTAAGTATAGATTCAAAAGTAAAAATAATTGTCAAGCTAATTATCCCGACAATTAAACCTATAAATAAAGATTTGAGAAGGTTAGGGTCAAAAGTCAATCCAAGAGCTGCAAAAGATAAATTTTCACTGTGGATTTTCCAAGCCAAAATAATGGGACTAAGAATGTAGAGAGAGCCCAACAAAATAAGTTTTTGCTGCGGTGTTAAAGTTTCACCTGGTTTCCAGCCGATCGTTTTAGATATGACAAAAGCGATCGGCAACCAGATAACAGTCCAGACTCCAAAAAAAGCTAATACTTTTAACCAGGATGCATCAGACATCTTAAGTAATGTAGATAACGATAGATCGCCTCTCTTATCAAAAGCGATTTCAAACATAAAATTATGATTGATAATCTTTAGTTATCTGCCGCACCATTCTCTTCACCATCAATTTGCTTGAGATGAATATGTTTATAGCCTAATTTAATTTCAAACTTGTCTCCTTCTTTCAAACCCATAGCTTGAGTGTAGGTAGAACCGATTACAATTTGACCATTTTTATGAACGCTAACTCGATAAGTAGGTTCGCGTCCTCTACCATCTTTTGCTCCTTCTGGATCGAGAGGAACACCTTTAGCTGCAAGCACTGCGTCATAGAAATCTGTTAAATTTACTCGCGTTTGCTTGTCTTTAGTTGTTGTGAAGTATCCACATTTTTTAGCTGTTTCACGTCTTGGTAAATGGGATAGCTCTTTTACTTTTTGAAGTAAAGCTTTTCCTGTTAGTGGAGCAGTCGCCGTATCACTCATATTGTTTATTTATTCTTTGAATTTTTGCCTTAATAGAAGAAATATTTTTTTGTTCTAATAGACATTATAAAAAATATACCGTTAATTCTCTACCTTGTCACAATTTTTTAGAGAGAATTTGCTTTTTTTTATTATGTTGTGAGTTTTATTTTAAAATATTTAGCCTAGCGTAACAAATTATTTGTTTGATAGCAGATAGTTTTATGGCTTTTTTACTTAAAATTCACTTTAATGGTTATTTTAAATAATATCTACAGTAAATCGGTCGGCAAAAATGCTTGACTTTTGTTCTTTTGAAGTGATCGATAGCAATTTTGTCTAATTAATTGTTTTACTAATATTACACCCAATCAAATTAATGGCAGGTTACCCTGCCTTTCTATTCAGATGAAAATATAACTTTACGAGTTTATCTCTCGGTTTCGATAGGGTTTGCATGGCGAACCCCAAGCAATTTTTTGCGCGGGGATATGTCGAAAAACACTGCTTCTAGCACCGACTACGCTATTTGCTCCGATCGCTACTCCAGGAGCAACAAAGCAGTCACTAGCAACCCAAACTCCGTTGCCAATTTGGACTGGAGCAGTAATCAAGCTAAAACTGGGATCTTTAGTGTCGTGGCTTCCCGTGCACAGATAGCATTTTTGAGAAATCACGCAGTTCGAGCCGATTTCGATGCGATCTACGCTATATAAAACTACATCGTCTCCGATCCAGCTATAGTCGCCGACTGTAATCTTCCAAGGATAGGTGAATCTAGCGGTAGGGCGAATAACAACATCGCGACCAATTTTTGCCCCAAATAATCGCAGTAACCAGGCGCGAAAACCATTAAAATTGTGCGGGCTTAGAGGAAATAATACTCCCTGAATAAACCACCAAAAAATTACAATTCCAGCAGATCTCTGGCGATCATGTTGAGCTGAATTGTATTGCCTCAAATCTATCCAAGATTCGGCATCTAAAATTGGCATTGACTCGATGATATTATCGGTATTAGCAGTCATGTTTCAAATTTAATAATTTAAATTGCTCGAGTTGACAGTTGGCTTTCACAAGTTAAACATAAAATTTTGGAAATTTTGACTATTGATAATATTGATAATTAGTTAAAAAATGAACAGCATTCTTGGTTTAGACCCAGGAAGAGATAAATGTGGTGTGGCAATTAAAAGTCAGCAAAAAATAATTTATCATCAGGTGATAGATTCCAAGGAGGCAATCTTTGCGATCGAGCAACTATGTCAAACTCACAATATTGATTTAATTGTGATGGGCGATGGAACTACATCAAAAGCATGGTGCAAGAAAATAGAAGCTAACATGTCCAGACAAATTGCTATAGTTACCGTTGACGAACGCAACAGTACTGTAGAAGCCCGCGATCGCTACTGGTTAATGTATCCTCCCAAAGGATTACAGAAACTCGTTCCTCTAGGATTGCGCGTTCCCCCTCGTCCTGTAGATGATATCGTAGCTATCTTATTGATCGAAAGATATTTAAATATTTCACGGTCGAACTGAATGCTAGATTTCAAGCAAGTTCACTTTGAATACTAAAAATAATGCCATCATAAAAATGACTGTTACATCTTTGTTCTAACTGTAAAAGTATAGTCGCTTCCTGGTTCTAGCTGATAGTCAGAACGTTCGAGGAATCTTTCTAAGGGTTCTTGGATTAATGCTCTTCCTAAAGAAGGATTTACCGACAGTTGCCTCTGGCGAAAACGCCAGCGAAATTGCCATTCATAGTTAGCAGCTTTTACCTCTCCTTCTATTTTTCCCATCGATAAAGACTGTTGAGTAATACGAACGTGAGCAACGGTTTCTGGTAAATAACGACGGTTCACAATTTTTCAAAGAAGTTTCAATCTATAGAGTCAGCGGTGCTCCTCCCTAAGAAAGAACTGCCTGGGTTGACCGTGGAAGACGGTCAATATCATTAGCATTTTATCTATAAATAATATAGTGACTCCAAATAAAATATAGGTAAGAATGTTAGAGAATACTCACAGCTAGAGCCGTTTCTAAATAATCCAATATATAGCTAGAGTGAACAAAGATAATAGTTGGAACAAGATCAGCAAATAGAGCCTATATTCTATTTTTCTGGCATATTTGTGTAGTTCATTATGCTTATTTTTGTAGCTCAACATTTTTAGCTCTAGCTGATGTCCTAGCTGTCCAGAGTTTTTATCTAACTCTGTCCGAACCAAGTTTGCTATTTGCTGGTTGGTATCTCGTTTGAATTTTTTCAGGGCAACAATCAGCTTTTCTTCTAAAGTTTTAGAATTTTCCGTTGCCGAATTGCTGATAGAAATTACTAATTTTTCCATCAATCCAGGTCCTAGCTGAAAATATCCCTTATTGAGACTTCTAACCGCATTAGCCAGTTCTTCTCCTGGAGTACCTTTGACCAAATAGCCTTTTGCTCCTGCAGCGATCGCCTGATTGATTCGAGCGCGATCTTCATGACTGCTAAATACCAAGATTTTGGTTTCTGGAAAGCGATCGCCAATTGCTTTGATACTGCTTAATCCATCCATACCAGGCATTTCTAAATCTAAAATCACTACGTTAGGTTTTAGCTGTTCTATCTGGCTTATAGCAGTTGTCCCATTATGAGCGTAGCCAACGACTTCTATATCTTTTGCATGTTCCAGATACATTTGTATGGTTTCCCGCATTAGATTTTGATCGTCAACTATTAAAATACGAATAGTGCTGATGTCAGTTTGAGTGGTAGTCATAAAGGTAAAAATAACTTAGCTTCAAATAAAAAATGAGCAGTATAGGTATATTTGTAAGATATTACTATTTAATATCAATTGATAGTCAAATTAATTAAAGTTTAGATGAGGATGTTTACTCTAATTAATAAAAAAAAGACAAAATTAAATACTAATTTCAGCTTTAAATAATCAAATAAACATTTCCAACTTAAAAGCACAAGCAATACTGTAGAAGTGAAAAAACATCCAGAATTAGACCAAATATCTTTTAGCTTTGAAGAAATCACTGCCGAACTAAATTATCGTAAAGCGCAAAATTCTTTACGCGGTCTGATTAGTAATATTGACCTGACCGCAGAAGAACAGGTTGGATTAGAGTTAGAAATAGAACGTCTAACTCAAATGCTCGACAAATTAGAGCAATCGATAGTACAAATTGCCGCTTTTGGAATGGTAGGAAGAGGAAAATCTTCGGTTCTAAACGCAATAGTAGGTCAAGAAGTTTTTATAACAGGTGCATTACATGGTGTAACTCGCGATATAAATATTGCCGATTGGGAGCTGAGTCCAGAACAAATTGCTAACACTTCCAAGAATCTTCAGCGTTTGACGATCGCAGACGACAAGGGCAAGCAAATTCAGCTGATCGATACTCCTGGCATTGATGAAGTTAATGGAGAAGCAAGAGAAGCCTTGGCTTGCGATCTGGCAAAAAGGGTAGATCTAATTTTGTTTGTAGTTTCGGGAGATATTTCTCAAGTTGAATATAGTGCCTTGTCTAAACTAAGGGAAGCGGGAAAACCCATGCTGCT
>JBCDCO010000026.1:0-31120 GCA_039181635.1 Cyanobacteria bacterium P01_G01_bin.19 | reverse complement strand
GTCGTTAGTTATTATTTGGGTGTACCTCACGAGTTCGAAAATTGCTATGAGTACTTCCGCGCTAATTAAACATTGAACCGATAATTATTCTTAGGGCAATAAGGGAGTAGGGAACTTTATTTTACGTTTAATTGGGTCAATCTACTTAGCTTTAGGCTTAAAGCTGCGAACCAATCGCTTTTAAACGAAGCTAATCTACACCAAGCTTTTTGTAGTAGATAGAATGATTTTTTAAGGTTAGAATAGACGGTCGATTGGGAAAAATAATCTTCAAAATTATACCTAAACAAATTTGCTTCAAATTAACTGTTCAATGTTCACCCTCGACAGTTTGCTTATGCTTGCGGTATCCCTTCGGGACAACGGAGGAAACCTCCGCAACGCAACTGTCTCGCAATGTTCAATGTTTAATGATAAATATTGCCTAAATTGAAATTGCTTTTTTGCCATTTTAGCCAGACTACAGTTAAAAAGCGATCGACAAAATCCAACTGTACAGCTAAAACCTACCGAGCTACATGCTTAAATTTAATTATTTTTATTAGTTTTCCTGAAACCTAAAAACATGCCTAAAAACACGCTCGATAATCAACTCAAAACCAATCAAATTATTCTAATTATCAAAGATGCTCGTAAAAAGCTAAACGACCTGATTGATAGTTTACAGCTATCTCAACATACTGTGTCGATCGTTAATAATAAACAAGATTACATGGGTACGATCGCAACTATTAAACCAAACTTGATAGTTGTCGATATTCTCATGTCAGAAGTAGATGGTTGGCACATATGTCAATGTATGAGAGATAATTATGCCACTAAAGATATTCCCTTGGTTTTGATCAATTCATCTAAAGAGGTAGCGATAAAAGTAGCCCATTTAGGCTGGCAAAATACCAGTTGTATTGCTCAAAGCAGTGAAAATACCAAAATCATCTATCTAATTGAAAATCGCCTGTCGGCAGCAAATCATAATTTGGCAAAATCTTCGACTCCACAAGCCAATGGCAGCAGCCTAAGCATCGGTCAAGATAACCAAAGCTACCGCATATCTTCAACACCACAATCTCCTCTTTTAGGTCTAAATCAGGATATAGAAAGTTTTGCTTCTATGGTTTATGACGATTTACAAGAACCATTGCGATCGCTGACTACATTTGCCGAGTTATTGAGCGGCGAATATTGCAATGAGTTAGATAGTAAAGGTCAAAAATATTTGGCGAAAATCTCTGATAGTAGTTCGAGAATGCAAACTTTGATTGAAAATATTGGTGCTTATTCTCGTGCGGGGAAAAGCGATCGCACCTGGATTAAAGTAGACCTTGGTGATGTTCTCGAGCAAGTTAAAAACAATCTGCAGTCAGAAATCTCTCAAACTAACACGCAAATTGTAGCTCACAATTTACCTGAGGTTTTAATTAATCCAACAGAAATCTATCAGATACTAGTAAATCTCCTAGACAATGCTATCAAATTCAGAAGACAGGCAATCGCTCCCTATATTAAAGTTGATGCCGTCAAAAATGAACGAGAATGGCTAATTTCCGTAAGCGATAATGGTATGGGAATTGCTGAAGAATTCCAGTCCAAAATTTTTCAGGCTTTTTACCAGCTTAATGAAACCGATTTATATTCTGGCAATGGAATGGGATTGGCTCTTTGCCAGAAAATCGTTGAAAGCTATGGAGGAACAATGGGAGTAGAATCTTCTGAAGAAGAAGGCTCTACATTTTATTTCACTATACCCATTGAAATTGTTCCCCACTAAAAAAAGCCTTACAGAGTATACTTACTTGTGCATTACAAGTTAAGAGCTATGGTTATTTACCCATACCCAACTGTTGAGCTTTCTGGTAAACCTTGCCTTCTGTAAGTAGAGAGGGAGCAATTACCACATCAACTTTTTGCATTTCCTTGAGATTTTTAGCTCCCAGAGTGCCCATGCTAGTTTTGATCGCACCCAGTAAATTATGGGTTCCATCATCTAGTCTAGCTGGACCGACTAAAATTTCTTTAATTGTTCCAGTAGTTCCTACTTTGATTCGAGTTCCTCTAGGTAATACTGGGCTAGGAGTAGCCATACCCCAATGAAAATCTCCTCCAGGTGCTTCGGCGGCGCGAGCGATCGGAGAACCGATCATAACTGCGTCTGCCCCACATGCCAGACACTTGCAAATATCTCCTCCCGTGACAATACCTCCATCAGCAATCACTGGGACATAGCGACCTGTTTCAGCATAATAGTCATCTCTAGCTGCTGCACAGTCAGCGGTTGCAGTGGCTTGAGGTACACCAACTCCTAAAACTCCGCGAGAGGTACAGGCAGCTCCAGGACCGATGCCGACTAAAACTCCTGCTGCACCAGCTTTCATTAATTTCATTGCCACTTCGTAAGTTACGCAGTTACCCAAAAAGACGGGCATGGGCATTTCTTGGCAAAAAGCAGCTAAATCTAAGGGGGCAATCTCTTGGGGTGAAAGATGATCGGTGGAAACAACCGTTGCCTGGACGAACACAATATCTGCTCCAGCTTCAGCAACAATTTTGCCATATTTACTCGCTCCTGCAGGAGTTAAGCTAACTGCAGCGATCGCATCCTGGCTTTTTATTTCTTGAATTCTTTTAGTGATTAATTCTGGCTTGATTGGCTCTGCATATAGTTTTTGCATCAAGCCCACAAATTCATCTTTGCCCACAGAAGCAATCTTATCTAGAATTGGCTCTGGGTCATCATAACGAGTTTGAACCCCTTCTAGATTTAACACTCCAATTGAACCTAGTTGTGACAACAATACAGCCATTTTGACATCAACTACGCCATCCATAGCACTAGCCAAGATGGGAACTTCGCGAGTAATTCCGCCAATTTCCCAGGTAGTATCCGCTAAACCAGGGTCTAAAGTACGCATTCCAGGGGATAATGCGATTTCATCAAATCCGTAGGCTCTTCGAGCCTGTTTTCCGCGACCAATTGATATTTCCACGCTCTTGATAATTCGTTCCCAAAGCTTATTAGCTTAGGCTATCAAATTTTACTCATCATCTACAAGTTATTGAAATCTCTCTTAGAAAATCGCGCGTCTCTTATTTAAAAAAAATACCAAATCGTCAGAGGTCATGGCTCGAACATTTCCAATGCAGTTTGATGATCGCCATCGGATTTTGCCCAGAACTTTTTCAATTTAAATAAATCTCTAGTATTAATTTGCAGATCTTCTGTGGGGAAATGATACATTGCCTCGATAATCGTCCAACCATCAGAATTTCCTGGTTTGTCCGCAGCTTCGATCAGTGCCGAACGTATGGCATGAAACCCATTGTGATTGGGATGAGTTTTGATCGCCGTACCCAAATCGAGCAAAAACTTTTCTCCTTCTGGACTATTAGTAAAGCGATAAACCTCGACGCGATCGCTTTCAAAACGATTTTTTAACCAAAAGCGGAGCTGGCTTAAGGTTTCCTGATCCAAAAACCTGGCATACAGCCGAAAGTCGCCAGTTATTTCGCCAGTTTCGGCGTATTTTTCTAGGGATTTTACCGAAATTCTGCCGTTAAATGGACCGTAAATTAATTTTACTTTTTCAGCACTGGTGGCTGCGGTAGGATTTAGGGCTAGGATAGATAGACCCAAAACCATCGGAACCGTACCTCTAGCAGCGAGCAGAGGTAAGGTTTGAATAATTGAATTCATTTTTTTGATGAGTAAGTTATTTAAATTTTGTTTTTAATCTGCGTCAATCGTTTGCGTTTTTCACGGTTGACGGTTGACTACTATGTATATAGTTCCCAATCAAACTAAAAAAGAATCCTAAATCTAGCAATGAACGAATCTAATCAATCTCTTCGTACCCTAGCTGTAGATATTGGTGGCAGCGGCATCAAAGTTTTAGTTTTAGATACAGAGGGCAATCCCCTAAGCGATCGCCAGCGTCTCAAAACGCCTCATCCAGCTAAGCCAGAAGAGGTAATCGACACTATTTTGACCTTGGCAAAAGCGGAAGAATTTGACCGCGCCTCGGTGGGATTTCCAGGAGTAGTGCAAAATGGACTGATTAAAACTGCTGTAAATCTCCATTCAGATTGGCTCAACTACGATTTGGCTACTAGCCTAACGCAGCTACTGGCTAAGCCAGTCAAGGTGGCTAATGATGCAGATATCCAGGGATTTGGCGCGATTCAAAACAAAGGCGTTGAGCTAGTTATTACTTTGGGTACGGGATTTGGTTCTGCTCTATTTATCAATGGCAAGTTAGTCCCGAATTTGGAAATGGGACACCATCCTTTTCGCAAGGGCGAGACTTATGAAGAACAATTGGGTAGAGCAGCCTTAGAAAAAGAAGGGAAGAAGAAATGGAATGCTCGTTTGGAAAAAGCGATCGCCTGTCTAGATCGTTTATTTAGCTACGATGATCTTTATATTGGCGGTGGAGAAGCAAAGAATATTAAGTTTGACTTACCAAAAAATGCTCAAGTAATTCCCAACATATCGGGATTATTAGGTGGAATCAGACTGTGGACTAACTAAACGTGAGTTCGGAATTAGGAGTTCGGAATTAGGAGTTCGGAGTTCGGAGTTATGTTATTCATAACAAAAGAATAAGGAATTCAGACCTTTAAAAATTAAAGAATTAGACAATTTTTAAGTTTTTATCGCTTCGTCGAACTCACGCAACCGACTGTAGTCAAATAACTTACGAATAAGCCGCAAAAGATGGTGCAGCTTGAATTTTATTCCGTTTAGTCCATAGCGATCGCGATGACAACTATCCCAGTACGACAGACTATCGCCAGATCGACATTGTGTAGTATTTTGGGTAAAGAGTGTAAAGATCTCTAGTCTTATCTTGGCGGTTGACGATACTTGGCATCACTAAAATATAGAGTACCTGTGTCCTAAGTTAGTAGCTTTTAGCCAACTGATAAATAGATGAGCTTAACAAGCCAAATGCGAACGGTCAAAATTTATATTTGAATATTTATTTAAAAAGCGGAAGGCTGGCGCCGACAAACATTAAGATTAAGTGTTTTACAGCCTTAAAAACATCATATTTTATCGTTAGGTTTATTAATGATCCCTCGCCAAGACACAGTTAAAATTTTCTCGACATTTATTCTGTTCGATAGCGATCGCTTTAGTGGCTGGGCGACAGATAGTCGTTTGCGTCGCAGTATGCGGCAATCTTTGGCTAAAATATCTACCGAAAGTTCGGAAAACTTTTGGGCACTATACTGGCATCAAATTTGGCTAGAACAGCCCAGCAGTATTGCCAGAGAGCATTTGGCAGCGTATTTACAAGAGATATGTTTTTGGTCGTCGAGCAAAACAATTAATGGCTTTAGCAGTACTCAGTATACAATGCCCGATTGTTTTCAGGTGGCGATTGCGGGTATTGATAAAGTTCTCAAGGGATTTGATCGAGAACGAGGGTTTAACCTTAAAAGCTATGCCAGCATAACTTTTGGCAATTTGATTCGGGAGCTTCTAAGACAAAAAAAAGAGATAGATATCTGTTCTGATTGGTCGCTACTGCGCAAGCTATCCCAAAAAAGAATGACAGAAGCTTTGGCTGGTGCGGGCTTAGATCCAGAAGTCGTAGAGAGTTACATCTGGGCTTGGAACTGTTTTAAAACTATTTATGTGCCAGAAAGAGCAAATTCTACGCGCAAGCTGCCCAAACCAGAGTCAGAAACCTGGGTTGCGATCGCCAATCTTTACAATAAAGAGCGACAAACTCAGCTGAGGGTAGCAGGAGAAGCCCTTACTCCCGAACAAGCAGAGAAATGGATGCTAGTTTGCGTTAAGGCAGCTCGTTCTTACTTATTTCCCAACGTTACTTCAATCAATCAGCCCAAACCTGGTTATGAGTCGGGGGAAATTGTCGATTCTCTAGTTGGCGAAGTAGACGACTCTCTGCTGACAGATATGATTGCCAATGAAGAAGCACAAGAGCGCAATCAACAGCAGACTGATATCAATCAATTTTTGACTGCTACCGTGCAAAGCCTCAAGCCTGAAGAACAGAAATTATTGGAGCTATATTACTCTCTGGGACTAAAACAGGCAGAGATTGCTGAAAAATTAAATACCCAGCAATATACCATTTCGCGCAAGCTTTCCAGAGCCAGAAAAAAGCTACTTAGTGCTTTGGCAAAATGGACTGAGGAAACAATGCATATTTCTTTGACATCGGACATACTCAAAAATATAAGCTCATTACTAGAAGAATGGCTGGCTGGCTACTATGGCAGCGATAAATAAGTAAAACGATTATATGCATCTTTAGGAGTAACCGATGACTACCACCAACGCCACAATATTCAATCCTACCCAATTAGTTTTAGAACTAGACGAAGCCACCATCAGCCAAGCTTGGAACAAAAGTCAAAACTCTAGTGATGCTGCTAGTCGTTGGCAACAATATTTAAACCAATTAGCCTTGGATACATTTCTACCTTGGCTGCAAACAGAAGAAGCTGCGGAGGCAAAACTAGGATTTGAGGCAGCGACTCAGACAGATATTTGGAGTGTGGTCAACGGTACGGCGATCGAGATTGAGGGGGCAAAAATAGTTTTAATTCCCTCTGAAGCAGAAGACCTGAGCGAACTGCGCGTTCCTCAAGAATGGATTGATATTCCAGCATGGGCGGCTGACTACTATCTGGCAGTGCAGGTAAGTATCGATAACGGCTATGTTCGTATCTGGGGTTATGCTACTCATCAACAGCTCAAAAATAGCGGCAACTTTAGCCACGGCGATCGCACTTATAGCCTGAGTGATGAAGACTTAATTACCGACCTCGATGTCTTGTGGGTAGCTAGAGAATTGTGTCCTGATGAAGTAACTCAAGCGGCAATCGAGCCAATTGAGGCTTTGGCTGAAGATCGAGTAGATAGTTTAGTCGAGCGTTTGGGCAGTCAAACTCAGCTATTACCCAGATTAGCCGTTCCTTTTGCTACTTGGGCGGCGTTGATGCAAAATAAAGCTTGGTGTCGTCGTCTAGCTGCTGTTCGCCGTGGAGAAACAGTTAAAACTCCTGTAATGCAGTGGTTAAAGCAGGGTGTTTCCAACTTGGCTACTGAGTTAGGTTGGAGGCAGTTTGAAATGTCCCCTGGTACAGTTGGAGCTAGAGGACAAGTTGCTACTCCCGAGCAGATCGAGCAAAGTGTTCCCGCTCGTGGCTTGGCGAAGCAGATTGCGATCGCTGATCGAGCTCACGAGCTAAGAATTATTCCCTCAAACGAATCGGGTTCGTGGAGAATTGAATTAGCTTGTGTTACTCCTGGCTGTATTATTCTGCCTGGAGTCAAGCTAAGACTGCTGACTGAAGATTTACAGTCTTTTGAAGGAAACGAAGAAGTAGCCACCGAGCCAGTCTCTTGTCTGTTCATCGAACTGGATTTGGATGCGGGAGAATCTTTGATCTGGGAAATAGAACCAACTCCCGAAAATTACCAACAAGAGGTTTTACAGTTCTAAACTTCTCTCAAAGTGAAGCAGATAAAATACAAAATAAAATGTACAGGCCATTCAGGACTTGAACCTGAAACCTACGCCTTAGAAGGGCGGTGCTCTATCCAATTGAGCTAATGACCCAGATAAGCTAAACGATCATAGCATAATTACACCAAAATTTGTCAAGCCAGACGCAAGAGCGATCAGAGCAACTTAAAGGCAAAGATCAAACGTCAAAATAATATCTCATGGCGCCTGTTTTTTCGTCATTATCAACGTGGGCTAAACCCTGTTTGATAGCGCGATCTAACAATGGTTGAACTTTTTCTAAAGAAAATTGTGTAGCGAGCATTGCTTGACCGATAGACAAAACATTATTGTGTTTGGCAGCAGCCTGCAGCAAAACTAGCATCGGATCGATTTCTGGCTTTTGTGGTTCGACCAGAGTAACTCGATGTCCGTTGTTTAAGGACTTAATGGTGGCTTCGTGCAAAAGATAGATGTTTTTTTCTTTCACCATTCCAGGAATTAGAAATAAATCTACGAATTGACCTACGCCAAAAAAGCCTAAAGTGACTAGATAAATCAAGCCGCTGGCTATTTTACCCGAATAAAAACGATGAACGCCACACACTCCCATCAATCCAAACGCCCACAAAATATATGCTACTCCAGGATCGATTTCTTGCTGCTTATTCTGGTTCATATTCAAAATTAAGACCGAACTATCTATTCTATTTTTATTATAGACATTTCAATCTCCAGACTGACGGTTGATACAAAATTATACGTACGCTGAAAGTTACCTCTGATACTAGTGTTTATGTTGCTTGAAAGCAGAAACTTTGGCAGTAATTTGCTAGTGAGAGTGATGATTTTCAATGTTTCTTTCTAACTCTGAATAAGGAACTAGCCAGGCGACATCATAGGGATGTAAAACCACAAAAATCTTTTGTCGTTCGACTCTCCACCCTCGATTGCCGATTAAATCGTACCAGTAGTTATTGTCTGAGGCATTGGTCAAATGAGATTTACTCAGCTGCAATTGCTCCAGAGGGATTTCTAGTTGACAGGTTTGGTTAGAAACATTGGTTAAAGCCAAAATATGTTCGTCTTCTTGAGGAGAAACTCTCAAAATTACAAAACAGCGATCGGATAAATTGAGTATTTGTTGTCTTCCTTGGGGATGAAAAGCCTTTTGTCCGACTCGATTCTCGAGCAGTTTACCCAAAGCTTCAGTTAGTTGGGAAAGTTTGGAATTGGGTAATTTTAACTCTTTATTTAAAACATTCTCCGAGATTATCTGCCGATTGATATCCCGTTTAGACTTGGTTTTTATTACGGTATCTACATCGTTACTGGTACCGATTAGACCATGTAGATAGATTCCTGGTACGCCTTTTAAAACCAGTGCGATACTGCGGGAAGCAACAAAACGCTTGATTTGTATGGATAAAGGTTCGCTACCGCTGTCTAAATTTAAGGCACTAAACCAAGTAGTGTTAATCTCATAAGGCTCTTGTTTGCCCCCCGCGCTAGAACGGTAGGAAACAAATGCGCCATGTTCTCTAGCTTTGGCAATCAGAAAATCAATCTCGTCAGTCGCGAGAATATTGTTCACTCCCATCAAGCCAATACCATCGTGAGTATCCAAAATGTTGAGATAGGTGCAAGCATTAGAAGGAAACTCCAAGTTAGTTGCCCATTCCACTAAAGCACTGGTGTCTTCGCGATAGAAAGTGTGTAAAACCAACGGCGGCAGAGCAAAATTGTAAACCATTTGAGCTTCATCATTCCCATTGCCAAAGTAAGCAATATTTTGTTGATGGGGGATGTTAGTTTCGGTGATTAATGCTACTCCAGGGGCGACTAATTCAAAGATGTCGTGAAACAGCTTGATAGTTTCATGAGTTTGGGGCAAATTGGCGCAGGTCGTTCCAGGAATTTGCCAGAGGTAGGTAACGGCATCCAAACGAATCAAATCTGCACCGCGACGGACATATAGTAAAAGAGTTTCGATTACCCACAGCAAAACTTTAGGGTTGCAGTAGTTGAGGTCGATTTGATCGGCAGAAAAGGTAGTCCAGACCCAAATTGCCCCATTAATGCTTTGAAATTTGGTCAAGACATCGCTAGTGCGAGGACGAACGATTATTTCTCGGTCTTCAGGGGTTAATTCGCTAGGATCTAAATACACTGTAGCGATATCTTTATATTCGGGGTTGCCACTCAATAATTTTTGGAAAGCCTTACTCTTGGATGAAGTGTGATTGCACACCGCATCAAACATGAGTTTATAAGAATCGCCAATGGTAGCTATATCTTGCCAGGAACCTAGTTTGGGGTCTACAGTACGAAAATCAGTTACCGAAAATCCTCGATCGCTAGAATAGGGGAAAAAAGGCAAAATATGCAGCGTGTTAATTGCTTTTTTAAATCCTGGTACCTGCTCGAGAATATGTACCAAGCTAGCCAGAGGAGAAGAGGTTTCGCTTCGCAGCAGATCTCCATAGGTAATTAAGATAACATCCTGTTCGGTAAAGCGATCGCCTGGGGCAATATTGGCTTCGGCTGCAATTCTCGCTGGAGGTTTATGGGCATAGTAAACCTTCATTACTCGCTCCAGTTCGGGTAAGTGCTGTTTGGCTGACTCTTCGCCATAAAGAAAGCAAAGACGCTGAAATATCTTCTCTCTGGCTTCGGGAGGCATTTCCCACCCAGGGCGATCGTAATCTGGATATTCGTAGTGACGAATTTTGGTCCAATCTTTTGATTCAGAACTCTTAGCTGGATCTTGGGGAGTTTGGCTAATGTTCTTAGAAACAACCATACTGATTATTTTTGTGTATGCAGTGATAATAAGGAACATTGGTAGTTTAACTCGCCTTTAATCAAGCGCAAAGAGGTTTTATCTTATAATTTCCTAAAAAATTGCCCGCATAAATTCGCTCTATGAAATATATTGTCGTTACCGATTTAGACGGAACATTACTAGACCATAAAACCTATGAGTATGCTCCTGCCTTAGAAGCGATCGCCGAATTAAAGCGGAGAGATATTCCTCTGATTCTAAACTCTAGTAAGACTCAAGCTGAGATTTCAGCAATTCGCGCAGAACTTGGCAACCAAGAGCCTTTTATCTGTGAAAATGGCGGGATTATTTGCGGTATTGGCGATATTGAGTACTTGGCAACTCCCAGACAAGATTTTTTAGAATTACTAGTCAAGATTAAGCATAAGCTGGGGTTAAAATACCGTGGATTTAGCGAAGCAACGGTAGAAGATGTGATGGAGTGGACTGGTTTAGATCGCCAGAGTGCCTCAGACGCCATGACAAGATCGGCTACCGAACCTTTGATGTGGCAAGACAGCGATGCCGCATTAAATAGCTTTCGTCAAGAATTAAGCACGATTAATTTGCAGTGCGTCAAGGGAGGACGATTTCATCACGTGATGGGAATCTTTAATAAAGCTAGCTGTTTTCAACGGTTAAAAGACTACTACGGTGGAGAAGAAGTAAAAATCGTTGCCTTAGGAGACAGCCCCAACGATCTGATGATGCTAGAAAAATCTGATTATGCGATCGTCATTCCTTCAGCCAAAGGCACTGGCTTAAAGCTATCTCATCCCAACCTGTATTACGCTACCCAGCATGCCCCTGACGGATGGAGAGAAGGAATCAGCTTTTGGTTGGCAAATCGAGCTGCCTAAAAAATCTCTGGCTGGCAGCCAAAATCTATCTTACAGCACATTTAAAAATTCTTTTTTTCGCTATATTTTAAGGGCATATTTCATCTAATAGGAGGTGTTAGTTGGCAGATTTTTTTCAGAATGGAGAGATAACCACTCTACATGACTTGCATAATCGTTCGATAGAATCTTTGGAAACCGAACTCTTACATATTTCCAAGACTTCTGCGCCAATGGCACTAGTTTTACCCTGTTTGTTCTCCGAACTAGAAGGACCTGCTTTAGGCAATATTGTTGACGAACTAGCTAAAGTCAAATATCTCAATCAAATTATTATCGGTTTGGATCGAGCCAACCAGGCACAGTTTGAATACGCCAAAAAATATTTTTCTCGGCTACCCCAAGAACACAAAATTTTGTGGAACGATGGTCCTCGAATGAAAGCCGTCAATGAGTTATTGCAAAAAGAAGAACTTGCCCCTCACGAACGGGGAAAAGGTTTTAATGTTTGGTATTGTATGGGCTATTTTTTGGCTAGTGGCAACGCCGAAGTTTTGGCACTCCACGACTGCGATATTTTGACCTATGAAAAAGGTTTATTAGCCAAACTACTCTACCCTATTGCCAATCCCCTATTTGATTTTAAGTTTTGTAAGGGTTATTACTACCGTCAGGCAAACAACAAGCTCAATGGTAGGGTAATGCGTTTGTTAGTGAGTCCGATGGTGCGTTCGTTACAAAAGCTATTCCCTGGCAGTTCGTTTTTGGATTACGTTGCCGCATTCCGCTATCCACTGTCGGGAGAATTTTCGATGGCTTCAGATGTCGTCAATAACGTTCGCATTCCCTATGACTGGGGCTTAGAGATTGGCATTCTCGATGATGTTTATCGTAACTATCATGTCAATCAGATTTGTCAGGTAGACGTCGCTGATGCTTACGATCACAAACACCAAGAGCTTTCACTCCAGGATAAAGAAAAGGGTTTGTCGAGAATGTCAACTGATATTTGTAAGGTCTTTTTCCGCAAGATGGCAGCCAACGGTCAGGTTTTTTCGCAGGAGATTTTCAGAACTATCAAAGCTACCTACTACCGAACTGCTTTAGATTATGTCAAACGCTACTATAGCGATGCGGTAATGAATGGGCTGACCCTCGATCGCCATAGCGAAGAAAGAGCAGTCGAACTGTTCTCCCAGTCGATTATTCATGCGGGTAATGCATTTTTGCAAAATCCTCAACTTCGCCCTGTAATTCCCAGTTGGAATCGGGTAATTAGTGCCGATCCGCGCATCCTCGAAAAAATCTATAGTGCAGTAGAGGCAGATAATGCGCCTGTAGAAATTGATCGCGACAGTAGAGAGATTGTAAATAATAAGCGAGAGGTTTTAAATGATGAAGAAGAAAAGCTCTTGCTATAAATCGACGCTCAATCATCCATCGCAATTTTAATATTCCTACTTTGCATAATTTCATTAAATAATGAGGTAGATAGAGCCTGTTCCACGGGATAAATCCCAGGCTGACTCAATCTACCTTCTAAAATTAGTTGGGCGATCGCGCCTGTTCCCATACCTGCTGCGATCGCTGTATTATCGTGAGTCATAGTGGCGCAATACTTTTTCTCTTGCCCATCTTTTTCTCCCGTAATTTCCGCCCGCATCGCCACCCCAATACCGCTAAAGCCGTCTGTAACCTTAGTCATAAAATAGCTGACATTAGCAAAAAACTCGATTCCCTTGGGACTAGTTACCCAACGTTCGGGAAATACATGAGCGGTAATCCAGGTCAAATGGTTATACCAGTCAGGAATCGAACCAAATTTAGTAATCACGGTATCTACGTCAAAAGAATCGGCAAAAGTATAGGTTTCTGGCATGTCAAACCAATATACTCCCGTCTTGCCATAGGGTTGGGGAAATTCAATTACCTCTCGTTCCGTATAGGGTAAGATATCCTGCCATTCGCCGTTGACTAATGCCGAGAATTTATTTCTCAGTCCTAAAAAGGTCGTACGCATGACCGTCAAACCTGCACCACCCGAACCACCCACCACATAGCTGAGATGAATCTTTTCTGCGCGATCGAGTTGTTCTACCCCTTGCTTGACCATGCTGTTAGAAATGCCTGGAAAAATACCCGTATTTAAAATAGCGGTGGTATTGCTGGCGATCGCTTTTTGATGGTGTCCGATGACCCGTTCGTAAAAAGAACGATGGTCGCTAACATCGACGTAATCTACTCCTGCATCAATGCAGGCTTCTAATACCCTGCCATCGCGATGATGAAAAGGACCCGCACAGTGAATGACCAAATCTTTATCGGCGATTGCTGTGGCTATTTGTTCTTTAACCGCTAAATCCAAACGAAGAAAGGTAAACTGGGAATCTGTTGGTTGGCGATCGCCACGAGAAGTAACCGTTACTTCTGCATCGGTATGGTTTGCCACATCTTGGGCGACAGTATTACCAATTCTGCCACATCCGCCGACTACTAATACCTTGCCGCTCATTTTTTTTGATTAAATCGCTCTTCTATCACTATAGATTCGATTGGATAGAATCCATAATATTATTTAACGGTTAATTAGGGCGTGTGCTCAATCAGAAAAAAAGAGCTTTTTTCGGTCTTTCAACGACCTACTTCGTCGAAAAATAACCTCCGTAGCATTGCTACTCAGATCATTTTTCTTCTTGTATCTCGCTGAAATCCTCTCAAAAGCATTCTTTCCCTTAATTGAGCACACGCCCTAAATCTCTCGTTAAAAATTGATTCTCACCGATTAACCAAGCTAAAAGTTAGGGCGACCCCTCGGCTTCTCAATCCGTTTGGGAACGCGCCCGAACCTGAAGGGCTAATGGCTAAGAGCTATAAATCAAAAAACCCCTGAAAGATACATGAAACTATGTATCTTTTCAGGAAAACCTTCAAACAATATCTTAATCTGCATTAGATAATTGTCAATAGTAAGACATTTACCCTGTTTTTAAATACTATTTTGCGCCATGAACTGATTACCCCATAAAAGATTGATTGTCCATCCATCGAACCATCTAGAATCAAATTAATGTAATCTCAAGCTATTTTAAAATAATATTCAACAATATATATTCGATCTAAAACTAAATTGTGAAACAGGCTTATTTATTAACAGTTAACTATAATTCTAGCGAGCTGATTTTACGCTTAATTAACTCTCTCACTACAGAAGATCGTAGTAATTACCAGCTAGTCATAGTTAATAATTCGCCAGAGGATCGCAAGATTTCAGATTTGAAGCACGATTTTATCCATATTATTGAATCTAAGAAAAATCTCGGATTTGGCAAAGCTTGCAATTTAGGATTAAATTGGATTGCCCAACAAAACCACAGGGTGATCGCTTGGCTAATCAATCCCGATGCCTATTTTGAGACAGAAAATAATCGCTCGGCGATTAAGGATGCGATCGCCTTGTTTCAAAAGCATCCTCATATCTCGATCTTAGGTACTACTGTGTATAATGCTGCTGGAGAAATGACTTCTGCGGGAGGAACATTTACCCCTGACACTGCCGCCTTAACCGTTCTTGATCGCTTGCCAGCCAATCTAGAGCAGGACTATTTTAAAACCGATTGGGTAAGTGGCTGTAGCTTGCTAATCAATCTGGCAAACTTTAAAGAAGTGCCTCAATTTTGCGATCGCTTTTTTTTATACTACGAAGACTTAGACTTTTGTCTGCGCTACCGTCAACAAGGACATCAAATAGCCGTAACTAATCTATTAAAGGTCATTCACGATACTTCAACTATTACCGATCGCAATATCCTGCAAAAATACCGTCATATTACCCAAAGCTATTTAATTTATATTGAAAAATACGGTAGCAAAAAGACATTTATCATTACTAATTTAAGAATGATTCTCAACACCATAAGACTGTTGATCTTAAAACCACAGCAAGGCATGGGTAAAGCGATCGGCATCTATGAATATTGGCAGTCAGCAATTAACAATTAACAATTAACAATTAAAAAATACAACTATTCCCGATGCAGCAGTTGATTATGATTAAGATGAAATTATTATATTTTTATGAAGCTTAGAGCTACGGACGCATTCGCGTCCCAGTCGTCGAAGACGACGATCTGCGCGTACGCGCTGTGCTTAAAGCTAAAAGCTACTGATGAAACGTTTCTATCGACCAATACTAATCACGATCGCAGTAATTCTTGGCTTCTGGCTAGCCCTAGAAGCATCTGCCAGACTGTTTGCCGAGATACTTTGGTTTCAAGAAGTTGATTATCTTTCAGCTTTGATAATCCGTCGTGGAAGTCAGTATGGTTTATGGCTATTGTTTTTCTTGGTTTCTGGCTCGTTTATCGGGTTCAATCTTTGGCTGGCGGATCGTTGGCGATGGCAATGGCTACCCAAAGATGATTGGTACGATGCGGGGATTCCTTATTTGCCAAAAGAAAAGCAGTTGGTTAGCTCCAAGACGGCGGAAACGACTTTCGAGGGAGGGTTGCCCATCAGACGCTATCCCAGTCAAAAAATCTATTCTCCTCGGCTAAAACTGCCTCTTTTACTCTCAAGTGCGATCGCTCTATCTGTAGCTATTACCCTCATCTTGCTTCACTATACAGGAGTGGCACTAGAAGTGTGGCAGACGAGCTATCAACTGCCCAAAATTCCTCTGAGTTTAAAACCCGCTCTAGACGGAGTCAATCTAAGAGCTTTTTTGTGGCGTTATTTTTATCAAGTATCGAGTATTGGTATCTGGGTAACTCTATTGCTACTCAAACCAAGAATCAGCGTCAAGGCGATCGCCAGCTTAATTTGTTTGATGTTTGGCTTTATTGCTGCGGGGAGATGGGCGGCAATTTTGCGCTTTTTTAATCCGACTGATTTTAATTTCGTCGATCCGCAATATCAGCGAGACATTGGCTTTTATATTTTCCGTTTGCCCCTATGGCAGCTAATTGAAAGTTGGTCGATTGGTTTGTCTACCACTGCTTTAATTGCCTGTTCTTTATACTATCTATTGTCAGGCAATAGTTTATCAGAGGGACGTTTTCCTGGCTTTTCCAAGGTGCAACTCCGTCATCTTTCCTGTTTGGGTGGGGGAGTAATGATTAGCTTGGCAATTCAACACTGGCTTAACCGTTTTGATTTGCTATACAGCTCGCGGGGAGTAGTATACGGTGCGGGATACACCAACATTAAAGTACAGCTGCCGATTGAGATTTGTTTGACCATCGTTTCGATTATTAGTGCCCTGTGGTTGTTTTATAAAGGCTGTACTGGCTATCAAAATTTACACATCCAGCGGCTCAAGCTTAAAAGAATTCTTTTTCTCGTTCTACCCTTTACGGTTTATCTACTGCTGTTTTCCCTGAGTAACTTAGTTAGCGCCACGGTGCAGCGTTTGGTGGTGCAGCCCAATGAATTGGCGAAAGAAGAGCCATATATCGAGCGCAGTATTGCCATGACTCGCAGGGCATTCAATCTAGATAACATCGAAGCCCAAACCTTTAATCCTCAAGGAGAATTAACCGCCCAGGATATTGCCAATAATGACTCGACAATTAAGAATATTCGTCTGTGGGATACTCGTCCAATTCTGCAAACCAACCGCCAGCTACAGCAAATTCGTCCCTACTATCAATTTCACGATGCCGATATAGATCGCTATCTGTTGAGCGAAACAGGCTCGGTGGAAGATGGCGACAAACAGCAGGTGATTATTGCGGCACGAGAATTAGACTACGCTCAAGTAATCGATATTGCTAAAACCTGGGTTAACGAACATTTAATCTATACTCACGGCTATGGCTTTACTCTTTCCCCTGTAAATCGAGTAGCCGAGGGCGGATTGCCCTATTATTACGTTAAAGACATCGGTGCGGGAAGCCAAGAATTTGGCACCCTCAGCATCTCGGATCGAGTCATTCGCAACAGTATACCCATTGGCAAACCCCGTATTTACTACGGCGAATTGACCAACCCCTATATTATGACCTCCACCAAGGTTAGGGAATTGGATTTTCCTAGTGGTGAAGAAAATGTCTATACCGTTTACGATGGCACAGGGGGAATCAAAATCGGTAACTACTTCCGCCGAGTATTGTTTGCCGAATATCTCAAAGATTGGCAAATGCTGTTTGCCCAAAACTTTACGGTGGATACCAAGCTACTGTTTAGAAGAAATATCAAACAAAGAATCAAGGAAATCGCGCCTTTTCTCAACTACGATCGCGATCCTTACTTAGTAGCAGCAAAACCTAAAACTCAAGAAAATAGTCAAAACAATCTTTTTTGGATTGTTGATGCCTACACCACCAGCGATCGCTATCCCTATTCCGATCCTGGTGAAAACAACTTTAACTATCTGCGCAACTCCGTCAAAGTTGTTATCGATGCCTACAATGGCAAGGTAGATTTTTATGTGGCAGACGAAGATCCTATCATCCAAACCTGGGAACGCATCTTTCCCAAGCTATTTAAGCCTTTAACCGAGATGCCGTTAGATTTGCGCCGTCACATCCGCTATCCCGAAGATTTCTTCAGTATTCAGTCAGAAAGACTGCTTACCTATCACATGACCGATCCTCAGGTATTCTACAACCGAGAGGATCAATGGCAAATTCCCCAGGAAATATATGGCACAAAATCTCAGCCAGTCGCCCCCTACTATCTAATTACCAAACTACCCACTGCCACAGAAGAAGAGTTTATTCTCCTCCATCCCTATACTCCCACCAGTCGTCCTAACTTGATCGCCTGGTTAGCAGCCAGATCCGATGGGGAAGAATATGGCAAACTTTTACTCTATAAATTCCCCAAACAAAAGCTGATTTATGGCTCGAATCAAATCGAAGCTTTGATCAACCAAGACCCAGTAATTTCTCAGCAAATATCCCTTTGGAATCGAGAAGGTTCGCGAGCAATTCAAGGTAATTTATTGATCATTCCCATCGAAGAATCTTTACTTTATGTCGAGCCTTTATACATCGAAGCGGAAGAGAATAGCTTACCTACTTTGGCTAGAGTAATCGTGATCTACGAAAATCAGATTGTAATGGCAGAGACTTTAGAAGAGGGGATCGACGCTGTTTTTAAACCCCAAGCCGACAACTCCAAGGCAATTATTCGTCCCGTGGAGGATGCGACAATTAATAATTAGCTTGTGATTGAAGAGCGGAATATTTGAAAAGCTTACTCTTAATTGATTGCTATGAGAAACGCTGTAATTAAAACTCTAGGTTTAAATTTTCTGATAAATAGAAGTCTCGAATGATTTTAAAGTTGCTGGTAAATCCATAAGGCGATCGCTTGCGTAGTGAGTTGAAAGCAAAACTCGCCAACTATTAAGTTCTAAATCTTCGTCCACTGTTAGCTCTTTTTCATAAGAGAAATTGATAAGTATTAGTACCTGTTCTGTTTCGGTTTCTCTAATGTAAGCCAAATGTTCGTAGGGGTAATGAATCAGAGTGCGCCAGCAACCTCGTTGCAGAGCCTGACTTTTTTTTCTCACTCTAATCAATGCTTTGTAGAAATTAAGAATAGAATCTGGATCGGCAAATTCAGCAGCTACGTTCACTTCTTTGTAATTATCGTTAACTGGTAGCCACGGTTCGACATCTTTACCAAAGCTAAATCCTGCGTTGGGTGAGTCATTCCACTGCATCGGAGTCCGTACCTTATCTCTGGAGGCTGATTCTCCTTCGTGAGCGATCGCAGCGCGATCTCGCAGGCGATCTGAGGGAATATTTTCATAATCGACCATACCAATTTCCTGTCCGTAATATAGAACAGGAGTTCCCTTTACCGTCAATAAAATCGTGGCAGCAGCTTTGGCAATACCCACAGGATTATCGCAAAGGCTGCAGCTAACCCAGCGGGATAAATGGCGAGAAAGGTCGTGATTATCTAAAAAATAGACTGACCAGGCATCATTCGGCGTCATTAGCTCTTTTTTGACGATTTCTTTTTGCAGTTGACCTGGATACCAAGGACTAAAAGGAAAGTCAAAGGTGAAGGGTAGATGGAGTTCGTCATTGTTCATACCTCGAAAAATGACTGATTCGTAAAGTCCGCTGCTGATAAACGTCTCCCCAATTAAAACGCAATCGTCATATTCATCGATAATTGCCCGAATTTCCTTGATTATTTGGTGATTATCAGGCAGATCTTTATCGTATAGATGATATTGACTGTCAAAATCCGACTTATCTTCTGCTTCTGGTTTTAAAGGATTATCTCGATAGTCTTTATCTTTGCTGTACACGCTAGACGCATCTAAGCGAAAGCCGTCAATTCCCTTATCCAGCCAAAAACGAATCATTTCAAAAATTGCTTGTTTGACTTTGGGATTGCGCCAGTTTAAGTCTGGCTGATGTTTATCAAAGGTATGGTAATAATATTGCTGTCTGGATTCGCAATATGTCCAGGCTGTACCGCCAAAATAAGATAGCCAATTATTGGGAACCTCGCCAGACTCATTAGGGTTTAGCCAGTGATACCAATCGCTTTTATCGTTATCTCGACTAGAACGAGATTCTTCAAACCAAGGATGTCGATCTGATGTATGGTTGATTACCAAATCGAGAATTATCCTGATGCCGCGTTGATGAGCTTTTTCGATCAAGACTTCCAGATCGTCTAAACTACCAAAGATAGAATCGACCGCGCAATAGTCGCTGACATCATAGCCATTGTCATACATCGGCGACTTATTAATTGGCGAAAGCCAAATTGCATCGATGTGAAGAGAGCGATCGCTTTCGAGATCTCCGTCATTGAGATAGTCTAGTTTTTGAATAATGCCTTGAATATCTCCACTACCATCTACATTTGCATCGGCAAAAGTCCGAGGGAAAATCTGGTAGATAACACCATTTTTCCACCATGCATTGGGCTGTTGAGATTTGTCTGTGGTCATACAATACAATACGCTTAGTGTGAATTGGCTTCGCTCAAGTGAACTAGTACGTCCCTTAAGGGATATCCCCCTTCGTCCCGTACCTCAAGGGCATAACATCAAGCGGGATAATAAGGACGTAGCCGCTTCGCATATAGCTCTTAGTTTTACTAAAGGACATTGTGCCCTTGTGGTATACCGCTATGCATATAGCCTTTAGAATAGAATAATCCTAAGTTACCAAATTTAACCAGTAATCAAGGTTAAAAAGAGCATTTTCGTAGCAATAATTAAATACAAATGCTTATAGCTTATGGCTTATAGCTAAAAACAGTAATATTGTTTATCTCATCACTTAAATTACCAACGCCTTATTTTCTAATGATGATACATTTGGTTTTTGGTCTGAAAACTAAACCTTCTCGTTCGAATTGATTGAGTACTTTCGTTACAGTAATTCTAGTCGTCCCAAGAGAATCGGCTAATTCCTGATGAGTTAATTTAAAGTCGATTAATACTCCTTTAGGTACTTCTCTCCCGAATTTACTAGCAAGCCAAGTCAAAAGTAACCAAACTTTGTTGGCAACTCGATTGTTGCGCACGATATATATAAGCTGCTGCATTTGCTGCTCGCAGTAGATCATTTCTCTAGATAAGCTTTTCCATTGAGTTCGAGGAACGGCGATCGCTTTTACCTCCGTCATACATTTCGTCCTGTAAGGGTCAATGCTCGACAAAGAGCGTCCTACTACATCTTTACTACCCCAAAATCCCAAAGTAATCGATCTGCCTTGCCCTTGAGTGTAAGTCTTAACCACTCCTTTAATAATTAACCAGATGTAATTCTTATCGGCAGGTAATTCATTTCCAATGGTAAAAGAGGATATTTCTCTTTCGGCAATCAGACTTTGCATGGGTTGAAGGTACATTTGAGCTCTCATCAATATTAACTCTTTGTTTAACCTGTTAATTTACGGCAATAGTTACATAAATTTACTAAATTGTCGAAAAATTAATTTTTTTTGTCATCTCGCGTTGAGTCTCTAAAACTTACATACTAAATATCTGCAACTTTAAGCTAGATCTGGTAAATTGAACGTTCGATGTACTGCTTCAGGATTGGCGATCGCTTTTAGGCAAAATTCTCCGATTGCAGATTCGTTTTCTAACTGTTTTTCAGCAACGGAAGAACGAATAATTAAATAAGCCAGAGCGCTGTCTCTAAGTATCGATTCCTCTTGCGCGATTCGTGCCTCTAGAGCATCCTTTGTTTCATCAGCCTGGGGCAAAACTACTCGAATAAACTGGGGTTGAGGAAAACCACCATAGGCTTGAATAGATTCGACGTGCAGCGCAAAAGAGCCAGCTTCAAACTTAGGATTTAGCTCGCCATCGTATTCAAATTTACTCAGCATCAATTGCATAGAATAAATTTTGCTCGCATCAAAACTACTTGCTTCAGTGACGGTTTTTGCTCTGAATACGGGAATCAACTCGGTAAAAGGAATACGAACCGTAGTCGGAAAATTATAAACAGTATCAAACGAATAGCAATAGCTAATACCGTCCCATTTACCTTCACAACGGGCGATAA
Organism: Cyanobacteria bacterium P01_G01_bin.19; assembly: GCA_039181635.1. GTDB lineage: Bacteria > Cyanobacteriota > Cyanobacteriia > Cyanobacteriales > Xenococcaceae > Waterburya. Next base: position 9,480 of record JBCDCO010000026.1, on the reverse strand, counting down.
ATTTATAGCGCTTGCCGTCACCAATTACCTTCAGTTCAATTCCTTCATAGTCAGATAGATCCAGAGGAGTGGTAAAGTTGCGAGTCCGAACCGAGGCAAAACCTCCATTGTTATCAGTCGAGACAATTCCTGAAAAAATAGCTTTATTGTCAGCCAAACGAATATTGCTTTTACTTACCCCTCCCATAACCACATCATCCACAACACCCCAAGTTTCTTTAATTTGTGCGTTTGGATTGGCAAAGCCAAAAATTAATTTATTAGTAGCAGGATTCAGATATTGAGCTGCAACTCGAACCAAGTTTTTGATGTCTTTTTGGGTACAGCAAAGAATAGAGTCTGTACCTTTGATTAAATCTGGTTCGAGAGTTTCTGCCCTGGACATGTCTCCCGACCACAAATTTACTCGATTATCTAGCATATTCCTCGCCTGGGATACATCATCGACCAAAGCCCTTACCTCGTAATCATTTTGTAGTAATTGTCGAACCAATATCTTGCCCAAATCTTCTGTCGCACCTACTACTAGAATCACCATGTTTGAATTTTGTTTGATATTTTTTGCTTGGTTTGGTTTGAATATTTTCTGCCAGCAGCTAAGAAATGGAATAACATCAAAATAAGTCAAAGTTTGCCAAAGTCTGCCGAACTCCCAGCTAGCCACAGTATTCTCCTGTTGAGGGTTTTAATTATCTTAGTAGATGACAATGGATCGAACATCATTAGAGATTGATTTTCCTCGATTTTTTCGACAGCTCATTTAAGTATTTCTTTCTTTAATTCCCAAAAAGTTTTTGGCATCATAGACGAGGACAAATTTTAAAACACGAACTTATGGAACTGATTCAACAACTAACTCAAGGTCTAGGAGTAGATGAAAACCAGGCGAAAGGAGGTGCTGGGCTAATCTTCAAAATGGCTCAAGAAAAACTAGGAGATGGTGAATTTGCTCAATTGGCTAGTGCCGTACCCGCAGTCAGCGGTTTGATCGGGGAAGCTCCTGCTGGTGGTAAAGGGATGGCTGGTGCAATCGGTGGATTAGCTGGCGCGCTTGGCGGCGGTCAAGCTAGTCAACTGGCAAATATGGCGGCATTGGCTGGCGGCTTTAGTCAGTTGGGCTTGAATCCTGGCATGGCAAGCAAGTTTGTACCTATCATCTTATCTTTTGTTCAAAGTAAAGGTGGCGAGCAAGCTAAGAGCATTTTGGCAGGCGTTCTGAAATAATCCGACTTTTTAATTGGCAAATTTTTAAGAATATTTATTGGCTTTTATCTAAGGCGATCGGGCGATCGTCTTTTTTTTTGACCGAACTATAACTAAAATGAGAATATATATTAAGAAATATAAAATATTTTCATGGCGCAAGAACCAGATTCATCAAATAAAGCAGTTTTGGCTGAGGGTGCTAGCTCCCGCGTGGTAGTTGTCGGGGCGGGCATTGGAGGATTAACGGCTGGAGCATTGTTAGCTAAAAAAGGATATGAAGTGACCGTATACGACCAGGCGATCGTCCCTGGAGGATGCGCTTCTACCTTTAAGCGTCGTGGCTTTACTTTTGATGTTGGGGCAACCCAAGTAGCGGGTTTAGAACCAGGGGGCATACACCATCGCATATTTAAAGAATTGGATATCGAACCTCCTACCGCCAGTTTTTGTGACCCTGCCTGTGCTGTATTTTTACCAGGGGAAACCGAACCGATTAATGTCTGGCGCGATATGGACAAATGGAAAGAGGAACGACAAAGACAGTTCCCTGGTAGCGAGCCATTTTGGAATTTATTAAATCGTCTGTTTGAGGCTAGCTGGCGGTTTCAGGGAAGAGATCCTGTTTTGCCTCCTCGCAACCTTTGGGATTTATGGCAGTTGGTTTCGGCTGTCAGACCAGATACTCTAATCACCGTGCCGTTTACGTTGATGACCGTTGCCGATGCCCTCAAGCTATACGGTTTAGATAAAGATTTACGACTCAAGACTTTTTTAGATCTGCAGTTAAAGCTCTATTCTCAGGTAGGGACAAAAGAAACAGCGTTACTCTATGCGGCAACGGCTTTGGCAGTTTCTCAAGCACCCCAGGGACTATTTCACCTGGAAGGTAGTATGCAGGTATTGAGCGATCGCCTGGTGGCAGGTTTAGAAAAGTATGGCGGTAAACTGCTGATGCGTCATAGTGTAGAATCAATTCATTCGGAATCGGGCAGGGTAACAGGTATAACCGTTCGCAATCAAAAAACAGGAGAAACACATTACAAAGCGGCTGACGAAGTTGTTGCCAATACAACAGTACAAAATTTAGTCGAGCTAACCGAAGCTAAGGCGATGGCAAACTATCAGCGTCGCGTCGATAAAACTCCTCAACCATCGGGAGCATTTGTAGTTTATTTAGGAGTCAGACGAGAAGCCATACCCCCAAACTGCCCGCCCCATCTCCAATTTCTCTACAACCAAGATGAAGTAATCGGCGAAAATAATTCTTTGTTTGTCTCAGTCAGCAAATCAGGTGACGGACGCGCACCAGAAGGTCAAGCAACCATTATTGCCTCTTCTTTTACCGATGTAGACTTGTGGTGGAAAGGAGGTAAAGAAAAGTATGCTCAAATCAAACAGCAATATACCGATGAAGCGATCGCTCGTTTGGCAGAATACTTCGATCTTAGGGGAAATAATTTAATTCATACAGAAGCAGCAACCCCCAGAACCTTCGAGCAATATACTGCCAGAGATAAAGGTATTGTCGGCGGATTAGGACAGCGAGTATCGACTTTTGGTCCTTTTGGTTTTGCCAACCGCACTCCAATCGAACATTTATGGCTGGTGGGAGACTCTACCCATCCAGGGGAAGGTACAGCAGGAGTAAGCTATTCTGCATACACCGTCATGAGACAGATAGAACAGCTAAACAATAAGTAGTTCCACTTTATTAAACATTACATGGATAGGGCAGGGACTGGGGATTGGGGAATAGGGATTAGGAAAAATATTCCAGGCAAGTTTTAATTATCCGTTTTGGGTTTATTTCGGTGGAGTTACTTATGAAAGCCTAGACTTTATTTGCTCAACCACTAACAATCAATATGCACTAAAGCATTCCCTTCGGTCACGAAGCGGCTTGCCCTTATTATCCCACGTAGATGGGACGAATGGGGGTATCCCTTTAGGGACAACTAACAACCAACAACTAACAACCAACAACTAACAACTAACTACTTACTCCTGCTCTTCCAGGGTAAAAGCCCGATTTGCTGGCTGTTTAAAATATTGATATGCGATACCCGATGCTTGTTGAATAAACTCTTGTGCCTGTGCTGAATTATCAGGACGCCCGACTAACATAGAAGCAATATAACGCTTACCGTTGGGCATATCTACCATACCCACATCTGCCAAAACCGACTTGATATCTCCTGTTTTGTGAGCGATTAAAGCGCCTGGTTCCAAACCTTGAGGGAGCAAAGTGTCTTTTTCGACGTTGCTCATAATGTGCAGTAAACGATCGCGCGATCGCAGAGAAATTAAATCTCCGTTATCGATTTTGAGTAATAAATTACCCAAGTCTTCCGAACTGGTAGTGTTTGTTCCCGTCAAGTCTGGCAAAGGATTGCTTAACTGAGTATTAGTCAGTCCCATCGATAAAAATCGCTGATTTAGTTCGTCAATTCCTCCCAAACGTTCGATCAGCATATTAGTGGCAGTATTGTCGCTGATGACGATCATTTTTTCGGCGGTTTCCAAAGCAGAAAACTTGGTTCCTGGCTGTTGGTGCTGCATATCCCCAGAACCGCCAGCGATCGCGTCTTCGGTCATGGTAAGCTGTTCGTCAAGCTGGATTTTACCTCGATCTAAATCTTGAAAAAATGCCACTAAGATTGGTAGTTTGATCGTACTAGCAGAAGCAATTCTGTTTTTACCACGAATGCTGACAAAGCCTTTGGTGTCTAAATCGACTAAAAATAGTTCGGGTTCGAGTTCGGGATATTTTTCTGCCAGTTCCTCCAAGTTAGTTTTGAGGGGATTGATTTCTGTTTTTAAAGATGAAAGGGTAAGCAACTGCCGTAACTTGCTTTGATTGAAAGAGCTGTTGTTTTTGGGACTCTTGGCGACGGTTTTTTGCCCTGAATTTGGGGTATCAAAAGAGTTGGCGATCGATACGGTTGTACCCAAAATAGTGCTGAGTCCGACAATGATAGCGATCGCCTGTATTGCCATCCACAAAGAAAACTTGGGTTTGACGGTAGTAGCGGTTTCTGATTTAGCCTCGATATTTTTCTTAGCTGCTAAATTTTGACTGGGCTTGGAGTTATTTCGAGCAATAGTTTTAACCAAAGATTTTCGCTGGTTGGATTTACTTCCTCTATTTTTAGCAAAAACAGCTTGCTTTTTCGATTGAGATATGTTGCTATTTTTGCGCGCAGCAATAGTTTTACGGCTGGCTTTGGTTTTTTTTGCTGTGGTGGGGGATTTTTTGCCTTTACGATTCATATGCGTAGCTGTTATCCGAAGGTGTATACCCCCATTCGAGGGCGACCGAAAGTAAGGCGCATAGTTCGCCGCAACTAGTGCCTTTGGTGCAAGCCACAAGGGCATTTATCCTCGAATGGGGACAATGTCCTTTGGGACTCCTAACTCCATTTGTTAGTTGGTTGTTAGTAACAATTGTTCCGTCACAAACAGTATGTATTGTTTGTTGCCTAAACTACAGTGATAAAATTACTGATTTTCAACCCATCGTCAAGATCTGTGTCGAGACTTTTGGGATGAACGTTTAAAATACTTTAGTCAACCAAAGTCATAAATTGTCAGTGCGCAAAAATAGCAAAAAAGCCTTAGAACTAATTTTGAGTACGATCGCCATAATTTTTGCGGTATCTATCTTGCTCAAAGCAATTATTGATATAGATACAAATTATGATGTTGGCTGGTACCATCTACCTTTTGCTGCCCGAATTTGGGGTATTGTCCCCCAAGATATGTTCGTTGCCGAAGACTTGATCGAACATCGTTATGATGGCTTTCCTCTGCTAGCGCATTTTTTCCAAGGTTTGTTGTGGAAAATTACAGGACGAATTCAAGCTACCAACCTAGTAGGATACTCTAGTTTAATCGTTTATTTTGCTATCTTACGTCAATTTTTTCAGGTTCCTTTATATCTTTCCATCATTGGTATTTTTACTATTCCTGCTGTTCTGACCCATTCTGCTACAAGTTTGGTCGATCTGCCAGGTAATGTTGGCGTATCCTTGCTGTTGATGATGGTATATTCACTATTCAAACAAGCTCTACCGCCCAGCAAAAAAGAGTTATGGGTTATGGTTCTTGGTGCTGCTGCCGCAGTTAATACGAAACCTCAACTACAGCCTTTAGTTTTTTTGATTTACTGGATTGCGATCGCCAGACTAGCCTGGCTGTATTTCAAACAGAGCGATCGCTCTAAACGCAAACTTTGGCAAACCTTTCTTTTGGCAATTTTGGCTTCTGGTATGATTTTTGCCACGCCAATCAAAAATGTGGTGCAATATGGCAATCCTTTTTATCCCATCCGCATTGAAGTTGCAGGAATTGTTCTCAATCATCAATTAACCCCAGAAACATACAGCGAAGGAAATCGACCGCAGAAATGGTTACAGTCAATTTTCGAAATTAATACTCCTGAATGGTCAACCGATCAATGGAATGGCGGTGACGAAGAATTGCTAGATCGCGGGGGAGGCTTTTTTGGGGCTTATGTGGGATTTAATTTAATTTTATTATTCGGCTTGACCATTGCCGAACAGATAGACAATCGGCGATCGCCCGATAATCAATCTCGTAACGCTACCGTTGCTCTGATTACGGTTTTGCTGATGTCTCTCGTTCCTGCTAATTTTCCTCAATCTCACGAACTGCGCTACTTTATGTTCTGGATGATGGTCTTAGTGTCCTTAAATTTATATCTTGTTTCTAACTGGCGTCTGACTGGCAAAAGATGGATTCAACCAAAATATGTGGGACTGGGGTATTTATTATTTTTTGTCATAACCTGCATCAGGATTGACGACTACTATTTGAGACCAGTTTTTAATAGCTTTGAACCCTATCTAGCGGAAACCGTCAAAACCGAACTTTTAGAGCAGGTGATTCCCAATCAAAAAACCTGTATGATTAGTCGTCATGCAATCGCTGAACCAGACAGCGTCCCTTTTGCTCAGATTCACAATGCATTTTACTATAGCTCCTATTTCCACCCTGAAATTGAATACCCCTATAGTCTCAAAGTTGCCGTCGATCCTGGAAACTGTGGCAATTTAACAGTTATTCCACCCAATGCTGAGGATTTTATCGAGCTAGAACCATAGAGTAAATGAATATAAATAATATTGCTGCTTTGTTTGGTGCAATGGTGGTTTTGGCTGCTATTCCAAGCTTGAGCGTCTTTACCGTGGTGTCGATCGCCCTTTCTTCTGGATTCATGTGCGGCACAATGGCAGCAATTGGCATTGTCGTCGGGGATATTATTTTTATTGTCTTGGCTATTTATGGCTTATCGGCGATCGCCAGTACTGAGATAGATACTCTATTATTTTTGCTCAAATATTTTGGCGGTATTTACTTAATCTGTTTGGGAATTATCCTAGCTAAGTCCAAACCTCAATCGAACAGCCTGGAAGAGATAAGTGAATCCTCTTTGTTATCTAGTTTTTTGAGTGGATTGCTGATTACCTTGGGAGATCAAAAGGCAATCTTTTTTTACGTCAGCTTTTTTCCTGCGTTTGTCGATTTGCATAGCTTATCAAAATGGGACAGTATTATCATTCTCGGCACTGCTATTGTTGCTGTAGGTGGAGTGAAGCTAAGCTACGTCTATCTAGCCGAACGAGCGAGAGCTGTTTTAAATAATCCTCAAATCAAAAAGACCATAAATTTTATTGCTGCTGTAATTATGGTTGGTGCTGGTTTTTTTCTGATAGCTAAAAATTAACCGAGGAATTGTAGCCTTTAGTAATGATGAAAACTAAGAACCAGAGGACTTCTTTGCCAGCTAAATCCAAGCTAAGACTAGAAACTATCCTCAAAGCGATCGCTTTGTTGGTATTTGCCTCCATCTTTTTGAGGGGCTGGATTGATGTCGATGGTACTTTTGATGCTTGGGGCTATCATCTACCATTTGCCGCTAGAATCTGGGGTATTGTTCCAGGGGAACAGTTTATTCATATGGAGGAGCGATTTCGCGGATTTCCTCTTTTGGGACAGTTTTTTCAAGGTTTTCTCTGGCTAATTACTCAAAGAGTTCAAAGTGCCAATCTTGTTAGCTTTGGCAGCTTATTGCTATATATCTATTTTCTCAACAGTTACTTCCAAGTACCCTACTACCTTACGGCGATCGCTTTGCTAGGGGTGCCTTTAATTCAGGCTCATGCAGTAAATTCCTATGTCGATTTGCTGGCTAATATTTTTCTTGCCATGTCTATTATGATGGCTTATGTTCTTTTCAAACAAAAAAAATTGCCCGACCTAAAAGACTTATGGGTTATCTTTTTTGCTAGTTTTGGCGCATCTAACACTAAACCTCAATTGGAACCTTTAGTATTTGTTGTTTTAATATTTATTATTTTTAGAATAGTTTATTTACACTGGCATCTCCAGCCAGAAAATATTAAGCAATGGTTATATAAAGCTCTACCAATCGGCATTTTTGCTTCGCTGTTAATCTTTGCTACCCCCGTAAAAAATATTGTGATTCATGGCAATCCTTTCTATCCAGTCAGAATAGAAATTGCGGGCAAAGTACTCAATCATGCGTTACCCATGTATAGCGAAGCGCCTGGTTATTTAGCTAACTCACCCAAAGCTCAAAGGTGGCTTTATTCTATCCTTGATGTCAATTCAGCTTATTGGAATCACGACCTGTATAGTGCCAATCCAGACCGCAACCGCATGGGTGGTTTCTTTGGTGCTAATGTGATTTTTCAAGTCTTACTTTTAATTTATTTGATAACAATTAATCAACATAAAGATACTCGTACTGCAGGACTAGTTGTGCTAATTATGTCTGCGATCGCGGCCAATTTTCCTCAGTCTCATGAGTTGCGCTATTTTATGTACTGGATAATTGTTTTAATCTCATTAAATCTATATCTAGTTACCAAGTATCAAACCAAGATAATTAAGCCTCGTTATTTAGGTATAGTCTCTCTGATTGCATTAATAATTGTTGGTAGTAGGACTAGTTTTGTTTACTTAAAACCCAGCTTTAATAGTTTGGCTGCGTTCAAAGATAAGCGTCTCGATCGCACTATCATCGCTCAAATTAATCCTAACGATAATATCTGTTTGCCCGAACAATATCATCCCTTTACTTTTCTCTACACGCCTTGGTTTCATCATGACTTGAGTTACACCTACAGCGTTCGTTCTTCCTTCCGCCAATCCTGCGCCGAGTCCGACAAAATATTGAGCGCTGAATAATGTTCGAGCGATAAAACTAGCCAGCAGATAAACTGATTTTTGCGTCAAACATCATAATTTTCAGATTTTTATATGTTGTCAAACTGCTGTATCTGTTGACAGCAAACAGAGCTAAAACACCTAGCAAAAGACAATCTGAAGTTGTCCCAAAATATAATAAGATACCTAATTAGTAGCGAGAAGCCGATCTCAACTAAGAAGTCATCTCCAATCTTAAAAACTTTAACCATAAAAAAAGTCACATACTTTTTCAATAAACCCTGGGCGATAGGTCAGAGCTTATTAAAATTTAATTAAAGATCGGATATATACCTCTCTCTGGTACACTTTTTTCTTGAGTAAGCATCGTTTTTGAAAAGAAATTTAACAATAGATAATTAGGGAGTAAGACCTTGCTGGAAACAACCCTCGGTTTAGAGATTATTGAAGTAGTAGAACAAGCTGCGATCGCTTCAGCCAAATGGATGGGTAAAGGAGAAAAAGATACTGCTGATGAAGTAGCAGTAGAAGCAATGCGCGAACGTATGAACAAAATCAACATGCGCGGTCGGATTGTAATTGGTGAGGGAGAACGTGATGATGCTCCCATGCTTTACATCGGCGAAGAAGTGGGAATTTGTACTCGTCCCGATGCAAAAAACTACTGTAACCCCGATGAATTGATCGAAATCGATATTGCTGTCGATCCTTGCGAAGGTACTAACCTAGTGGCATACGGTCAAAATGGTTCGATGGCGGTTTTGGCGATCGCAGAAAAAGGCGGACTATTTGCTGCGCCTGATTTCTACATGAAGAAATTGGCAGCACCCCCATTGGCTCAAGGTCATGTAGATATCAACAAATCTGCCACTGAAAACTTGAAAATTCTCTCCGACTGCCTCAATCGCTCGATGGAAGAGTTAGTAATTGTCGTGATGGATCGCTCTCGTCACCAAGATCTAATCAAAGAAATCCGCGATGCTGGAGCTAGAGTAAGATTGATCGCCGATGGTGACGTATCTGCTGCTATCTCCTGTGCTTTTTCTGGATCTAATATTCACG
>JBCDCO010000025.1:0-32577 GCA_039181635.1 Cyanobacteria bacterium P01_G01_bin.19 | reverse complement strand
GTTTCCCAATCGATCGAGCAGCTATCTGCCGTAGCAGAGAAACTCCAGTCTGGTATCGGCAAATTTAAAACTTAATTCAATTATTCTTATAAGTTGCCAAATATATTTAAATCATGTCACTCAACCCCGATATCCGCGATCGAGCATACGAATTTTTTATTGAAGAAGCTCAAGAATTGTTACAGGTTCTAGAATCAGGCTTACTAGAAATACGTGACGATCATAGTACCCCCAAGGTACACGAGCTGATGCGAGCCGCTCACTCTATCAAAGGTGGAGCAGCTAGCGTGGAATTGAGTGCCATTGAATTATTAGCTCATCGTTTGGAAGACTTTTTTAAAGCTCTTTATAGCGACGATATTGAATTTGACGGGGCATTAGAAAGCCTGTTGCTTCAAGGATATGATTGCTTGTCAAATCCTCTAACAGAACAAATTGAATCGGGTGCTCATGATGAAGAAGCGGCGTTATTAAGCGCCGAACCAGTATTTGCCGCCCTAGAAGCCCGCCTGGAAAATGCCCTCAAGAATGCTGAAAGCTATATTCCCAGTTCTAACGATTTAGGGGTAGACATCGTTTCTTCTATTTTTGAGGTTGATGTCGTTCAATCATTGGAACACTTACAAGAAGTAGCCAATAATCCTAACGATTACGATCTAGCCGAAGAGTTACAGGGAACTTTAGAAATGTTCGCTGGATTTGCTGAGTTATTTAGTTTACCTGGCTTTAACGACATTATTCAAACAGCTCAAACAGCTTTGGCTAATAATTCGGATAATGCTCTCCAAATCATCAAAGCTACTATTGCCGATTGTACTTTAGCCAAAGAGAGTGTTTTAGCAGGCGATCGCGAACAGGGAGGTGAAGTCTCTAATGCTTTAATCGAATTAGCTCAAGCTTCTGGTTTGAATAGTTCGTCGGACAATGCAGCAAACTTTTATGCTGAAAATCCCGATGATGATATGTGGAGCGATAACCTAACAGCAGATCCTTTTGCTGAAGATATCTTTGGCACGATTCCCAATGCAGAAGTTGCAGCCAGCGAAGAAACAATCTCAGGCGAGCCAAGCATAGAAAATATTGGTAGTATCGATGATGTCTTCGGCGCAATTCCCAATGCAGAAGTTGCAGCCAGTGAAGATGAAGTTGGGGCTAGTATTGAAGATATCTTTGGTGCAATCCCCGATGTTGAAGCTGTATTTAGTGGGGAGACAGCTCCTACTACGCAAAATACGGACAACATAGATAGTATCGATGATGTCTTTGGCACGATTCCCGATGCTGAAATTGCAGCCAGTGAAGAGGAAGTTGGGGCTGTAGATGGTATTGAAGATATCTTTGGTTCAATTCCCGATGTTGAAGCTGTAGTTAGTGAAGAAACAACTCCTACTCAAAATACGGATAACATAGATAGTATTGATGAAGTCTTCGGCGCAATTCCCGATGCTGAAATTGCAGCCAGTGAAGAGGAAGTTGGGGCTGTAGATGGTATTGAAGATATCTTTGGTGCAATTCCCGATGTTGAAGTTACCCCAAAAGCCTCGGATAAACCTTTGCCCCATGAAAACATTGAAACTGCTGCAGAATCGATTGAAAAGATTTTTGACGATCTTCCTATAGCAGAAAGTAATCTCAATTCTCTAACATTACCGTCTGCCAAAGAAACAGACAAAAAGCCAAAGGCATCTAGAGCAAAATCAGTCCAACCCAGAAAAGTACAAAAAGCTGCTGCTAAATTATCTGTCAGAGTTGATTTAGAACGTTTGGAGAGAATGAATAACTTGGTGGGTGAGTTAAACATAAACCGAAATAGTCTATTCTTGCAAAACGAGCAGCTACAGGAAAATGTTGCTGAACTCGGACAAAAGTTTATTCGCTTTCGCGATGTAACCCAAAAGCTTAGGGAGATATCAGATCGAATAGTTCTAGAACAGCGTTCTCATCGCTCGCTTGGTTCCAACCTTGCTACATCGGAGGGAACTTATGCAGATACTTTTGAGAACCATGGTTCGACTGAATTTGATGCGTTGGAAATGGATCGTTATAGTGGCTTGTATGCGTCGATTCAAAACGTATTAGAAGAGGTAGTACAGCTAGAAGAAAGCGTTGACGATATAAGTATTTTTGCTAAGCAGTCAGATCGCACAATTGACAGCCAACGCCAGATGCTATCTCAAATGAGAGATGAGTTGATGTGGGTGAGAATGTTGCCTTTAGACCAAATATTGCAGCGTTTCCCACGTACTCTCAGGGATTTGTCTAATAAGTATCAAAAACCTGTAGATTTAAAACTGACTGGCACTGGTGTTCTAGTCGATAAAGCAGTTTTGGAAAAATTATCTGATCCGTTGTTGCATCTTCTACGCAATGGTTTCGATCATGGAATTGAGCCAACTGATACGCGTATTAGTCAAGGCAAAAATCCTACAGGAAAAATCGAAATTCATGCTTACTATCAAGGCAATCAAACTGTCATTGAGGTAAAAGACGATGGTAAAGGCTTAGATGTAGAAAAAATTGCCCAAAAAGGTCTTGAAAAAGGCTTTATTTCTGCTGCTGAGGTTCAAACAGCATCAAAAGAAAGGCTCTACGATCTCATTTTTGAACCTGGATTTTCTACTGCCAATAAAGTCAGCGAAATATCTGGTAGAGGCGTAGGAATGAACATCGTACGATCGCAAATTGAAAGTCTTAAAGGAAAGATAACCGTTACCTCTTCTCCTGGTGAAGGTTCGATTTTTACTTTGCGCTTACCCCTAACTCTAACTATTGCCAAACTTTTGGTATGTTCTTTGGGAACTACCTCCTTTGCGATTCCTTCCGATAGCATTGAAGAGATTATTATTCCCACGCAAGAACAAATTAAGCTTTCCAATCAACAAAAGTTTCTTTCTCTTGGTGGTAAGCTCGTACCCATATACTGTCTCAAACAGTTACTGCAATACAATTGTCCGATAAACGACCTGGATTCTACTAGCAAGGCTTTCAAAACGATCAAAACCCCAGAAGACTGGTTTGCACCCTTGTTGTTGCTGCGCAAAGGACAAAAACTATTTGCTCTCGAAGTTGTCAGTTTGCTCGGCGAACAAGAACTGGTAATCAAGCCTTATGGTAAAGCGATCGCCGCACCACAGTATAGTTATGGGTGTACTATTTTAGGCGATGGCAGCTTGATTCCTGCATTTGATGGTGCGACTTTAATTGGCACTATTTTAGGGGAAGAAATAGCTCCAATTACCCCCAGAACGGAATATGCTTCAGAAGATACGATCATCGAGTCAGATGACTCCATCAATTCTGCCGACATATTCGAGCGATCGCCAAATAACAATCCAGCCAAGAAAAATAAAATTGCTACCAAAACTATTATGGTAGTTGATGATTCTACTGCATTGCGTCGCACTATGGCTCTAACTCTAGAAAAACACGGTTATCGAGTCATTCAGAAAAAAGACGGCAAAGATGCCTTAGATGGGTTTAAGCAGAATCCTAATTTAGATTTGATTATTTGCGATGTAGAAATGCCCACAATGAACGGCTTCGAATTTTTGGGCATGCGCCGTAGAGATTCCAATCTTTCCCAAGTGCCTACTTTTATGCTGACTTCTCGTAGTGGTGCAAAACATCGTAAATTAGCAACCCAATTGGGTGCTAACGGTTATTTTACCAAGCCTTATGTGGAGCAAGAGTTTATTTTAGAAGTTCAAAAAATCTTAAGCGATAAAGGTTCTGCTCGCCAAGCCAAGTCTTTTGAGTCCCCTTCAATTAGCAAAAAAACCATCTTAGTCATTGACGATTCTTCCGCTTTAAGGCGTACTTTGGCTTTTAGTTTAGAAAATAAAGGATACCATGTGTTGCAAGGGAGGGATGGAGTAGAGGGACTAAATTTGCTACGCAAAAATTTGCAAACTAGCCTAGTTGTTTGTGATGTAGAAATGCCAAATATGAATGGCTTTGAATTTCTTACCAGTCGTCGTCAAGAATCAGTTTTAGCAAAGATTCCTGTAGTAATGCTCACTTCTCGCAGCGCAGACAAACATCGTTCTTTAGCTATGAGCCTGGGGGCAAGTGGGTACTTTACTAAACCCTATGTTGAAGAACAATTTATGCAAGATTTAGCTGTTTTTTTAAACAAGTAAGGGGCATACAAAGATAAATTTTGCGGACTCTTATCTAAGGTTTTTAAAGTTTGGTCAGACAATATAAAAAATATACTAATTATTTAAGGCATTATGAGTACTTCTATCGCAGAAATTAATTCAGGATTGGCTGCTAAAGATCGAGAACAGCTAATTAAATTGTTGGTTTTTGATGTCGATCGGTTAACTCTAGCCTTACCTATTTTGCAGGTGCAAAAAGTTGTGAGATACAATCCCGTTCATGGTAGTGGATTGAGTCACGTTAATTTAGTTCATTTGGAAGATAAAGACATTGCAGTAGTCAATTTACATCAGAAATTATTTAATCTCGATCTTCCACAAATATCCCAAGATCGAGGATACTTTATCATTAGCAGAACCAGCGTCGGCGAATCGATAGGTATTTTGGTCTTACAACCTCCAGCTTTGATCGATATACCTCAGTCGCAAATACGTGTGATTCCCGATTCCTATCGACGTTCTGATACCTTGGAGATCGCCAGCCACGTCACAATTGTTCCGCAAAAAGATGGCACTAGAAAAACTATTTTTATCTTAGATTCTCAAAGATTAATTTAAGACGCCTGATGTATATTAGCTTCGCTATATTTTACTAGTTTTTAGCTTTTAGCTTTTAGCTCTTAGCTTTCAAGAAGACTTAGAAAATTGAGTTTTTTAGCTAGACTATCTGGAGCTTAAGCACTCAGATCAAAAAAGCTAATGTATCCGAGAAGACAAAATTTCCTAAAAAACACTAAATAGCAGATAATATTATGCGGGGACTATGACCAAATAAAGAATTTATCCTTAAGCCATGCCCAAAACTAAGCGAAAAACATTCTTACTAGATTTTGAAAAACCCCTGTGCGAGTTAGAGTCCAGGATAGAACAAATTAAGACTTTAGCGGAAGAGAATCAGGTTGACGTCTCGGCAGAAATATCTCAGCTTGAAGTTAGGGCAGATCAATTACGCCAAGAAATATTTAGCACTTTAACTCCTGGGCAAAGACTACAGCTTGCCCGCCATCCTCGTCGTCCTAGCACCTTAGACTACGTTCAGGCTATTAGTGATGAATGGATCGAACTTCATGGAGATCGAGGTGGTTACGATGACCCCGCTTTAGTGGGTGGTGTTGCCCGTATCGAAGGTCGTCCCGTGATGATTATGGGACATCAGAAAGGAAGAGACACTAAAGACAATGTAGCTCGAAATTTTGGCATGGCTTTTCCTGGAGGATATCGCAAGGCATTGCGTCTGATGGAGCATGCCAACAAATTTGATATGCCAATTTTGACCTTTATCGACACCCCTGGGGCATGGTCGGGAGTAGAAGCGGAAAAATTAGGACAAGGGGAAGCGATCGCTTATAATCTCAAGCAAATGTTTAGTTTCGACGTACCTATTGTCTGCACCGTAATTGGAGAAGGGGGTTCTGGTGGTGCATTGGGTATTGGCGTAGCCGATCGCCTGTTAATGTTAGAACATTCGGTTTATACCGTCGCCAGCCCCGAAGCCTGTGCGGCAATTTTATGGAAAGATGCCAAAAAAAGCGATCGCGCAGCAGCAGCCTTAAAAATCACGGCTGGGGATTTAAAAGAACTTGGTATTATCGATCAAATTATTCCAGAACCCAGCAGTGGCGCACACGCTAATCCTGTCGAAGCAGCAGCTAAACTCAAGGAAATTATTTGGAAAAATTTAGAGCAACTGTGGCAGATGACTCCCAAACAGCGAAAAGGATTGCGCTACGAAAAATTCCGCCAAATAGGTCAATTTGAGACAGTTGCCAATTGATCTTAATTTCTCATCTTGCCTCAAGCATATTGAAACATCAGTACTTCGATGCTTTTTTGTCAAACTTACCATTTACTAATGCTATAATTGCTAAGGCAACATTTTGTTACATTAGTTTTAATGTAGTGCAATGGAATAGATGGACTAGTTAGCTAATGCTCTATTATTAGAGCTTCAAATACTAGTAATAAGTAACAAATCGTATATTCAAGTTGAATAGACACTTGCAGCATTTTACATTCGGTAGCATCAACAGTCAAAATATTAGGCAGTATTTAACTGTTTTGATGAACCACAAATTTATTTCTAAGGATGCAGTTTCTCGCTGAATTCTGGTTTAACCCTGCAAGAATAAAGTTTTATCAAAGAGCAAATCTGGGAAATCCAAACAAACAATAATGAATCCACCCTCAAATCAACTACGAGCAATAGTGACAGGTGCAAGTAGCGGTATTGGAAAAGCGACTGCTTTAGCCTTCGCTAAATCGGGTATTGAGGTTGCTTTAGTCAGTCGCTCTCTAGATAAATTAGAGGCGGTAGCTAAAGAAATAAAAGCTTTGGAGACTACAAGCAAGGTGAAAATCTACTCCCTTGACTTAGAAATACTAGAGCGAGTTAAACAGCAAATCAACCAAATTTGTCTTGATTTTGGCTCGGTTGACATTCTAGTTAATAATGCAGGGATGGGTTATACCAACTCTTTGTACGATACTCCCCTAAAAGATTGGCAACAAGTCCTAGATCTTAATTTGACTAGTGTATTTCAGTGCATTCAGGGAGTGCTGCCTCACATGAGAAATCGCCAGTCGGGAACCATTATCAACGTTGCATCTATTGCCGCATTTAATGCTTTTCCTGACTGGGGTGCATATGGAGTAAGTAAAGCAGCTTTAGTCGCTCTGAGCAAGGCTTTGTCCGTGGAAGAGAGAGCAAAAGGTATTCGTACTGTTACTGTCTCTCCAGGGTCGGTCAATACACCAATTTGGGACACGGATACGGTACAGGCAGACTTTGATCGATCTGCCATGTTAACTCCAGAGATTGTTGCCCAGTCAATACTTCATACTGCTTTACTACCCCATCAAGCAGTAGTAGAAGAAATTATCGTTATGCCCAATGGGGGGGCGTTATAACTAACGTTAATCAACATATATTACAGCAAGAGGACAGAGTTTTACTCACATTAATACATTATGACAATAGTTTCTTCTAACAGTTCTAGTCGTTCTGAATCTTCCAATGGAAATGGTTCAAATCCACTCAAATCTAGCTTACTAGATCAAGTTGTCAGTAGACCAGATCGCAATACTCACAACGGTAAAGCCGCCGAAATTAAATCTACTTCAGAGGAAGTAGCTAAAGAAAAAATGATGGCAGCTGTCTACACCATGTTAGAGTCAGTGGGCGAAGATCCAGAACGAGAAGGATTGCTGAAGACTCCTAAGCGAGTTGCTGAAGCGATGCAATATCTAACTAGTGGCTACAACCAATCTCTTGAAGATTTGGTCAATGGAGCTATCTTTGATGAAGGACACAACGAAATGGTCTTGGTTAGAGACATCAACTTTTTTAGCCTGTGCGAGCACCACATGCTTCCTTTCATGGGTAGGGCTCACGTAGCCTACATCCCTAATCAGAAAGTAGTAGGGTTGAGCAAGCTTGCCCGTATCGTGGAAATGTATGCTCGTCGTCTACAAGTGCAAGAGCGTTTGACTCGTCAAATTGCCGAAGCAGTACAAGAGATTCTGGAGCCTCAAGGAGTCGCTGTAGTCATGGAAGCAAGTCATATGTGTATGTCGATGCGTGGAGTACAAAAACCTGGTTCCTGGACTGTAACTAGCGCGATGATTGGCGTATTTCAGGACGAGCAAAAAACTCGCGAAGAATTTTTAAACTTAATTCGTCATCAGCCTAATTTTTAATCGATTAAACATGGTTGGTTCTATGAAGAGAGCGATCGCAATTAATATAGCGATCGCTTTTTATTGAAACTGATTGAGATATAAATGACTATTAAAAAGCGACGACACGGTTGTCTGACAGCTTGGCTGATTTTTATGATTCTTGCCAATTCTGTATCGGCTTTAATTTATCTATTGCAGGCAGAAGCTATTCGAGAATTATCGCCAAATTTGCCTGGCTGGTCTTTTCCTGTTTTGATTGGAATTTCGATGTTTAATCTTGTATGCGCGATCGCCCTTTTTCGCTGGAAAAAATGGGGCTTTTGGGGCTTCCTATCTTCTAGCATAGCGGCATTTATTCTTAATTTATCCCTCGGATTGGGGATAGGAACTTCTTTATCTGGACTGATCGGTATATTAATTCTCTATGGCTTGTTAAACCTGGGAGATAGTAATAAAGGTTGGTCGCAACTGGAATAATAAAAATTTAATACATAAACAAAAAAGTGCCGAGGCTAGTTTATTAACCGTGGCACTTTAAAAATCGTTATTTTAGTTGGTCGTTAGATCGTCAACTAGTAATTTTGTTACTCTCAAACAATATTTTGGTTTCCGATTTGGCTGCTTGCTTTAAAACTCTAGTAGTCTGAAAAGCAATTAAAGAAATTGCCATACATTGACCCAAAATTGCCAGCATTACTGCAGAGGTGGCTGCATATTCGGTGCCAACAGTAGGAATAAAGCTAAATAACCATAATTCGGGAATATCGTGAGGAGCAATGTCGGCAAAGCCCAGAAATACGGGCGGAATTATAATTAGGCTGGCAACACTGATTCCCGACCAAACTGCCCGTTTGCGAGTCTTGAGATTCAAACATAGTTGAGCGACTAAGCTGCAAAGCACAATACTAAATCCACCAAGAATAAATCCCCATAGAATATAGCGATCGCCTAAGATCAAAAATATAAAAATTGAAGGGGCAATATAGGTTATGGCGATCGCCATATTAATTGTGATCGCAACACCAGAAGGACTATTTTCGCCAAAAACCAGTTCTTGCCAGAGTGCTTTCTTGTGCTGATTTTTTTGATGGCGATATCTTGCCCAATCTTGTAATGCCTGGCGATGGGGACTTAAAGCAGCAATGAGAAATAGTCCCAGGGCACACAAACACATCTGCAAAAAGATAAACTTGTCGGTTGCGGTTGAAGAAGAGTAACCACCTTGAAGGGTAAAACCAAGGGCAAACACGCTCAACCAAGCGGTAATCCAGTAGCTCTGTGTTTTGCTCAATAGGGTGCTGCTAGGATTGTGGAAACGACGCTTTAAAATCGACCAACACCAGTATGTCCACAGGCTGAAGTTAACCAGGATAAAGCCCATCCCCCAACTAGCTTTTGTCCATAAAGCTTGCCCGTAAAATAGTAGCTCGCCCAGGCGATCGGCAGATATAAAATCAATTTTACTTAGAGGTAGATAGGTAGCTTCAATTAAATAAGAAATAACAACTAAAGGATTTAATAAGATTATCCAATCCCAAACGGTATTAGAAATTAGATGATTATTGTGAAAAATAGCCATGGTTAAAACCAGCAGTAAAGAGCCGACTACACCGCTAGCCAACCAGGGTTTGAAACCCGACAGACCAAAATTCATCAAGCTCCATAGTAAAGCCAGACTATAGCATAAGCCACAGCTAGACAAGACTACAGCATCAAAAGCAAGAAGCGAGCCAAAAGGAATATGTGCGTTTAAGCCAGACAACAAATGCAGGGGCAAGATTAATAAAACAGCTGTGTAGAGTAGGATGGGTACCCCTAATATTTTACCTAGCAATACGCTGCTAGCAGACTGGGGAGTCAAGCGAATAAAGTTTAATGTACCTCTACTTTCTTCTTTTACTGTGTCGGCGATTAGCATGTAGGTGCCGACGATTAACAAAGAAAAGACGCCAATAACGCTCAAAACGATAAATAGATCTAGCCAGAGAAGTTGCCAGTTGATAATCCAATTACCTAGCATGTCTTTGGTATAGGCTGGATTATAGCCAGTACCCATCCCGTAACGTCCATATTGAACCTTTAATAGATTGTCAGGGTCTGGCTGAGGTAATTCGCTCATCAAAGCCATAACAGTGAAAAATTGAGCTGTAACGGATACAGCGGCAGCTATGACGACATTTCTGGTTTTGAGCTTGCCTTTGATCTCTCGAAATAGCTGAGGATTTAAGTCCAAAAACTTTTCCCATAAAGAACTAGAGCGTTGAAACAGTTGAATGTTTTGTTTCATGGTTCTAAATTTAAATAATTTGCCGATAATTTTTAATATTCGCGCTATCCGTTCTGGTCTAAGAAGCTTGCTGGTGTCCTAATTTTAAAAATATAGTTTCGAGATCTTCTTGAGTGGGATGAAATTCCGCGATGGGAATATCAGCGAGAATAAGCGATCGCAACAAGTCAGCACAATCTTGTTTGTTCCCCGTAAAATTGACCTTTAGGCAGTCGCCTTCGGGGGCAATTTCCCAGGTATCTACCGAGGAATTTTGTCTGAGTGTTTGCTGCAATATCTCCATCTTACCCAAAGTGCCGATCGTAATTTGTTGGCGGGATAGTCTTTGATATAGTTCGCTTAAGGATGCGCTTTCGACTAAAAAGCCCAATTCCATTATCCCCACTGAGGTACAGAGTTCGGCTAAATCGCTCAAAACGTGGGAAGAAATAAGAATTGTCATTCCTGCTTCTTGCAAAACTTTAATTATTTGGCGAAATTGCTGTCTGGCTAGAGGATCTAATCCCGATACAGGTTCGTCTAACAGCAATAATATTGGTTCGTGAATAATGGTTCTAGCTAAACTCAAGCGTTGTTTCATTCCTCGCGACAGGGTAGAGATGATGCTTTGGCGCTTGTTTTCTAGTCGAACCAATTCTAAAACTTCGTGCAGGCGTTGTCGGCGAAAAGATGGCTTGAGGTTATACAAACGAGCAAAATATTCCAAATAGTCCCAGATAGTGAGATCGTCATAGAGAGGAAAGTCATCGGGGAGATATCCCAGGCGTTTTTTTTGCCTGGGATTAGAATCATCCCGCAGCAGGCGATCGCCATTAAGGTATATTTCGCCTTTAGTGGGTTCTTCTGCAGCCGCCAGCATGCGAATCAAAGTAGTTTTTCCCGCACCGTTAGGACCGATTAAACCGTAAACCTCACCGCTTTTAATCCTGAGATCTATATCATTAACAGCAATGTGTCCTTCAAATCTTTTAGTCAAACCATAGGTTGCGATCGCCCAATCATTCATAAATTTACGCTCAAGGTGAATCAGGTTTATTAATTAGAATTACCGCA
Organism: Cyanobacteria bacterium P01_G01_bin.19; assembly: GCA_039181635.1. Classification (GTDB taxonomy): domain Bacteria; phylum Cyanobacteriota; class Cyanobacteriia; order Cyanobacteriales; family Xenococcaceae; genus Waterburya. The sequence goes on along the minus strand of JBCDCO010000025.1, from coordinate 21,399 downwards.
TCAATCGACGATTTCAAACTCTAGATTTTGTTTAGTAGCAAAATTGTAGGTAAAGCGATCGATTACGTTCGTATCGCTAAGTTCTAAATTATAAAAATTCACCACTTCGCGATCAAAATATGGTCCTGCATGCCAAGTTCCGACTTCCATTTTAATAAAACAATCTCCAGGTATGCGGAATACCTTCATCAGACTGAGATCGGGTTTTGGTTCATTTGAGGGAGGACAGACAGCGATAAACCAATCATGACCGTTAAGCGAACCTAAGCATTGAGTGCATAGATTGTGGCGCGTAATGTCATTGAAGACTCTGCCTCGATAATGGAGTTGCATAATGTAAAAACGAGGAATACCGTTTTGCAGATTAATTACCGCATCGGTATCATCGAACATTTTGCCATCAGCAGAAGCCGAGATTAATTGTCCGTAAGGTTTGAAGTTTGATTCGTCGATCGCAACAGCGCGTATTGGTTGACGAGTAAGCAACTTAGGCATCGATAATTTTTATAAAAATGCGGGCGTTGATTTTATTCTCGCCTATTTTTCCCTCAGTCCCAAGGTTATCTATCGTTGCCATTTTTTTAGATAGGTAATATCGTTTGATTTATTATTCATCCTTGACCGAGCAATGAATCAAACTATCTCACCTAAAAAATTTGGCTTCTGGTTGCTAGCACTAATCATCTTAGGTTCTCTTGCTGGCTGCAATCCTGGTAAAAGCAACAATACCAATCGTCTTGAATTTTGGACGATGCAGCTCAAACCTAACTTTACTAGCTATTTTAGCGACCTCAATGCTAGCTTTGAATCCCAGAATGAAGCTATAGAACTACGCTGGGTAGACGTTCCTTGGGAAGCGATGGAGAATAAAATTTTGACTTCAATCTCGGCAAAGACTGCTCCCGATGTAGTGAATCTCAACCCTAAATTTGCTTCTCAGCTAGCGGCTCGCAATGCCTGGTTAAACTTGGATGAAGTAGTCGCACCAGAAATTCAGGCAACCTATTTACCCAAAATCTGGCAGGCTAGCACCATCGAAGTTTGTCAAGAAAATCAATGTCGCGATCGCACTTTTGGTTTGCCTTGGTATCTAACGACGACGATCTCGATTTATAACCAGAATCTCCTAAAGGCAGCGGGAGTCAAACAGCCACCTCAAACCTATCAAGAATTATCCAGCTTCGCCAAAGCTGTCAAAGACAAGACGGGCAAATATGCCTTTTTTATTAGTTTCGTACCCAACGATTCGGGAGATGTTTTAGAATCTCTGGTAAAAATGGGAGTTGATTTAGTGGATGGTTCGGGACGAGCGGCTTTTAATACTCCTGAAGGGAAAGCAGCTTTTCAATACTGGGTAGATATGTACCAGCAAGAGCTATTGCCCCCTGAAGTACTAACTCAAGGTCATCGTTATGGTATCGAACTATATCAAATGGGTGAGATCGCCATGTCCTCTATCGGTGCTGAGTTTATCGACAGTATAAACAATAATGCTCCTTCCATTGCCGAAGCATCGGCTATTGCTCCCCAAATCAGCGGTCAGACTGGCAAAAAAAGCGTAGCTGTGATGAACTTGGTGATTCCCAGAGATAGCGATAAATCCGAGTCGGCGGTTGATTATGCCTTATATGTCACTAACACTAAAAATCAGCTAGCTTTTGCCCGAGTGTCCAACGTTCTTCCTTCGACGATTGAAGCAGTAGAACAATATATTGAAGATATCGAACAACAATCGCAAGCTGGTTTAAAAGCAGAAGCTAAAAGAGTCAGTGCGACACAACTGAAAGACGCAGAAATTCTCGTTCCCGCCCGAGAAGATCTGCCAGTATTGCAAAAAGCTATTTACGAAAATCTTCAGGCTGCCATGCTGAATGAAAAAACCGTCGAGCAGGCTCTTCAAGATGCGGCTGAAGTGTGGAATAGTCGTGAGTAAAAATAAAAAAAATGGTGGCTTAGATCGCGATTTAAAATATATTTTGCTTCTAAATTAATCGATTATGTAACCAAATTTTATTGCAAAGGTGGCTTAAAAAAACTATCATTGTCAATAAGCAAGAAATAATTGATAAAACATAGCTATGGCTCACTATACGGCATCTTCCCTTAAAGCCGAACTCAACTCCAGAGGCTGGCGCATGACTCCTCAAAGAGAGAAAATTCTGCATGTCTTCCAGAATTTGCCTAAAGGCAATCATTTAAGCGCGGAAGAACTACATGATGTAGTTGAAAAAAGAGGTGAATCAATTAGTTTGTCTACAATTTATCGTAGCGTCAAACTCATGGCTCGCATGGGTATTTTACGAGAATTAGAGCTTGCCGAAGGTCACAAGCACTATGAGTTAAATCAACCCTATCCTCACCATCATCATCACGTAGTCTGCATTCAATGTAACAACACGATTGAATTTAGAGACGACACGATTTTAAAACACAGTTTAAAACAGTGTAAAAAAGAAGGATTTCAGTTAATCGATTGTCAACTCACTGTAATGACAATTTGCCCCGAAGCTATTCGCAAAGGATGGCCCTCTGCCTTGCCATCTGACTGGTGCTGCACGCGGGTCATGTCGGAAAGAGAGGCGAAGGACAATAATCAGAACTAAAAAAAAATAAATCGAGATAGATATTAGATATTGTTTACTGTTCGGCAGAACTCAGTTTAAATTCTAATGCTTTCTTTTTCATCATTTGAAAAATATTAAAGAAGCCGTTAGCACGGGAAGGAGTGAGGCTTACTTTTAGACCAGTATCTTCAATAAAGTCTGGTTCCACCTGAATGATTTCTTCTGGAGTCAGGTCGTTTAATCCTTCGATTAAAAAAGCTACTAAGCCTTTGACAAGCTGAGCGTCAGAATCACCCTGGTAAGACACTATGCCATTTTCCATAGTGGCAGTTATGTATACCTGAGAAACACACCCTTTAACTTTGTTGTCTTCTATTTTGGCTGATGCTGGCATTTCTGGTAGCTTTTTGGCATACCAAAGTAACTGTTCGTATTTTTGTTTGGGATTAGATCGACGTTGAAAGCGATCGACGATTTTTGCCAGCTTTGGCGGTAAAGGAGTTGTGGAAGGAGACATGGGCTAAATTGCTAAATACAAATATATTATTGAAATCCAGTAAGTAAGGCGAGCTCGTCAATCGATAGTAGACTTTATTCCGACTGCATACCTTTAACACTTTAGCAAAACTCAGTCTTTTCCATTCATTTTGCTGAATCTGTCCCTCATTCAGATAAACTTTATTTTGAGAGGCACAGCCAGTCACGAGGTTTTAAGAAGTGAAAAGAGTATTAGGTATCATTCTCGGAGGCGGAGCAGGTACTCGTTTGTATCCCCTAACTAAATTAAGGGCAAAACCAGCAGTACCTCTAGCCAGCAAGTATCGTTTAATTGACATTCCCGTTAGTAATTGCATAAATTCTGAAATCCTCAAAATCTATGTTCTGACGCAGTTCAATTCTGCTTCTCTCAACCGACATCTAAATCGCAGTTACAATTTTTCTGGGTTTAGAGAAGGATTTGTAGAAGTCTTATCAGCACAGCAAACCAAAGACAACTCGGGTTGGTTCCAAGGAACTGCTGATGCTGTACGTCAATATCTCAACTCCATCAAGTCTTGGGATGTTGATGAGGTAATTATTTTATCTGGCGATCATCTCTATCGCATGGACTACAGTAAGTTTATCTATCATCATCGGGAAACCAATGCTGACATTACTTTGTCTGTAGTACCTATCGATGACCGAAGAGCTTCCAGTTTCGGCTTGATGAAAATTGACAACAACGGCAGAATTATTGATTTTGCTGAAAAACCCAAAGGAGAAGACCTGAGAAAAATGCAGGTAGATACCACTGTATTAGGTCTAACAGCGGAGGAAGCTACCAAAAGCCCATACATAGCTTCAATGGGTATCTATGTGTTTAAAAAAGATGTTCTAATCGATTTATTAGAACAAAATTCAGCCCAAACTGACTTTGGTAATGAAATTATTCCTGGAGCAGCCAAAGATCATAACCTTCAAGCATACTTGTTCAAAGGTTACTGGGAAGACATAGGAACAATTGAATCTTTTTATGAGGCAAACTTGGCTTTGACCAAGCAACCTCAACCTGATTTTAGCTTCTATGATGAAAAAGCGCCGATTTATACCCGTTCTCGCTATCTACCCCCAACAAAGCTTCTAAATTGCACGGTGAGCGAGTCAATGATTGGTGAAGGATGCATTTTGAAGCAGTGCAGCATCAATCACTCTGTAATTGGTGTTAGAACTCGTGTAGAAGCTAACTGTACGATTGAGGATACTTTGATCATGGGAGCAGACTATTACGAACCTTTTGCTGAACGACAATCGGGTCTACAAAAAGGCGGAATTCCCGTGGGTATTGGCGAAGGTACAACGGTGCGCCATGCCATTGTAGATAAAAATGCTCGCATCGGTCGTAATGTGCAAATTATTAATAAAGACCGAGTTGAAGAGTCTCAAAAAGAAGATGAAGGATTTTACATTCGTAGTGGAATCGTCGTTATTTTGAAAAATGCAACTATTGCTGACAACACGGTCATTTAATTTTTTGGCTGATTTGATTCGTCAATTTTTTTATCAAGTCAATTTTGAAAATAAGCATAACTTTGATTCGACTCGACATTACTTAAAAGCTGTCTGCAAGGCAGTTTGGGTCACAGCGAATTAATGTAAAAATAAGTACCAATAAGTCGCAACTTTGATTGTGATATTTAACAGGGGGTGTAGCGATTTATATTTGCTGCATCCCTTCTCGTATTGATGTTTGACAAATTTAGCTACTGTTTTTGGCTAAATATAAGGTTAAACTTTAAATAATCTTATTTGAAATTAGGCGTGTGATCGATTAAGGGGAAGAATGCTTTTCCTAAAGGATACCGCTCCGCATATGAGAGGATTTCAGCGAGATACAAGGAGAAAAATGTTCTGAGTAGCAATGCAGGGCGCGGTTATTTTTTGACGAAGTAGGTCGTTGAAAGACCGAAAAAAGCTCTTTTTTTCTAATCGATCACACGCCCTATTATTTTCAGCTAACACATATTTAAACTAGAAAACTTTTAGGAGATAATTTCTCGATGGCTTCGACAGAATTTAAAGATTATTATGCTATTTTGGGCATTCCCAAAACAGCGAGTGCGGATGAAATTAAAAAGCAATTTCGCAAACAGGCTCTAAAATATCATCCCGATCGCAATCAGGGTAATAAAGCTGCTGAAGCAAGATTTAAAGAACTGAGCGAAGCCTACGAAGTCCTGGGGGACAAAGACAAACGATCGCAATACGATAAATTCGGTCAATATTGGCAACAAGGAGGTTCTGCTAGATATTCTAATTCCAATCCATATTCAAGTAGCCCCTTTGGCAATAACACCAGAGTTGATGTCGGTACAACAGACTTTAGTCAATATGGTAACTTTGAAGAATTTATCAACGAACTGTTAGGGCGTTTTTCTACCCCAGAAAGCAACAATGGTTCTGCTGGTTCTTCGGCTAACACTTCTAGAACGAATGCTAGTAGCGGCTTTAATCAAAACTTTTCCAACTCGACGCCACAGTCAGCAAACAGCGAAGCCAAAATCAACCTCAGTTTTGCTGAAGGTTATAGAGGTACAACCAAAAGAATAAATTTGGGTTCGGAAACCGTCGAAGTTCGTATTCCTCCAGGAGCAAAGCCAGGCACGAGAATTCGTCTTGCTGGGAAGGGGCAAAGGGTTTTGGGTCAAGCCAGAGGAGATCTGTATCTCAATGTAAAACTGACACCTCATTCTTTCTTTGATTTTGAAGGGGATAATTTAACCTGTGAAGTTCCGATCGCTCCAGACGAGGCAGTTCTGGGCGCATCGATTAATGTTCCTACTCCCGATGGTATAGTAAGCATGAAAGTTCCTGCAGGAATTCGTTCTGGTCAGGTATTGCGGTTGAGAGGCAAGGGCTGGTCTTCTCCCAAAGGAGAAAGAACCGATTTACTGATTAGAATTGAGATTGCTACGCCCAAAAAGATCGGTAACTTAGAAAAAGAATATTACGAAAAAATCCGCAATCTTCGCAGCGAAGATCCCCGCGAGAGTTTGGAGCAGGTTCGATTGTAAAGCTCGCCGATTAGAGATTTCTGGGGGGAGTTTCTACTCCACGGTAAAATTTGCCCTCGAATTTATTAAGCTGCCACCAAGCAAGGCTGGAAACTAGCAGAGTTGCCGAAAGAGCGAGCGTCAGCCAGACAGAAGAAATGGTGAATAGTAAAGTTAGGATTGGAGTAGCGGCAAAGGCTAAAACAGCCAAAGCGATCGCCAATACCTTGAGTTTTTTGATATTATCTAGAGCATTCCGACAGCTAGCACAATTTTTGGTGTGGGAATGGTAGCGATCTAATAATTCTTCTTTATCTAAGGCAGGAGGTAGACTCTGGTTGGGAAAAGGATCGGCGTGATAGAGGTTGACCCACTGGTGTAATTCCGAAACATATAAGTCGGCTTTGGTAGGAAGATAAAAAGCTTTACTGTATTTCTTTCCTCCACCCAAAGATTCTAGATAGCGTTCTTGATGGTGCAGAAAAATCTGGTCGTCTTCTAGAATACCGTTTTGATTGATGTGGTTGTACCATTTGGGCGCCAGTTTAATAAAAAAGCGAGGAAAAGGAGAAGAAAACTTAAAGGGAAAACGAGCAAACAGGCGACACTTACCCTTACTGATGGGAGTTGCATAGACCACGGTAAGAGTCCGTCCGAACTGTTTAGAAGTCAGATCGTGCCACATCAAACACGGCGCGGTAAAGGTGGTGTACTGCGTGCCTAATTTGCCCTTACGGGGTCCCTCTTGCCACACGCCCTTAAATCCCTGTTTGTCTGACTCCACAACTTCTAAATCCAAAGGAGCTACATTAGCGCGATCACCCACGGTGTTGTGGTGGGTATAGGGAATATGGCTGGCATCAATAACGTTTTTCAAAAGAGTCAAAGCATCGTAGGGAAGATCGCGGAAGATATTCAAACATACCCAGGCGTCAGGATCTTCTTCCATTGGCTCAATGATCGGGACGGGAGTTTTTGCCGCATTTTCTTTGATTCCTGGATAGACAAACAACAGTCCTTGGGCGATCGCCGTCGGATAAGCCGTGGCGCAGGCTCTTGCAGATGTGTGAGCCTTAGTTTCAGAATGTTGCTGGGGAATTTCTTGGCAGTCTCCATCGCCAGAAAATGCCCAACCGTGATATGGACACTCTAATAATCCTGCTTCGTTGATTCTGCCTTCGCTGAGGGGTGCGAGACGATGGGGACAACGATCTTCAAATACTTGCCACTTGCTAGCTGAGTTATCCCACCAAATGACTAAGTCTCGTTCTAAAAGGGTAAACTTGCTAGGTTGATGGCGATCGAGGTCATCAACAAAGTAAATCGGATACCATGCTTCTTGTGGCTCAAAAACAGTAGGATCTTCTCCCCCTGGTAAGATGGTGGTAGCTGTATTTGGATTATCTGAAGTTATGGTCATACCTATACATTTCCAATTGTTGCGTCTTATGAACAATTGTTACACAAGTTTTTCAATCGCTGTCGATCTAGAACTTAAATTTGCCAGCGACCATGACTTTATATAACTCCATTGGTCGGAGATACAATCATACTCGTCAGCCAGACAGCAGAATTGTAGCTAAACTGGTCGAACTATTAGATCTTCCTCAAGGTAAAACCATTGCTGATGTGGGTGCGGGAACGGGCAACTATAGCAATGCGATCGCCAACTGTGGTTACAAAATAATCGCGATCGAACCCTCCCAAACCATGCAGAATCAAACACTAGCCCATCAAGATGTAAGCTGGATTGAAGCTGCGGCGGAGTCCATCCCTCTACCAGATAAAGCGGTAGATGGAACGGTTGTGATGTTGGCATTGCATCACTTCCAAGATATAGAACGAGGAATTAAAGAAATCGATCGCATTACTAAAAACGGAAAAATTGTTATTTTCGCTTTCGAACAGGCAAAAATCCCCGACTTTTGGTTGACCAACTACTTTCCCTACTTTATTAGAGACACCCTGGCAACTTTTCCTAGCACCAGGGCGATCGCTGAGACTATGGAACAAATTACTCGCAAGCAGGTGGAAATTATGCCTTTTTTGCTGCCTGCAGATCTAAAAGATATGTTTGCTGCTGCGGGGTGGCGCAAGCCAGAAATATACCTCGACAAATCGATACGCAATGGTATCTCTACCTTTGCTAAGATTCCCCAGCAGGAGTTAGCCAAAGGTCTGAGTCAGTTGAGAGAAGATTTAGCCACGGGTGTCTGGATGAGAAAATACGGACACTTAAAACAACAGCAGGTTTATGATGCTGGCTATCGAATCCTGACGATGAGATAAATATTATTATTAATTGTCCATTGATAAACTGCCTTTTGTATTCTGTTTTATAGATTTTGAGATTCCAATTTACTAGACTCAAATTAAAAGTCACTCGGTCGCAACGCAATATTTGCTAGAGCTTCAATGCAGGGTGTAAAACTACAGCAAAAATACAAAATTCTTCGAGTATTGAGTCGAGATTCTTTAACCGAAACTTGTCTGGCTTGGGGAAAAGGCTCAAATAGATCTCAACGCTACGTAATTAAAAGATTTCGACCGATCTTGGGCAATCCAGAAGTCGAAGCAGCCAAGCAACTTTTTGATCGCGAAGCCGATATCTTAACGATGCTAAGGGGAAAACACCGCCAGATTCCTCAAATTTGCGATCGCTTTACTGAAGGAGGGGAGTCTTATTTAGTGCGAGAATGGATTGAAGGTTCAACCCTAGAACAAACGGTAAAGCAGAGAGGAAAGCTATCGGAAACAGAAGTTACGCCAATATTGAAAAGTATACTCTCTGTAATCCAATATCTTCGCGAGCTAAATTTAGTTTATCGAGAAATTAATCCCCGTACAATTGTTTTACGCCAGCCAAGCTGGTACGAGCGGACGATCGGTAAGGAGCCTCACTACTTGCCTGTATTGATTGACTTGAGCCAAATCGAGACCATGACAGCGCCAGAATCTCAAATATTGCCAGCAGATTTATCTCAGCCAAATTTAGTTTTAGCTAGTTCAACCTATTATGCTTCCTTCGCATCAAAACAGGGCAAATTGGAATCGGCTCGAGATCTTTACAGCCTGGGATTGACTGCTGTTTATTTGCTCGTGGGAAAAACTCCCGAACAGCTAAGTTTGTCTCCCAATAGCAAAAAGCTTTTATGGCATCAGGAAAGCAGGGGCTTGACCTCGAACCTGGTTAGAGCGATCGACCGAGCTATTTCTCCTTATCTAGACGAACGTTTTACATCGGCAGATGAAATGCTAAAGGCTTTGTTTCCTCGCTCGGTTGTAATTTCAGCATCTTTGATTACCGATGCTAAACCCCAATCGCGTCTGACGCCAGAGGTAAAAATTTTTCTGGCTTTGTCCTGTCTGGGATTGGGAATAATCGGCATTGCTTTTGCTCTTTTGGATTTGGATTTTGAGCGGATCGAGATACCAGGCAGCAGCGTTAGTTCTGTTTCCGAGGTAGCTGAAAGCGACCGATTAAGTAGGTAGGGACGATTAAAGTTAAAAGTTAAATGTGATGGTAGGAAGTCAAAAGTCACAAAGGGGTACTAGATGCGGGGATTACCCCTTTCTCGCATGTAGTCAAAAGTCAAAAGTATTTAAGTGATTTATTTTGTTTATACATAGTCAGGTTTAATCATGTCGGTCTACTTAGATTATGTCTTCTAACAAGCTAGGACGACCCAAATAAAATCCTTGAGCGTAATCTACCTGCAGCTCTCTGACGGTATTTAAGATGGTTTGATTTTCGACAAATTCTGCTACGGTTTTTAAGCCAATACCTTCTGCTATGTGATTTATACCTTCTACCATCACTTTTGATGCTTTAGTATTATCGTTTAGTTCGCGAATAAAAGAGCCGTCAATTTTGAGATAGTCCACAGGTAAATTCTGTAAATAAGTTAGGGAGGACATTCCTTTGCCAAAGTCATCGAGGGCAAAACTACAGCCTAGCTGTTTGAGAGTATTGATAAATTCAACTACTCTAGACATATCCCTAACGGCGATCGTTTCGGTAATTTCAAAACAAAATAAATAAGCAGGAAGAGGATAATTTACCAGCTTTTGGCTTAAAAACTGCATAAATGCCTCATTATTGAGGGATTCTCCTGAAAGATTGATCGAAAAACGATAGTTGTGCCAATAAGAGCGATCGGGGGAGAATTGACTATCGGTGGGGCATTGATTGATAAGTCGCTCAAAAAGAGTATCGATCACCCACGTATCGATATCGGTCATTAAAAAATTACGTTCTGCTATGTCGAGGAATGTTCCAGGTAAAACGACCTCTTCGTCATTATCGGTCAGACGCAGTAAAATTTCGTAGTGCTTGGTGGAATCGTCGGCATTCAAAGGCGTAATGGGTTGAGCATAAAGGCTAAACAGATTGTGCTTTAAGGCATCGCGAATACGTTTGACCCACTCGAATTTGAACTCTTGGGTAATTTTAGAATGAGAAATTGCTTCGGGATATACTGCCAAACAGTTTCTGCCGCTTTCTTTTGCTTGATACAAAGCCAAATCCGAGGCTTCTAAAAGTAAATATGGGCGATCTTGGGCAGCAGGAATGGTACTTGCTATACCCGCACTAATAGTAACTATCGAATCGGTCAAAGAATTGGCGTGGGGTATATTTAAGTCCCTCACCGCTTGTTGAATTGTCTCGGCAACTTTAGTCGCACCAACCAAATCTGTATGGGGTAGGATTACGGCAAACTCCTCTCCTCCATAGCGAGCGACCATATCTCCCGATCTTTTTAACACATTGGCGATCGCCCTGGCAATCTCCTGCAAACAGCGATCGCCCTGTTGATGACCATAGGTATCGTTGTAAACCTTAAAATGGTCTACATCGCACATAATTAAAGATAGAGGCGCTGCAATTCTTTTTAATCTGCGCCACTCCAAGTTAAGCTGTCGGTCGAAGTAACGGCGATTATAAACGCTGGTGAGGGAATCTAAGAGGGCTAACTGGGATATTTGTTTATGAAGCTGTCCTTGTTTGATGGCGATCGCCAATTGGGTAGTCAATTCTTTGAGCAGGTCGATCTCTTCTGGTTGCCATGCTTGAAGAGACTGATAGCGTTTGGCAACCAGCCAGCCATACAAACAGTTAGGACAATCCTTGGTGTCTACCGACCAAGCAGGGGTTAAATAATCGGTTGCTACATCGGTCTGATTGACCAAAATAGGTACGACTAACCGAGCGTTTATAACATCGGTGCTGTGCCCAGCCGCCATGGGAGTGTATCTTAAAAGATGGGAATAGGGAGATGTTTTTGTCTTGGTTTGGGAGCGCGAGATGGCATGAATGTTTTCTAGATTAGAATGACTGTCGATCGCCGTTTCTTGTTCTTGAAATATCCGAATATTGCCCTGTAGATAGGATTGATATTCTCGATCGCTAGAGCAAAGAGATTCGTAGGAGATATCCTGGGCGGTTGCTGGAGTAATTTCTTCTAAAGCTGAGTAGGATTGAATTTCTAAGTTTTGCTCGGCAATCTTCGCGATCGCTACTAAATCGCAATCTAAAAAAGCTCTGATTTCTCTAGCTGCAGTCGTCAAAATCAGATCTAAATCTAGGGATTGACGAATGCGATCGCTAATTTTGTAGAGTAGTTTTTGTCTGGCAAGATCCTGAGCTAAATGCTTGTGTAGACTTTGTAGAGATAGATGAGTTTGAATTCGCGTTAATAATTCTTGTTCTTCAATAGGTTTGGTGATGTAGTCCACCGCACCCAACCTCAAACCCTGCACTTTTTCTTCTGGCTGAGCGAGGGCAGTCATAAAAATAATCGGAATATCTTGAGTACTAGAATTAGCTTTTAGGCGTTGACAGGTCGCAAAACCGTCAAGCTCTGGCATGATTACATCTAGAATAATCAAATCTGGCTGCATTGCTTCGGCTACTTTTAAAGCTTTTTTTCCATTTTGAGCAATTAATATTTTATAGCCAGCGTTATTCAAATAATTGAACAGCAGCTGCAAGGTGTTGGGAGTATCATCAACAATTAGAATTGTTTGAACTATTAGTAATGATAAAGAAGCTCTAGATTTAGCCATGCAAAGATAATAATTATTTGTTATCTAGGTTACATACAGTATTTCTAACTGAATTTTAATTAATTAGTAATGGGTCTAATTGCTGATATTTTAATTTTAAATAATTAGTTTGAACATGATTTGAACTCCGTAAAAACGCCCAAAATGTGAGATAAAATATTAAATTGTTGTTTAAAATGATCCAAAAATTACATTTGATAAATTGATGCTTACTAATAACTTATTAAACTTCACAAAATAATTACTTTACAATTCAGCAATTGCACTTAATCAGAAATAGTAGAGAGTCATACTGGCTTAAAGCCAAGTTTAAGCGTTGTCCAAGAATTTACTGAGGAAATATTCCAGTTGATTTTGTTGACAGCCACGGGCAAGCTGTTGAACTTCCCGCGCAAAACTAGTATATTTAGCTTCCAGCTTAACTAGAGCCTCTACTTCTATTTCTAGAGCTTGCAAATCCCCAAAGCTGACCAACTCTAGTAGGTTAGCAATCTCATTTTGTGGCGGAACATCAAAACAATCGCCAATGTCCTCGCCTGCTTTTCGTTCTTCTAGACGCCAATCCAACTCTAGATGAGTTTCTAATAGTTCTAATAATTGTTCTAGATCGATCGGCTTAGACAAAAAACCATCGCAATCGACTCCAGCAGAAGACATGTTGGTGTGACTGTTAGCAGAAATTATAAAGATTGGAATATCTTTTAGTGGAGATTCCTGTTTGATTCTGACAATCATCTCTCTACCATTCATCACGGGCATGATCGAGTCTGTCAAAATGGCGTCTGGTTGAAAGGTTTTAGCGATCGCCAGAGCAATTGCACCATTATTTGCCTCTTCGATAATAAAGCCCAAAGGCTGTAAAAATCCGACCAGCAACATCCGATTTTCCTCATTATCATCGACGATTAAAATTTTCTGGGCTGTCTGCAAACGTCGAGGCTGTTGCCAATATTGATAAGCGCAAACAATTGGTAAATCTTCGACTATGGGCAGTTCTAGATCGAACCAGAATTTACTGCCCCGATCTTCTTGGCTTTCTAAATAAATTTGGCTGTTCATCAAACCAATAATGTTTTGGCTGATGGTCAAACCCAATCCCGTTCCTTTATATTGAGCCGTATTGCTGTGTAGCTGCTCGAAAGGGGCAAAAATATCGGTCAGCTTGCTTTTGGGAATGCCGATTCCCGTATCTTCTACCTCAAAGCGGATTTTCTCGGCTCTTCTACCATTATCTTCAGCGGAACGAGAACTATCGGCAACACAGCTAACCTTGAGAGTAACACTGCCAGCATCGGTAAACTTGATGGCATTACCGATCAAATTATACAAAACCTGTCTCAAACGGTTAAAGTCTCCATTGACGGTTGTTGGTAGAGTGGGAGAGAAAATAGTTGATAGTTTAATTCCCTTTTCTTGGGCGCGAACTTTTAAGATAGTCACAATTTGGGTCAAAAAAGGAATCAGGCTAAAATCTTCCGACTCTAGCTTCAACTGACTGGCGGTGATTTTGGAAAAGTCGAGTATATCGTCGATCAGAGTGAGTAAATGTTCTCCTGATTGGTGAACTAGGTTGGCGTAGCGCAGTCTTTGAGAAGGAAGCAAAGAGTCTTTTTGCAGTAGTTTGCTAAAGCCCAAAATACTGGTTAGAGGAGTGCGCAATTCGTGGCTCATGTGGGCAATAAAATTATCTTTAGCTTGGTTTGCCTGCTTGAGCTTAACTCTACTTTCCTTGAGGGCATTTTCGGCGCTTTTGCGATCGCTAATGTCTTCAATCACCAAAATAAAATAGTCGGGTTCTCCCAAATCATCTTTGACTAGGGAAACAGTGAGATTCACCCACACGGAAGAGCGATCGCTTTTTAGATAACGTTTTTCGAGAGAATAGTTAGCAATTTCTCCCGACAATATTCGTTGGATGTGGGTTAAATCGGTACTGAGATCTTCAGGGTGAGTAATCTCCGAGAAAGAAAGATCGATTAGAGTCTGGCGATCATAATTTAAAATATCAGCAAAGCGTTGATTGACTCGGATAAAGTCCCCTTGGGGAGACACATGAGCTACCCCAACAGCAGCTTGTTCGAAGGTATTGCGAAAGTTACTTTCACTTTTTTCTAAAGCTTTTTTTGTCTGTAGCGAAGCGATAGAATTACCGATGTCTCTCGCCATTAGTTCGATTAACTCCCGTTCTTCTTCGGTAAACTTGAGCTTTCTTGGTTTGCTATCTAAAAAGCTCAGGGTGCCATAGAGTTCGCCGTTGACTGAGATCGGCGTACCGATAAAAGATTCTAGCTTCAGGCGAAGATAGGCAGAATTGTGCTCCATTGATTTGGTCTTGCCTACCCAGTCATAAGCTACCGTAGACTTAGTCTTGATCGTTTGGGCACAGTAAGTATTTTGAATGGGTACTTCCGTACCTATAATTAAATCTAAAGAAGATTCCACGGCGACTATTTTACAGCTGCGATCTTGATTGTTTACTTTACTGATGATGCCCGTATTGAGGTCGAGCATTTGACAGCCAGTTTGAAGATAGTCGTCAAACATATCCCGTATTCCGTTATGTTCTGCGATCGCCAGGCGATGAATTTGCTTGAGGCGATCGCCAAACAAAGCTAGAGTTTGAGTGCGTCGATTAACTCTATCTTCAAGATCCAAGTTAGTTTGTTCTAGCTTTTCTCTGGCTTGTTTTAGCTCGCTAATTTCCCTCCCTTCAGGAATTAACTGCACCACTTGTCCTGCTTCATCAATTACGGGTTTGAGAGAGAAATCAATGGTCGCAATTCGACCTTCTGCACCGATAATATCTACCTCATAACGGATAAACTCTCCCAATGCAGCGCGGGAGATCGCCTGTTTTAGCTCTTTTTGATTATCTGAGGTAATTTGCCACCATGGTGTCAGCCAGAAAGGTCGATCTAAGACATCTGACAAAGTCAAATCGGCAAAAGTCAAGGCGGTTTGATTGGCTTCGAGCAAGATTCCTATCGGCGACAGCACCCACATAAACTGGAACATAGAGTTAAATGTGGCTTGAAAGCTTCTTTCTCTTTCCTTAAGAGCCTGCTGGGCTTGTTTGATGTCGTCTATTTTGACAAAAGTAACTACCAAACCTTCATCCTGTCTTTTTTCTGCCCGATACAGATATGTTCTCATCAAAAAATAACTATCTGTCTGTTTGAGCTTGACTTCGATTGAATGAGATTGTTTTGTATCCAAGACTTGCTGTAGCAAATCGAGTAAATTAGGACAGTCAATTTTCCAGGATAATTCTGCTAAAGGTCTTTCTATATCTGTCTGGCGCAGAGCAACAATTTCGGATGCTGCGGTGGTATATTTACGAATTCTGAGCTGGCGATCTAAGAAAATAACCCCTATTTCCGTACTTTGTAGCAGATTATCGATATCGTTATTGAGTTCTGTCAGCTGCTGAATTTTGGAGCTATATTCTAGGGTGATCGAATGTAGCTCTTCATTGGAAGCAATTAATTCCTCATTAGAAACTTGTTGGGCTTGGTTGCGGCTTTTTAGCTCTTCGACTATCTTGGGCAATTTTTTACGTATATCCAGCAGTTCTCGTTCTAATCGAATGATTTTTTGCTGCTGTGCTTGGCGATCGCTTTCTAGCTCGGCAATTCTGTTTGACTGTTGGGCGAGGGTTGTTTTAGTGCGATCGTCTAACAACTGCTCGACTGAGTCTTGGCAATCTGATGTTGAGTTTTGAATCACAAGATATGCTGCGCGATCGTCGGTGGGAAAAAGCTCGAACAATTCGCTCAAAATATCTAATTCTTTAGTTAATGCGTTAATTTTGACGATAAAAGATTCGTTCTCTGCTGCAGATCTAGACGTACTAAATTGAAGTCGCTCGCCCATGATATAAATATGTAAAAAAAATGTAATGATTGACGGAAGTTAATCGTTAGTAAAATCTCCAGTCAAGCAATCGAAAATAAATGCTATTTTAATCGAAATATATCGATCTTGTACTTTACGTGTAATCCTCAATTTATATCTAGAAAAAGCTTGTAGAATCTGGCTCGAACGACAATTTTGTAGCGATTGATTTGTTAGAGTCAACTCTTAAATTAGGTTTAAATATTTGCCTTATAGGTTGCTATTTTTTCTATTTGTTTAATTAATATTTAATTTTTAGAAAATATGGTGGCAAAATTACGCATTCACCACTGCCCATTGTTCGAGTAGACTGATTATTTCCGCGCAGGAAAAAGAGCGTTTTTCTTGAATCGATCGCTGCTTTATTTCTTGTCTGAGTTTTTGATAGGTTTCTAACGACTGAGGCTGTTTGAGTATCTGCTCGAATAAGTATTTAAAGTTACTCGAGCCGCTAAACTTGCCAAACCAAATCTCTGGCTGATGCCGATCGAATAAATGATAGCTTTGGCGATCGCGCAGTAAAGATTCTACATGGATGCCTGTTTCGTAGCGCAAGCTTTCAGGGGAATAGGGAAAGTTGGCATAAAATTTGTGGTGGTGTAAATATTCCGTTACCGCAGATAACGCACCGTAGTCTATGCCCGCAATTTCCCAACCACAGCGCAGCCTCAAGCCGTTTAGAACCCTTTCGATCGCTACGTTACCAGCTCTTTCACCAATGCCGCCAAACGTGCCTGAAATGCCCGTTGCTCCAGCCATAACAGCCTGAATGGTATTCTCTAATGCCAAGCCGCGATCGTTGTGGAAGTGAACCGTAAACGGCGTTCTATTGCCCGTAAAGTCGATCAGGTTACGCAGCCAGATTTTGGTATCTTCGGGATTTAGCACGCCAACGGTATCGCAGAGAATAAAGCTATTGATATAAGGCTGAAATTTAATAACGCACTCTACTAAAAAATCAAAGTCAGCCCGACTAGCATCTTCGGCAGCAAAAGAAATTTCCAAACCACGACTGCGAGCATATTTTAGGTTCTCTACGATTCGATCTAGGGCTTGTTGACGAATGCGGTTAATAATATCGGGGGCGATATTGTCTGTTAGAATGCAGTCGCGAAATTCGGGATTCCTCAGATACAACAGGCGATCGCTGACGGCATTGAATAAAATAATTTTCTGGACGCCACACTCAATCGAGCGATCGACGTGCTGTCTGCCCATCATGGTTGAAGCGGTTAGAGTCTGTTGCAATCCATCAGCGACTAAATCTTTAACCAGACTGGCTTCTGTATAATGAACAGCAGGCATCAAAGCTATGTGGTGTACTCCTGTTCGAGCAATTAGATCGGCTAAGGTATATTTAGTTTCGCGATCAAAAAAAATTCCTACCTGTTGTTCTCCATCTCTAAGAGTTTCATCAAAAATTTCCAGTCTAATCGTTTCCATTACACACCATAAGCACGACAGCAATATGAGATATGACAGTGTACCAAATTATTTGCACTTTCAGAGAAAAGATCTCTGCTCAAAACAACAATTTGCTATAAAGTAACTTTAAATTTGATAAATCGCTAGAAAGGGGTATTTGGTTGATGGTTGAGGACGCAAAGCAGAAGTCTAATATGTCGATCCGTCAGGGAGATGTTTTACCTGCTGCCGTTTTAGCCAATCAAACTCTGGGGAAAATGCTCGAACGGGCGGCTAATAGAGATCGCGGAATCGTGCTTTGTTGTTGGGGCGATCGCCTAGATTTTTTGTCCTATAAGGATCTATTGCTGGCTGCATCTTGTGTGTTGAGAGGATTGCGCCAAAATGGCTTACAACCTCAAGATAAAATAATTCTGCAGCTAAAAAATCCCCGCAATTTTTTTATTAGTCTTTGGGCTTGTTGGCTGGGGGGTTTTATTCCCATTCCTTTGGGAGTGGAACCAACCAGAAAAGATCTTTCCCCAAGTAAGCTACATCAAACTTGGGAGTTGTGCGATCGCCCTGTAATTATTGGGGATAGTTTAAATCCTGATTTCTCTAATGTGCTATCGATCGAGGAGTTACTGAATAATTCTGGCGATCGCAACTATCACCGCGCCGACTTGGCAGACTTGGCATTATTAATCTTCACTTCGGGAAGTACGGGAAAGCCCAAAGGAGTGATGCTATCGGGGCGTAATCTGGTGGCTAGCGTTTACGGCATGGCAAAGGTAAATAATCTATCGCCCCAGGATATTACCTTAAACTGGATGCCTTTAGAACACATTGCTAGCCTGGTGATGTTTCACTTGACCGAAGTATATTTAGGCTGCGAGCAAATTCAGGTAGATAGCGAGCTTATTCTGCGAAATCCATTAAACTGGCTGAATTTAATTGACAAACATCGTGTTACTGCTACCTGGAGTCCTAATTTTGCCTATAACCTGGTTAATGAAAAGCTAGAGTCGGGCGTTGACTATGGCTGGGATTTGTCTTGTTTGCGCTGGCTGGGAAACGGTGCCGAAGCGGTGGTAGGCAAGACGGCTGGACGTTTTATTGAGTTGCTCGCCCCCTATGGTTTATCCGCTGCAGCCGTTAGCCCTGGATATGGTATGTCGGAAACAACGTCGGGTATAGCCCACTCCCATAATTTTGATCGCCGTAGGCAAAAAGATTTTGTCTCGGTAGGCGAACCCATTCCTGGAGTGTCTTTGAGAATAGTCAACTCGGATAATGAAATTGTTCCTCAAGGAGAAGTCGGTTTACTGCAGGTACGAGGAGAAACGATTACCGCAGGGTATTATCTACAGCCAGAGTTAAACCAGGAAGTATTTATCGATGGTTGGTTTAATACGGGAGATTTGGGCTTTATTGAGCAAGGACAACTAACGATTACGGGTCGTCAAAAAGACGTTATCGTCATTAATGGAGCAAACTATTACAATCAGGATATTGAAACCGCAGTCGAATCCATATCGGGAGTGACGGTTTCTTTTACAGCAGCCTGTAGCGTTACCGATGGCAGACAGCAAGAACAGGTAGCAGTTTTCTTTCATACCGAGAAAAAAGCGGGTAGCCTGAGAACGTTAATTAATGAGATTCGCAAGAGCGTCTTTGCCGAAGTAGGAGTTTCCCCCGCATATATTATCCCCGTTGCCCAAGAAACCATACCCAAAACCGCGATTGGCAAGATAATGCGATCACAACTGGCTCAAAGATTTAATGCAGGAGAATTTGAAGATCGGGTTGCGGAAATTGCCAAGCTGTTGGAACAAAGGGATCTGGCACCACAAGAATTACCCAGTAGTGCGATCGAACAAAGGCTGGTGAAAATATGGCGAGAAGTTCTAAATTTAAAGCAAGTAGGAGTTAAAGATAACTTCTTTGAACTGGGCGGAAACTCTCTTTTGTTGATGGAAGTAGCCAGTAAACTCTCGGCTTACGGTATTTCGGCGACAAACTTATTTCAATATCCGACCATTTCTACCCTAGCTGAATACATACAAAATGGCGATCGCGAATCGATTGCCGCGCAGCAAGGAAAGCGTCGAGGGGAATTACGTCGTCAGGCGGGTAATAAAGATGTGGCAATTATTGGTATGTCCTGTCGTTTTCCTGGGGCGAATAACCTGGAGGAGTTTTGGCAAAATTTGTGTAATGGCGTAGAGTCGATTAGCTTTTTTAGTGACGCAGAGATTATTAATTCTGGAGTCGATCGCGAATTAATTAACCATCCTGACTATGTAAAAGCTAGCCCCATCTTAGAAGATATTGAAGGCTTTGATGCCGATTTCTGGGGCTTTACCCCCAAAGAAGCCCAGTTGCTCGATCCTCAACAGCGTTTATTTTTGGAATGTGCCTGGGAAAGTCTGGAAGATGCGGGATACGATTCTTTTACCTATTCGGGGGATATCAGTCTTTATGGTGGCGCAGCAACCAACACCTATCTGTTAAATAATATTTACCCCAATCGAGATCGCCTCGACGAACAAAATAGCCTACAGGTACTCAATCTCAGTTCGATGGGTGGTTTTCAGGTATCCACTGCCAATGACAAAGACTATCTCACCACCAGAACATCCTACAAATTAAATCTGACTGGTTCTAGTGTTAACGTGCAAACCGCCTGTTCTACTTCCCTAGTTACCGTTCATTTAGCCTGCCAAAGTTTGATCGATGCAGAATGCGACATGGCGCTGGCTGGCGGTGTCTCGGTTCATTCTCCCCAAAAGATGGGTTATCTCTATCAAGAAGGGACGATCTTCTCTCAAGATGGTCACTGTCGGGCGTTTGATGCGGATGCTTCGGGAACTATCTTTGGTAGCGGTGCGGGAATGGTAGTTCTAAAACTACTCGATCGGGCGATCGAGGACGGCGATCGCATTTATGGCGTTATTAAAGGTTCGGCGGTTAATAATGACGGTGGGACTAAGGTAGGCTATCTTGCCCCCAGTGTAGACGGACAAACTAGGGTTATCGCCGAAGCCCTGGCTGTAGCTGATATCGCACCAGATACAGTTAGTTATATCGAAGCTCACGGTACGGGAACTAAGCTAGGAGATCCGATTGAAGTCAAGGCACTATCTCAAGCATATCAACAAGATATCAAAAAACGCGATCTTTGTGGGATAGGTTCGGTAAAAACCAATGTCGGACATCTACAAATGGCATCGGGTATTGTGGGCTTAATCAAAACCGTTCTGTGTCTGTATCGCCAGCAAATTCCTGCCAGCCTGCACTGCGATCGCCCTAACCCTCAGCTAAATCTCGAGCGCACTTCTTTTTATATAAATACTAAGCTGCAAAACTGGCAGTCTCCAAGTCTTCCCCGTCGTGCGGGAGTAAATTCTTTGGGGATTGGCGGTACAAATGCCCACGTTATTTTGGAAGAGTTTATCGAAAGCAAGCAGCCAGCGAGTAATGAACTACCAGCCTATTTATTAACCCTATCGGCGAAAAACGAAACCGCCCTACAAAATCTAGCAGATAAATATCGGGAATTTCTTGCAGCAGAAGCATGTTCGGAAATATCTTTACGAGACATTTGTTTTACCAGCAATATTGGCAGACATCATTTTGATTATCGCTATGGCGCTGTGGCAAAAGATAAGCAGGATTTAATTAACCAGCTATCTAATATATCTGCCGCCACTGTGGGAGACAAAAATCAAATCGCCTTTCTATTTACGGGACAAGGTTCGCAATACGTAGGAATGGCGCAGCAGCTTTATCATACTTGTAAGATCTTTCAGTCAAATTGCGATCGCTGTCTGGAAATTCTACAACCCTATATCGATCTTACCGCTGCGAAAATATTCTCAGAAACGCCTTCACCCTGTTGCGATATAAATAAAACCCAGTACACCCAACCACTATTGTTT
>JBCDCO010000024.1:0-33209 GCA_039181635.1 Cyanobacteria bacterium P01_G01_bin.19 | reverse complement strand
ATTGTGGGATCGGTTTTAACTGCGGTTTCTGTCAGCTAGGAAATTTATGTCAAACTCCAACAATGTTTTATTTACATCCTCACAAATTTAAAACCAATAAAATTAGCGCAGCACAACTTCTACAAGATTATGAGTCAGGATTGCGCAACTTTAGCCAAGCCGATTTAAGTAGAACTGCATTGATTGATGTAAATCTAACGGAGATCGAACTACGGAGATCCAATTTAAATGGAGTAAACCTGAATCATTCTGTGCTGAAAAAAGCAAATTTAAGCGAAAGCAGTCTCCATGGCGCGAATTTATGGCGAACACATCTATGCCATGCCAACCTAGCTAAGTCTAAACTAAATAATGCTTTGCTAATTCGCGCTGATTTGCAACAGGCTAATCTATTTCGGGCTAATCTTTCTCATGCCGATTTGAGATTAGTCTCTTTTGTAGGTGCAAACTTAGAAGGTGCGGACTTATCTGGAGCAAATCTAAGTTACGCCAATTTGAAAGGAGCTAACTTAAAAGGAGCGAATCTGGACAATGCGATTTTGACAGGTACAAACTTGAGAGAGGCTAGTCTGGAAAATACGAGTTTAGATCGAGCGAGCACTAATGTAGTGGATTCCCAGCAAGCAGTAATTTCTCACCTTCCAGAAGTTAGTGTCGAGCTGGTTAGCAGTCAAAGAAATGCCGCCAAAAGCTTCAACCGTTATCTCAGCTGAGAATTAGCGATCGCCCAGACATGATTTTATCCCCCATAAATATATCTATTTTTAAATTTCGCAACCCAACTAAGTGCAGCTAACTAATTCTCTTTTAGGGGGCTTAGTTGTAGAATACGGCAGTCTTCGTCCTCAAATATACTTCAAATCATCTCTAACAGCACTGGCAAGAGCGATGCAAGATTTGGTGCTGTCAGATTAAAACCAAACAATAGTAGTTGCTAACTTTCGCAAGAGCGTTTGTTTAAGAAGCAAGAGAAGCGTTTTCAGCAGATGGCTCAGAAAAGCTCACGTGTACGTTTTAAGCGTGCCCGAAACAGAGTCTAGTTTTGCAGTTGAAATTTTAAGTTTTTAGCGTAGATCTGGGAATTTTTGCCCAGCGTTTGGTTACATATTTGCAGTCTGGTCAATACAAACTACTAAAAGCTTACAAGGCGATCGCCACAGCCAAGAGAAAAGAATTATTAATCAACCAGATAGCATCTGCTCAACGCAGTTCCCTAAACCCACAAGAAATACTTAAAACTACCGTAAGGGAGCTGGGCAAACTATTTCCTAACTATCGTTGTATACTTTATCCTCTCAATCCTAACGATAGCGAAGCATTGATCGAATACGAAGCAAAACCCCTGTTTTTGGATAATTAAAACGCGCCTGGAATATCTTTCCCAATCCCTATTCCCCAATCCCTGCCCTAGCTATTTAATGTTTAAGAAAGTGGAACTACTTAGTAGACGTGGGCATAATATAGCGTTTCTCATTCTGGTTAGGTACAGATAAATCTCGATTAATTGTTGATAGCTGATAGTTCATTGTTCATTGGGTGTACCTCATGACTTTGAGAATCGCTATAGGTAAAAATTGATTACAAAATGAATCATTATTCTTGATGATGTTTACTTTTGTTTCATTAAATTACCAATTAAATCTTATTATGAAGATTGGCAATTATGAGGTTGCCAATTGACTGTTGAGAGGATAATTTTTACTCAATTAAAAAATACAGTGAAAATACGGATGAGTAAAATCTCGCACGTGAATATAATTGAGCCGTCTAGCTTAGAACTGCATCATATCGAGGTTTACACTTAAGTTAATACTCTGATCGGTGATAGGTATTGACCCAACGTTTTTGCTGTAAATCTTTAAAAGATAGTCCGATTGTTTAATTCAAATTAGATAGATAGAAAGTCTTGAGAGCTAGGTAATAGATCGGATCGCGATCGCAATTATCTCAATCTAAAAAGCACTTGGTTTTATGCTGTCTACAAGTTAATTCTAAACAATTTGACTTGATTCTTGCCCCAGCGAGCAAGTACATTCGGATTTCTTTGACTCACACTTTTCTTCCTCAACAATTCATAGAGCCATACCAATCATGAAAAAAACGACTTATCAAGCTGCACTAAAGGATCTCGCCCTTCTGGTTGCTACTGAAGACTACAGCAATCCCGAACTAGCACAGAGCCTACTAAAAACTGGCGTGACAGACCCGATTATCTTCACGACAGATGGTAAGACGAGTAGATTTGGTATGAAAAAACTCAACGTCAAAGATGGAAAAAAAAGATTGAACCTAGCTGCTTCTAATCCTGCAGTGGGGAGATTGAAAGCACAAGTAGTCTTAATTGAAGAATCCGCAACAGATTTTGTTACTCTGCCCAGTAACGAACCAGCCAAGCAGCCAGCAGCGGCGATCGCACAAAATACCTACAGCTGGAAAAACGAAAAGCGAAATATTTCAGAGTACTGCACTGCTAGCGAGTTAGGCAAAAAATACGGCATCAGAATCCAGTATCTCAACACGGTAATTCAAGGTAAAGTTAAATGCTCTAGAGGTTGGAGTTTGGCTACTTCTTCACTTGCTAGCTCCCCCAACTAATTATTGAATCGAATAGATTCTGAAGACTTTAAGATTTGAGCTTTTATCCCTGGCAACTAGCTTGTACGGGGATTTTTTTGAACACTCCTGAGAAACCCAGACGCACAGCATAACCTAACTGATGCAGAAAATACCAAATATAGTTCTAAAATGATTGTAAGGTAGCGTGCGCTCGATTTTGATGCCCTCAAAGCTGCTTTTGACATGCGTTTGACCCCGATTAAAGCAATGAAAATACATTTTAATGTTGGCAATTTTAATAAAATACTTAGCAAATATTTCCTGAGAAACGTTAACATAAGTTAACAAGGTAAAAACTGAAAAACAATAAATACTAGTTTTCTGAGAATGACTGGCTACACCACATTGATTTGGAAGGGATAGCAAATTAACAGTCATATAAGATAAAAAATTTATTATCCTCAGCTAAGGGAGGCTGTCAGAGTGAGTAAAGATAACAATAAAAAGTGGCGCAATGCAGGACTGTATGTTCTGCTAGCGATCGTCGTAGTAGCCTTAGGTACTGCATTTTTGGATAAGCAACCCCAAGCGCGTACGACATGGGCATATAGTAAATTAATAGACGAAGTTCAAAGCAATAAAATTGAGACTGTAAAAATTAGTGCCGATCGCACTAAAGCGCAAGTCATCAATAGCGAAGGTACTCCTATCCTAGTCAACCTTCCCAACGATCCTCAGTTAATTGACATCTTGAGTGAGAATGGCGTTGATATTGCCGTGTTGCCTCAAAGTGATGAAGGATTCTGGTTTAGAGCTTTAAGCAGTCTTTTATTCCCCATCCTTTTGTTAGTAGGACTGTTCTTCCTATTGAGAAGAGCGCAAAGTGGTCCTGGATCTCAGGCAATGAACTTTGGTAAGTCCAAAGCCAGAGTTCAAATGGAACCAAAAACCCAAGTCACCTTTGGCGATGTTGCTGGTATCGAACAGGCAAAACTAGAGTTGACTGAGGTAGTAGACTTTCTGAAAAATGCCGATCGCTTTACAGCAATTGGGGCGAAAATTCCTAAAGGGGTACTGTTAGTAGGGCCTCCAGGAACAGGTAAAACTCTATTAGCCAAAGCGGTAGCTGGTGAAGCTGGTGTACCTTTCTTTAGTATTTCTGGTTCTGAATTTGTAGAAATGTTCGTCGGTGTGGGTGCATCCCGCGTCCGCGACCTATTCGAGCAGGCGAAAGCCAATGCACCCTGTATCGTCTTTATCGATGAGATTGATGCGGTTGGTCGTCAGCGTGGTGCTGGTCTTGGCGGCGGTAATGACGAACGCGAACAGACTCTCAACCAGTTGCTAACTGAAATGGATGGTTTTGAAGGTAATACTGGTATCATCTTGATTGCAGCAACTAACCGTCCTGACGTACTAGACTCTGCACTAATGCGTCCTGGTCGTTTTGATCGCCAAGTAGTTGTAGACCGTCCTGACTATGCAGGTCGCCAAGAAATTCTTAACGTCCACGCTCGTGGTAAAACTCTTTCCAAAGATGTTGACTTGAATAAAGTAGCTCGTCGTACTCCTGGCTTTACTGGTGCTGACCTAGCTAACTTGCTCAACGAAGCAGCAATTTTAGCCGCTCGTCGCAGTCTAACTGAAATCTCCATGGATGAAGTCAACGATGCGATTGATCGCGTAATGGCTGGTCCTGAGAAGAAAAATCGCGTCATGAGCGAAAAACGCAAGGAACTTGTGGCATATCACGAAGCTGGTCACGCTCTTGTAGGTGCGTTAATGCCCGACTACGACCCCGTACAAAAAATCAGTATCATTCCTCGCGGACGTGCTGGTGGTTTGACTTGGTTTACTCCTAGTGAAGACCGTATGGAGTCTGGCTTGTATTCTCGTTCTTATCTACAAAATCAAATGGCTGTCGCTTTGGGCGGTCGTTTGGCGGAAGAAATTATCTACGGCGAAGAAGAAGTAACTACAGGTGCTTCTAACGACTTGCAGCAGGTAACTAGAGTTGCTCGTCAGATGGTAACTCGCTTTGGTATGAGCGATCGCTTGGGTCCCGTAGCCTTGGGTCGTTCCAATGGTAACGTCTTTATGGGTCGAGATATTGCTTCTGACCGTGATTTCTCCAACGAAACTGCGGCGGCAATCGATGAAGAAGTTCGCAGCTATGTAGACCAAGCCTACAGCCGCGCCAAAAAAGTGCTAATCGAAAACCGTCACATTCTAGATCGTTTGGCTGAAATGTTGATTGAGAAAGAAACTGTTGAAGCTGACGAACTGCAAAATGTCTTGGCTGAAAACGATGTCAAAATGGCTTCTTTGGCGTAGACCAGTCGCGCGAACGATCTTATAGCCTTTCCTCGGGTATAAACCAAATATGCAAAGGGCAGTATCTATTAATTCTAGAGATACTGCCTTTTTCGATCTTGTTGACTTTTGACTTTTGATGCTTTGTTGCTACAAAATTCACTTCCGAGGCTTGTCTATCATAAATTCCAGATTTACCCTCTCCTGCCACTCCCGCAGATAATAGAAAAGTCCATAGATAAATACGACAATGCCGCTCATTTCCATTAACTCTTCAACGGTAGCAATTAGAGCATAAACTATATTTTGTTGTCCTCTGGCTTCAGCGACATAGCTGCCAATCATTTCCATAATCAAAGCTCCGCCAATGTAAATAGCTGCTGCGATCGCAAAATGTTGGCGAGAATCGGGAGGTAAATGACGAAAAAATCGACTGTAACGCTTTAAAAACCAGATAGTAAAAACTGTTCCAGGAATCACCCACATCGAATGTAGAAACCAGGGCAGGTTCAACGCTTCGCTTACCTCTGGAATAATCAAAACCTCGTGAATGCTGAGTAATTCATCGATCGCCAGTATGGCAAAAATAGATGATAATAATTGCCACTCTTTACCATAGCGATCGCTTTGTTGTTTTTTCCCCGCAGCGATTATCTTTAATAAGACGGAACAAAAAGCTAGGGTTAATGTCGAGTACCAAGTGGGAAAGTTAAATTCGCGGTCTAAATTAAACAGCTTCATCCAGTCCGCACGGTAATCAAAAACGTATTTGCAAACTTGAATACCAGTGCTGACTAAAGTAAAAAAAATGACTACTGCAATCAAGTAGCCAATAATTTTTCGTGGAGAAATAGATATCTTAAGCTGCATTAGAAATGAATACGAAGTACATGCTAAATTATTTTAAAGCTCTGAGGCGATCTTCATCATAATGACTAAATCCTGTTTTGATATGCCATTTATAGGTGGTGACAGGCTTGCGCCGCATAGTTGGGTGGAAAAGGTAAAAGGGGAAAAAGCTTAGAGCTAATAGCTAAGAACAGTAACATTGTGTATGTCGTCATTCAAATTACCAACACCTAAAAATTAAGCTGATATTGTACTCGAATTTCATTCGATGTTGTCGTTTCGTCATCAAACACATTAGAGACATTAGCAAGCAAATTATAATCGTAGGTAAAACGTAAAGAAGACTTGTTACTTATTTCGTATGTTCCTTCAACGTTAGGATACACGGTGAAATAGTCCAGACCAACTGCTCTACCCCACCTAACGGTAGTATCTTCAACTCGATTTAAAGTGGAATCGACCAGAGGCGCAACCACAAATCTTTGCACTCCCAGATCGAACAACCGAGATTGACTCAATCCCTCGCCACCACTACCCGACACTGTCTCTCTGGCAAAAGCGGCAAATCTTTCACTCAGCAAGCCAATTATTTCTCCTTGTTCCAAAGAAGGGGTGCTAGTCAGATTTACGGCACTGGAATCAACCAGATTGCGACCATTGGTTTGAGCCAATGCTCCATCATTGAAGCATTCTGTCAGGCGATTTAGTTCGGCTGCGGAATAATATTGGTTATTTTCGACTAAAGGTGCGTCGCTGGGACGAATGTTGCAGTCAGTACTGGAATTGGCTAAATTAGGTAGGATGTCTGCTGCTTCTCCATTGATATTTAAACTGATTCTAATAGTATTGGTATTGTCGATATTGGAAATAGGATCGTCAATTTCATTGGAGTTAGATTCTACAGAACGCAGCGTATTTAACTCGTCAGAGCCCTGGACATCTTCTACTTTTGTTCTCAACACAACATTTAGACTTGGATTGAGTACTCCAGCTTCGGGAGTAAAGACAATGGTGTTTTCTAAATTACGGGCTAATTCAAAATTGGTGCTAAATAAGTTAACATTTGCCTTGGTCAATTCTATCGACCCTTCAGGTCTAATATTACTCGGAGTATCTGCGGTACCGTTTAGTGTCAAGCCTCCATCTAACTGAAACTCATAAAGAGCAATTTGACTCAGCTTAAATTCTTCGATATTAATTTGAAAATCATCTAAGGTAGTCACAAAAGAGGAAGATGCATCCGTCGAACTAGATGCCTTATTTAAGGCTTTGGTGTTTGCCGAACTAACATTAGGTGTTACTTTACTCTTGGCAATTTGAACGGCATCTTCTTCAGGTGCATTAGTTTGAGGAATGGAGACTTCACCGTCTTTTAGGTTAACTTCTCCGCCAATTACAGGTTCTAAAGCTGCTCCAGTTACCAAAACCCTACCTTCTACCCCTCCTTGATATAGCTTGTCTATATTTATATCCCCTTCTGGAAGCTCGACAGTTAAAGGATCTTCTAAATTTTCTACTACTTTAAGCAGCGGTAATTTACCCGTGACGGATAAATCTTTTTCCGCAAAGGTGCCATTTAAAGTTTCAACATCAACTATTTGATTGTTGAGATTGATTTTCCCCGTACCAATAAATTGTTCGTCAAAGAAAGGCGTTTCGAGGCTGATATTAGCATCTTCTAGATTAACTACCCCATCAGCATCCAAATCATAAATTATTCCTTCTCGCTCTAAATCCAAACGAGCCTCAGCTTGCAAATTAGCATTTCCTTCACCACCAAGCCAGTTTAAATAATTTTGACTCAAAGCACTCAAAAAGACAAAAGCCTCTTTATCCAAATCTGCTTTGGCATATGCCCGATCGCTTTTGCCAGGAATAATCGGATAGGGTACTTCAGCCTCTATACGGATGGCATCTGGTGCGGTGGTATTAAAACCTAGCCTGGTACCATCATAATCGTAGTTTCCTGCAATTTCTGCGGGCAAAATATTGCCGTTGAATGCTCCCTCGGTAAAGGCGATTTTTCCTTCTAGTTTTGGCTGTTGAGTGCTGCCTGTAATCGTGCCAACGGTATTTATTTCCCCTGCAATATCTACGGGAATTTCGACAAAGTTAGCAATATTATCGACAGTCAAATTGGCGATCGCAAATGTAGTATCGAGCTTGTCTGGAGAGAGTTTCCCTCTTAAGGACATTGCGGCTTCTTCTACCTGTAATTCTGCTTCAGCCAGATTTACTTCCGTACCTTGTAATTCACCATCGATGAGCAGCCTGGGAATACTAATAAATTGAGATTCTTCAATTACTAAGCCCAGAGGTGGCACGATATTGGGATAGGCTTCTATTGGTTGCCACTCCCAATCATTACCTTCGACTTTGAAATCAGCTTGGGGTGTTTGAATTGTCCCCCCAATAATTATTTCCCCTTCATATCTACCTGTGATGTCTAGTTCGCTGGGTATGCTAACTGCTTCTTTTGCGGCAGCATTTGCCTGAATTTGCTGATTTACCTGACGTAACTGATTGAGTTTACGGGCGATCGTGCGATCAACTAGATCCTTTTCTGGTGCGGGTTTTACTGCGGCAGGTTCGGCATAGTCGGGAATGTCAAATAAATCGGTAACATCTTCAATCGTAAACCAGCGAAAAGTAGTTAAAACATCTTGAATATAGGCTTCGGGAATATTTAGCCTGCCATCCATTTTGCCCGACTGTAGATCTAGGGCAGCATTCAGGCTGTATTTGCTATCGCCAAAATCTAAAGAAGAGCTAGTTATTTCTGCCACATTTTGGGCTGGATCGTAATTAAAATCAGCATCTAACCGATTGGCTGTGATGTAGCCGACTCCAGGGTTGTCGATGTCGATGTTTCCTCTAGCTGCCAGAGTATAAAGATCGAGATCTACATTGCCTGTAGTTTTTCCTGCCAGCGCGCCCTCAATTCCTGCGGGTTTGGCAGGAGCAATATTTAAAAGTGCGAGAGGAAAATTATTGATAGCTAAAGAGAACTTATCACCATCACGATTTCCCGTAGCAATTACTGGCTGTGTCGTATCTTCTCCCTGACGCAATTCTAAATTAGTCGGCAGATAGGGCAGCTTACAATTGCTATCATTACAAGGCACGGCTCGGGCTGCAATCACGTCCTTTTGTCCCTGGAGGTTTAAGACGATTTCTGTCCCAGGACGAACGATAACATCCCCCGTCATTTCCGAATCAAAAGCGATATTGTTAAACGCGAAATCCTGTAGGCGCAAATCTCCTGTTAGATTCAGGTTTTCAGGATTGCCAGGAGCAGAGATTAGCTGTTTGCCCTCAAATTGCCCGTTAAAGAAGGCTTTCCCTTGTATGTTTACATTTTCTGCTACCAAGCTATTATTTTGAGTTGTAGCGGCTAAAACTGCATCTATCGGCAGGCGATCAAAATCTATGTTGGCATCGAGGTATAGGTCTGTATTGGCTACGTCAAGATTATTGGTAATATCGCTTAAGGTCAGATTGCCACGAGCATTGACACTCTGCACGCCAGAGTTAATCGCCAATTGGTTTACTGAGATTGGAATGTTTAATTCATTATTTAAGACAGGATTGATATCTCCCGTAAGATTTGCTTTGGCATCAATGTTTTCTACCTCCACAGAAGCTAAATTTTTAGGCGCGAACTCATTTAACAACAATCTAGAACTGATATTGTTAGCATCAACATTAGCTTGCCATTGATTTTCTCTTAAAGAGGCGATCGCTTTTACCGTTCCCGATGCCACATCCAAATCTGCGTCTACCCGAGCATCTACCGTACTTAAGTTGGGATCTTTGCCAAAAGCCAGTAGCTGCTTTAATTCGCCCGACGCTGTAATCTTACTATTTCTGACGCTAGCGGGAACAGGTAAATTGGGTATAACTCGATTGATGTCTATCTGGCTGGTGTTGGCATTTGCTCGAACTATTCCGTTATTTAATCGACCATTAACGGCTATGGCTTCACCATCTACGTCTAGATCTAAATCTGCATCAGCACTAAGACTATTGAGATCGCCATTTTGAGGAATTGCTAACAGCTGGTTTAACTTACCAGAAGCGTTAATCGTACCCGACTGCAATCTAGCAGAAACAGGAAGACTAGTTACAAAATTATCTAGGGGAATATTACTCGTAATCGCCTGTGCCTGTACGTTGCCATTGGCAAGCCGACTGTCAACTGTGACATCTCCTCCATCCACATTAAGATTGACATCGGCATTAGCCTGAATTGCTTCGGGACTGAGGTTATCTAAGCTACCGTTTAAGTCTATCTTCGCTGTTTTTATCTCTACAGGGCGATTTAAATCTAAATTAGGGTTATCTACCTGGCTCAAAAAGGGCGTTAAATTGAGAGCATCGGCATTGACATTGGCTTGCCACTGTTTGGTTTCTAAATCGGCATCGGCGACTACGTTGGCTCTACCATCACCATAAGTAACCTGTGTATCTTGCAATATTAGCTGGCGATCGCTAAAGGTTAACTGTCCTCTACCTGTAATATTTTCTGTATTATTGGTGCTAGCTTGGGCAATATTCCAGCGAACATCTGCCCGAGGATCGCCAATCGTGCCTCTGACCTCGCCTCGTGCGTCCAGATCTCCTATTGCTACTTGTTCTGGCAATTGATAATAAGGGGATATCAGTGCTTGAGTTGGCAAGTCTGCGTTAAATTGCAATGCCACTGGCATAGTATTGAGGTCGATCGCTTTATCTCTGCTCAAAGACTGAGAAATGTTGGTCTTGATATTGCCCTCAGCAGTAATACTTCCCCCAGCCAGGGGATTTATTTGGATATTCTCTAAAACTACCTGGGACAAATCTGCCGTAAAATCGGCATCGACTTGCTCGAAGGGCGTTTTGTCTACAGTTAAGGTTTGGGTATTATTAATACTCCCCGTCAACTGAGGCTCCTTAATAGCACCAGCTAATTTAACTCTTGCCTCTACTTCTCCTGTCACTGATACGGGTAGTTGTTGGGTGAATTCGGAGGGCAAACTAGCTATCTGAAACGGTAAAACTATCGCCTCGACATCATAACCACTATCTAGATTTATATTGCCATCTACTTGCGCGGTAATATCGCCAAAACTAGCCTGCGTGCTTTCTATCTGGGCATTCCTACCGCCAAAACCTAGCTGAGATTCTGCACTTATAGGAGTATCGAAGTCGGTAGCTACTCCTGTTGTCCTGGATAAATTCAGCGTCCCCTTAACGTTAGCAGAGGTAATTTCTGCCCAGGAGGGAATATTAATATCTAAATCTGCATTAAGGTTTCCCGACTCAATTTCAATTGGTACGGGTAGTAAAGGAGATATTTCTGTTAAAGCCAAATCCTTGATCGCCAGCTTAGTATCGGTAGTGCCAGTTTCGAGTTCGGTTTCTCCTGTAATGGATGCTTTGGCTGATTCTACTCCCGCATCCAAATCGTAATCGACAAAGCCAGTCTTCTGATTAAATCTACCGCCACCATCTACTCTTGCCTGTAAAGGCTGTTGCTCGTAGGGTACGGCGGTGATATCTGCTGATTCAACCTCCACATCTACATCAAAATAGAGCAGAGGATCTTTTGGCTCTTGATTTGGCTCGCTGGCTAGAAAATCTAAATTAACCCATTCCCCATTTTGTTCCTGCTCCAGATATATATTGGGTTGAGTTAAAGTTACCTCCAATGGCAAGGTACGTCGAAATAAGACAGGCAAAACGTTAAAGCCAACTTTCACACCCTCCACCTCAACCTTATCTGGATCTGTGGCGGTAGCTGGAATTACTGTCTTACCAAACTCAATTCCACCGAGAGAAAAGCCTTTAACTTCTCCTAGCTCAATGGGGCGTTCGATAAACTTGCCAATTTGATTTTCCAGAAAAGGCGGTAATCTCTTTTTGACTAGTACATTGACCCCCCAATAGCCCAAGCCGCCCAACGCTACGATCACGATTGCCCCACCAGCCGCTTTTTTTGGTGAAGGTTTAAGCTTCTTGACTAACCGTTGCAGAAAATTATCTTTTTCTGGCTCTTGGTTGGGAGGCTGATTGATAGTAGTCATGATTAAATTTTAGATTAGAGGTAATAATGCTTACCAAACAAGAATCGATCTAATCGATCGAAATAAATATATAAAAATAATGGATACCAAATCTTAGCCTCAATTAAAAAAAATCAACCTCCCTCGAAAGGCGGAAATTCTGGCACGGTGTACGCATAGTTATTTCAATTAATTTGGCGATCGCATACAAGGAGAAGATGTTAGTTCCCCGATCTACCTCCATCTTACTCGTTGCTTGAGCCAAACGATACTATTGCTGCTTCGAGACCGAAAGTAAGGCGTTTAGTTAGCCGCAACTAATCCTTTAGGGCGAAAGTCAGAAGTCAGAAGTCAGAAGTCAGAAGTATTTAAATGTAAGGTTTTGAAAATGTGCAAATAGTAACTCTATTTAAGCTCACGTACACTAGTGCTAACATGATCGTGCAAAACTCATAATATTGACTTCAACTAGGTTTTTATAGTGGCACAGGTAATAGTCGAAAATGTCTATAAAAGCTATTCTCAGTCCCAAAGAGATCGCGCTCACATATCTCAATCTGTCGATGACAATCGAGCAGAAGCGGCTAATTTATCTCGCAAATCTAAGCAGGTAAGCGTATTAAGAGATATTAACTTTACCGTAGAAGATGGTGAGTTTTTGGTGTTAGTCGGTCCTTCTGGCTGTGGAAAAAGCACTCTATTAAGGCTACTGGCAGGATTAGAAGCATTGACTGGAGGGAATATTAGGATCGGCGATCGCCTGGTTAACGATCTTCCTCCCAAAGCAAGGGATATTGCGATGGTGTTCCAAAATTATGCTTTGTATCCTCACTTAAATATTTACGATAATATTGCCTTTGGTTTGCGCCGCACCAATAAGTTCGAACAAAAAAACGACGCAGAGACGGGAAAACAAACTTTGCTAGCAGATGTATTGACTGCAGCTACTCGTAATTTACCTCGCAATATGAGATATATGTCGGCAAAGGAAAGATCGATTAGAGATCGCGTCAGATATGTAGCCAGTTTGTTGCAGATCGAACCTTTGCTATATCGTCTACCCAAAGAGCTTTCGGGAGGGCAAAAACAACGGGTAGCTTTGGGTAGAGCGATCGCTCGCAATCCTCAAGTTTTTTTGATGGACGAACCCCTGTCTAATCTAGATGCTAAGTTGCGTACCCAAACCCGCGCCCAAATTGTCAAACTGCAAAGACAGTTAAAGACAACGACTATCTACGTGACTCACGATCAAACAGAAGCCATGACCATGGGCGATCGCATTGCTGTGATGAATAATGGCAAAATTCAGCAAATTGCCTCTCCCTTAGAAATCTACAATCGTCCTGCCAATCGGTTTGTGGCTGAATTTATTGGTTCGCCAGCCATGAATTTTCTCCCCGTCAAGTTAGTCGATCGTAACAAGCTGGTTCACAAATATTTTGAACTGGATTTATCTGCGGGTTGGACATCTTCTCTGCAATCAATTCATTCCGAGTCCCTGACTCTAGGGATTCGCCCCCAATACTTACATCTAACCTCTCAAGACAAATCGAGCATGCAAATTGAGGTAGATTTGGTGGAGGCGTTGGGAAATGAAACTTATGTTTTCGCCCACCTAGTAGCCGATCGCAATGCCAGTTTAACGGTATCTCTGCCCCCAGATAAACCCATCGCGATCGGCGACATTCTCTGGTTAAAAGTAGATATCGACAAGATACATCTTTTTACAGTTGATGATGGACGAGCGATCGCTCTTTAATAGTTACCAAATCAATATTTTCCAATGCCTCTGTAAATAAGTAGTTAGCATTTATAAAATAAGAGCCAGATAATTATCACAATGATTAAAACACCAGATTGGGTTAAAAATGCCGTTTTCTATCAAATATTTCCCGATCGCTTTGCCAAAGGTAAAACAACCATCAAAGGACAATGGCAAGCATCTAAATACGAAGGCTGGGATGCTACTCCTACTTTCCAAGGATACAAAGGAGGAAACCTGTGGGGGGTAATTGATAAATTAGATTATCTATTAGATTTGGGCATCAACGCTCTTTACTTCACGCCCATTTTTCAGTCTGCTTCCAATCATCGCTATCATACTCACGACTACTATCAGGTCGATCCAATGTTAGGGGGCAACGTAGCCTTTGATGCTTTGCTCGAAGCAGCACACAGTAAAAATATCAAGGTGGTGTTGGATGGGGTATTCAACCATGCCAGCCGTGGATTTTTCTTTTTTAACGATATTTTAGAAAATGGTCCCAATTCTCCTTGGTTAGACTGGTTTAAAGTCCAAGGATGGCCCGTTTCTGCCTATGATGGTACCAAGCCAGCAAACTACGAAGGCTGGATTGGCGATCGCGCTTTACCCGAATTTAATCACGATAATCCTCAAGTAAAAGAATATATCATGCAGGTTGCTGAATACTGGCTGCATAAAGGAATCGATGGCTGGCGTTTGGATGTGCCGAACGAAGTAGATACTCCTGGCTTTTGGCAAGAATTTCGTGATCGCGTCAAAGCAGTAAATCCAGATGCCTATATTGTGGGAGAAATTTGGGGCGATGCTAGCTACTGGCTCGATGGCACGCAGTTTGATGGAGTAATGAACTATCGTTTTACCGAGGCAACTATTGCTTTTGCTGGCGGAGAAAACTACGACCCCGATTTTTGTCAGGGAGAATTAAAACCCTATCCACCTATTTCAGGTACAGAATACGCCATTAAAATTGATGCCCTATTAAAACTATACGATTGGGAAATACAGCTAGCTCAATTAAATTTATTGGACAGTCACGATACTCCCAGAATGATAACAACTGTGGGGGAGGACAAAGACAGCTTTCTGCTCTCCAGTGTTTTGCTGATGACATTTCCTGGCGCCCCTAGTATTTTTTACGGCGATGAAGTCGGTTTGCCTGGTGGCAAAGATCCTGACTGTCGTCGCGTTTTTCCCGAAACGGAACAGTGGGATATAGAAATTCTTAAAGCATACAAAGAATTAATCGCCCTACGACACAAATATTCGGCTTTGCGCACGGGAAAATACAAGACTCTCTATGCCGACTCTAACGTCTATATTTTTGCTCGTATTCTAGATGAGAAAGAAGCGATTGTGGCAGTTAATGTCGGTCGAGAACAATCGACCGTCAATTTTGTCGTAACCGAACTAAAATCTCAGCCAGATATGGCGGTGTATGGATCTGGAAGACTTGCTTGGCATCGTATCGATAACGAGCGCAAGTTAGAAGTCACTCTTCCTGCTAAAGGCAGTTTAATTGTGGTTTGATTCTATTTTTTAAAATCTTACTACTTATCCTTTAATCTCGATTTTGCAGAGCTTTTTGCAAACGAGCGATCGCTTTGGAACTATGGGAATCGATTTTGAGAGCCATTTGATAAGTGATAATGCCTTCATTTAACTGGCCTTGCTGAATTAGCCTATCTCCCAGCTTGAGATATAGGTCAAGGTTAGTATTGTCGATGGCGATCGCCTGATGATAAGCCGTTAGATCGCCAGGTTCTCGATCAATTGCCTCCATAAAATGCTGTAAAGCCCGTTCTAAATCTTGATGACCCCGTTGATATAGTGCATTTCCTAGCTTTTGCTGCAACTGAGGTAAATCTGCTCTTATCTGCGCTGCTTTTTGGTACAGATCTGCTGCTTCCGACCATTGATGCAGCATGCTGTAGGCTTCCGCCAGATTATAATAAGACCAAGGATAATCGGGATCTAACTCGATTGCCTTTTGATAAGCTGGAATGGCTTCTTGCCAGCAATTCAACCGAATCAGAGCGTAGCCTAGATTAATATAGGAAGTCGCACAATCGGGGTTACATTTAAGGGCTTGGCGATAAGAAGCTATGGCATCAGACCACTGTTCCAAACTGCTGAGAACCTCTCCCAGCTTGTGATAAGCTCTGGCATGATTGGGGGCTTGTTGAGTAGCTTTTTGCAAACACACCGCCGCCTGAGACCATTTAGATCTTAGTTGATACAGACTGCCCAAACGATAATATAGTTCGGGATTATGGCGTATGTGCTTTAAGCCTTGAAGATAGCAGCCAATTGCCTGCTCGGTTACGCCAGATTGGCTCAATAATTCTCCCCATTCTAAATAAGCCTCGGCTAGACTTGGCTGTTTTTCGATCGCTCGATGGTAATAGGCGATCGCATCTCTATATTTCTTGTTGCCAATGGAGTTGCGAGCTAGTTCCAGATAATCATTGGCATTGAGTCTTTGGCTTTCTGACTGCTGGGAAAAATTCTGTTCTCTGGAGGGAGAAATGCACTTGGGCTGAGAAACGCCACTAGAACCAGAAAATTGTAGGAGCGAACGGCAATAATGAGCAGCATTTTGCCACAAGCCTAATCGCTCGCTAATACTAACTATTTTGCGGTAAATGCTAATTTTGTGTGGAGTAAGTTCGGCAGCAAGACGATATTGTTCGAGGGCTGCTTCTAGTTTTCCCTGCTGCTCTAGCATCTTACCGTGGCGCAAGCGGTCTTCCAGGGTGAGCGTGGGAACGCCAGGCTTTAAAACTGCTTCGGGCTGCTGCTGCTGTAATTTCAGAACTCGCTCCAGTTGTTGACGCCCATTCCGTAACTTAGGAGCGATTTGGAGGGCTTGTCGATAATGCTTGATCGCTTTTTGCCACTGTTGTCGATCCGTGTAGAGAGAACCCAGCCTATAATGAACCAGAGCCAAGTTTGGTTGGATTGCGATCGCCTGTTGGTAGTAACCAATGGCTTCTTTTGGTTTCTTGATTTTTTCTAGGGCATTGCCCATGAGTTTATGAGCCTCAGCCAAATTTTGCTTCAGGGCTAAAGCCTTGGCACAGGCTTCGACAGTCAATTGCCACTGTTCCGCTTGCCAGTGAATTTTCGCCTGTTCAAGAGCAATGTGAGCCTCATCTACTCGGATCATCTTTTAGGGTCGTGTGCTATGGGGTAATTGTCAAAAAATACTGACAGTTGAATGTCTAACAAATATCTAAACTTACGAAATGTTGATTGTCAATTTCTCTGACTTGCACTCATTCGCCTGATTCACGGTTGTTTTGGCTAAAAATTAGTCTTTAATTATATCCTTAACTACTCGATCTAAGCCAACAGAATTAGACGCTTTACAAAGAATGCGATCGCCTGACTGTATTACTTGTTTTAATCTATTGGTTAAGCTAGTGCGGTCGCTAAAACATTCGGCGGTAATATTTTTAGCTCCTTTGGCTATTTCTTGAGTGGCTGGTTCGTCCGCCAAAACCAACAGCATATCTAAAGCCAGTTGCTCTGCTTTCTCCCCTACCTGACGATGTAATTGAGGTGAATATTCACCCAACTCCTTCATCGTACCCAGTACGGCAATATGACGTTTGCCTGGAGTCTCTTTGAGCATCTGTACCGCAGCTAACATCGATTCTAAACCCGCGTTATAGGTTTCATCTAGCACAACTACATCATTGGGCAAATCGTAGCGACGCGATCGCCCTTTGGGAAGTTTAACTTCAATTCCCGCTGATAAAACGTCCAAATCCAAATCGAGCGACTGTGCCACTGCAATTGCTGCTAGATAATTACTGGCGTTGTGTTCTCCTGGTAAGGGTAAGGGCAAACTACGACCCAACACATTAATGTGCGTTCCTTTTACTTCTCCCTCAATCTCTCCACCTTCAAGCCCATAGGTAATAGTATTGCCCTGCCAGACTTTTTTTGCCGTGTCGATCAATAGTGCATTGTCATTATTTAAAATAGCAACGCTAGATTCGGGCATATGCCCTAGAAGTTCGCACTTAGCCCTAGCGATCGCCTCTCGCGAACCCAATCGACCGATATGAGCAGTGCCGACATTGGTTATGATGCCGATAGTCGGTTGAGCTATATCGGCTAATAAAGCAATTTCTCCTTCCCCCCGCATTGCCATTTCAATGACGGCATAGTCATGTTCTGGAGTAATTTGCAGTAAAGTTTTGGGAACGCCAATTTCGTTGTTAAAATTAGCTTCTGTTTTCAGCACTTCCCCCTTAGTGCCAAGCACAGCTGCCACTAATTCTTTAGTGCTAGTTTTACCCACAGATCCCGTAATGCCAATCACAGGAATATCAAACCGATCTCGCCACCATCGAGCAATTGTTTGATAGGCTTTTAGGGTATCTGCAACTACAAATTGAGGTACGTTTTCTATTTCCAGCTGGCGATCAACAACCAGAGCGATCGCCCCCTGAGCGATCGCGCTACGAGCAAAATTATGCCCGTCAAAATTTTCTCCCACCAAAGCTAAAAATATTTCTCCTGCCGTGACGCTACGACTGTCCGTATTAATCCCCAGTACCGAAGCATCCCAGCTGCTTGAAGTGTCGTTCTTAAATGAGGGGGAAACGCCAAGAATTTCGTTTAGCTGTGACAAAGGAAAATAGGTTGTCATAGTAGGTGTCTTAGTTAAATTAATAGAATATAGCTCAATTTGCTATGGGCAATGATTAAATTAATTTTTGCTTTACATCAGTAAAATCCGCTGTCAGATTCTAGCCTCTCTAGTGTATATACTGAAAGCCATTCTGGAGAATCTTGTCTAAAATTTTATACCATAAATTTGCTTGTGGTTTTATCATTGAACTACTAGAGTAATATGATGCAACTATAAAATCTATATTTATTTCTATTATTTAAAAGCTCGAGCTAGAGAGAGGATAACCCAATGAAAATCGCCAAACAGCATAAAAAAGCCTCTCTTTCAGTTAAAAAACAGCAGGAAGATATTTATAACCACTTACTATATTGCGTCAAAAGCGAACCACCTGGTGATGTATTAGAACGCTTCAATCATTTATTCATCAAGGCGACAGGATACCAAGACAACCGTATTCGTATTGCTCTCGAAAATATTGTCGATAATGGTAGCGATCTAGAATTCGCGCCGTTTTTTAACCGCTGCTGCCATATTTTAGTCAACCGCTGGCAGATGCAGCCCAATACTAAAGTAGAAATTATCGAGCTAGTAGAGCTTTTGGAGCGTACCTTACCCCCAGGAGGAGTGGTAAATCGCCTTGCTAGAAAACAAAGACAGCTGATCAAAGATTTTTTAACTACAGAATATTTTGTACGCCTACAGCGACTTGCCCGTTTAGTTGACGGTAGTTTAGAGCTAGAAAATCGTCGCTCTCATCGCATCGAAATTGTCAGTAATTCGGTAGGAGATCTGATTCAACGCTATCCCTACCTCCATCAACATTGCTTGGTAACAGAAGGTAGCACCGAAGAATTTCAGCAAACTGTTGCCACAATTCAGGCAGGAATTCAGTCAGACTACGAATTTAATCTTTCTCAGTACATAACCAATCGAGTTAGATTGGCTAGACTAGTCAAAAAATATAAGGCAGCCAATAAAACCAAAATTCCCAAAAAACTAATTCAACAGATTGAAAATCCAACTCTATTGAGCGATCGTGAGCTTGACAAGGCTTTACGACACTATATGGGAAAAGTGGATCGCCACAATTCTTACTACGATCTGTCGCAGCAATTTTTGACTCACACGGCTCAAACTCGTACTTATAAAGAATTTAAACGAGATTTGTATGAATATATTGTTTCGGGACTAGATCCTCGGTTTGGCAAGCGTCGATTCAACAGCAAAATATCCAGCTGTCTGCAAGAAACTATGGCAGAGTTTGAAAGTAAAGAGCTAGATGAGTTTCTGACTATGCGAACCTACTGTCAAGTGTTCAAATTTTTAGTAGTTGACGGCAAAGGTAACTACGATCACCAA
This sequence comes from Cyanobacteria bacterium P01_G01_bin.19, assembly GCA_039181635.1. GTDB lineage: Bacteria > Cyanobacteriota > Cyanobacteriia > Cyanobacteriales > Xenococcaceae > Waterburya. The sequence continues at coordinate 13,678 of JBCDCO010000024.1, read as the reverse complement.
CGCTATCTAGAATTAGTTAGTTATTTGGGAGAAGTAAAAACTGTTGGTTTACTGTTAAAACTTGTTTTGCTGTGTGGCAAAGTAAAACCATATCTAGAGCAAAGATTTTCGATTCTGTTCTCCCACTATGAGGCTGCATCCGAAGAAAGTGCGCCTTGGTTGGTAAAATCCTTGGAGAATCTACAGGTTGCTTTTAGCATCCACTTTGGGGAAGCTGATTTTTCTTTAATTCAAATTATTTAACTGATGTTACGGACGCGAAGCTAATCCTTTAGGGCACTGATTAATCTGCTAAGGCTGGTTAAAGGGAAAGGGGGAAAGGGCTTGCGCCGCATAGTTTGGTGAAAAGGGTTAATTAATCTTTCTAAATTACCTTGTTCAAAGTATTGAATTTTTGTTGTTTTTCGTAACTTCAGTTATTTAATCGATCGCCAGTTGGCGATCGACAATGGTCTATTTCTGCAGGAAGGTTAAGATATGGCATGAGTTCCCATATTTGTTTTCACCCGTGACTAAAGATATTAATAGTCGGCAAAAATCGATCGCATCAAAGAGCAACATCATTTACGATCGCCTACTCGACTTGGCAAACGCTCAGCCACCTGAAATCTTAATTGAAGAGTTTAAAAATCTTTTTGCTCGAGGAAAGAACGAAGACATGCAGGCATCTGAAGCACTGCAAAAAATTCTTGCTGCTCCTGTAGAACAAAAGCAGTTTGATCGCATATTCAGCCATTGTTTTTATCTGATTTTTAATTGCTGGTTGAACTCTAATTCGTCATCTCGTATATTTGAGCTACTCGAAACGATCGAATTTATCAGTAATTCATCCTCTTACGATCGCCGTCGCAAACAATTAATCCAATTGGTCACTAACTACCAAACGTCTAAATCTTACTTAGATTTAAAGGCAATTGTGGCGATCGTCGAACCTCAAAGCAAGGAACTGGGAACTTCCACGAATAAGTCAGATATAAGTCAAGGAATCAAAAAATCTGCATCTGGCAAAGATATTACGGTCAATGATTGCCTGGAGCGTTACACTTTTCTCTACAAATATTTTGTACCCTCAGATTCCAAGCTACAGCAACTAAAAGAGCTACTCTATTCCCTCGAAATTAGTCGTCAGCGAGATTTTGAACTCAAATTATCCAAGTACATAATCTATCGTTTTCGGCTCAAGCAATTTGCTCGGATGAAGCTACTGGCAAAAGGTGCGGGCAAGGCAATAAATAAAGTCAGCAGTCCGTCAATACTCTCCGAAAGAGCATTTGGCAAAGCCCTAAAACAATATATTGGCAAAGTAGAAAATGGCAAAACCCTGTTGGAGCGATCGCAACTATTTGTTCGAGATAATCAAGTTCGCAGTTCTTACAAGGTATTCAAAAAAGATTTGCATCGATTTTTAATTAAAGATATCAAATCTAGAAATAGCGAATATCAATTCGAGCAAAAGCTCAAAGACCAATTACAGCAAACTTTTCCTAACGCCGACGAAAGACCATTAAATAATACCTTGATTCTGCAAACTTGCCGTCAGCTATTTAGCTTTTTGGTTGCTGAATTGGATTCTAACCATAGCCCGCAAAACTTTGCCACTCTAGTTACTAATCTAGGCACGGCACAAGTAATGAAGATATTAGTCAAACTCCTGTTGATTTGTCCCGAATCTAGATCTGATTTAGAAAAAAAAATAGCTATAGTTGTCAACCACTATCAACTGCATGACATTCAAGATATTCCTTGGCTTGTCAAAACTTTAGAACATTTGCTAATTGCCTTAGCAATCTATTTTGGAGAAATTGATGTCTCCATTGCTAAGTCGAGCATAAGTGATTAAATAAATTAGCAACGCCAATAAATCTAGTAATCGACAAGCAAAAAACGCTATCTTAAAAATGCTGGCTCGCAACTAAATGGTGTTATATGCTTTGCGTTCGGGAACTTCTAAAGCTAGAACTGTTTCAAAAGATGAAAAGCGATCGCCTTGAATGGGTATGCGATCGCTCTACCGAAATTAGCCTGGGCAAAAGAGACGTGCTGATTAGAGAAGGAGACGCTCACAGAGGTTTTCTGATTTTAACTTCAGGCACAATTGGCATAACTCGCTTTAGTGAAGGGGTAGAGATGCCCATCGGGCAACATCACGCACCTGCTTTTTTTGGTGAAATTCAGATTATGGCTGACGAGCTTGTACCTGTGACTCTAACCGCCCTAACTGACTGCACCGTCTATGAAATAAGCAGTGAAGACTTTTTGCTGTTAGTTCATGAATGTCGCGATTTTGAACGAACCATGTTCAAAACCATGCAGCGCAGAATCAAAGGATTGGAATCTTTTATTCAAAATCGAGAAAAAATGGCGGCATTGGGTACTTTAGCCGCAGGTTTGGCTCATGAGTTGAATAATCCTGCTGCTGCGGTAGTCAGAGCCTTAAAAGACGTGACTCCTGCTATCCAAGAACTAGAACGGATGAATTTAGTTTACGGACAGCAAAATGTCGAAGAAGAACATACGGCTCAATGGCTGCAAGCTAGGGACGAAGGATTTAAATGCATTATCAATCGCACTATCGATCCTCTAACATTAATGGAGCGAGAAGATGAGATTTTAGGCTGGTTGGAAGATTACGGCGTAGAAAATGCTTGGAAATTAGTCGAATCCTTGGTCTTGGGTAACGTATCTGTCGAGCTATTAAAACATCTGACTCAAAGATGGCAAAACGACACCACAGAGTTAAAAGATATGGGAATACGCTGGCTGGCTTTATCTTTTGATGTAATGAATACAGTTCAATCGGGATTGAGGGGTGCGGAAAGAGTATCAGAGCTAGTCCAATCGATGCGTTCCTATTCTCATTTAGATCGAGGGGCAAAACAACAGGTAGATGTGCATCAGGGACTAGAAGATACGATCCAATTGCTCTCTCATAAGCTCAAGCAGGGAGTAGAAATCAAACGTCAATACGATTCATCTCTACCTCTGATACAGGCTTATGGCAGTGAATTAAATCAGGTTTGGACAAACTTACTCGATAATAGCATTGATGCGATCGCTGGTAAGGGTACAATTCAAATAATTACCGAAAATAAATGCGATGAACTAAAAAATTCTGCTTCGCGACATGTTGCGATCAAAATTATTGATTCTGGCTCTGGTATTCCAGAAAATATTCATTCTCGTATTTTTGAGCCTTTTTTTACCACCAAATCTGTGGGTAAAGGTTCGGGTTTGGGATTAGATACTGTCAGAAGAATTGTCGAAAATCGCCATCGTGGTTCGATTTTCTTGGACAAAGAATCTAGCAAGACTTGCTTTATAATTTGCTTGCCTGTTAATTGACGCGATATCTAGATTGGAAGTGATATTAGCACAATGGTTTCAATTATCTATTCTCCAGAATTTCTCGAACACGATACAGGTTATGGGCATCCAGAAAAAGCTAAAAGACTTTCAGAAATCGTTCGAGCGTTACAGGAAGTTCCGTGGCATCAGCAGCTAAACTGGCGTTCGCCCACGCCTTTAGCCGCAAGAGATGTGTTGCATTATGTTCGACAAGTTCACACCAACGAACATATCGAGCGAATCGAACGAGTAGCACTTCAAGGAGGAGGATACTTGGATGGAGACACCCCGATCTCGGCAAAAAGCTATGAAGTTGCTTTATTAGCTGTAAGTGCTTGGTTAGATGGTGTAGATTCGATCTTAGAGCAAAAACCTGCCTTTGTATTAGCTCGTCCCCCAGGGCATCATGCTACAAGAAATACTGCCATGGGCTTCTGTCTTTTTTCCAATGCGGCGATCGCGGCTGAATATGCGTTGACTAAGCCTGGAATCGAACGAGTGGGAATTTTAGACTGGGACGTTCATCACGGTAACGGCACCGAAGCAATTGTGCGAGACAATCCCAATCTTGCTTATTGCTCGATCCATCAACATCCCTGCTATCCAGGTACGGGAGACAATGCAGAAGATCGGGGCATGTATAATAATATTTTGAATTTGCCCATAGGTGCAAAAAGCAAAATTGCTGACTATCAATTAGCTTTTGAGGGACAAGTAGTACCTTTTTTTCAAAAGTTTACACCAGATATTTTAATTGTTAGTGCTGGTTACGATGCTAACGAGCAAGATCCTTTAGCAGACATATCTTTACAGCCACAAGACTACAGCGTACTCGCGCAGTATGCATTACAAATTACAAATTATCCCCTATTTGGTTTAGAAGGAGGTTACGATCTAAAAACTTTGGCTCGATCGGTAGTTGCCACTTTAAGCATTTGTCTGCCATAGTTGTTGATTATTTATCTCTAATCTTAATCAAACCTATTCCTATAATTTTAGGTCTCAATTATTTGCTTCATCTCTAAATTCTGCTAGACATAATAGCGTGGCTATAAACAATATGAATATTGCTATCTCTGAATCATCTTTGTTCCAGTTTACGCAAGACTTAAATCAGCCCCTGCCTGCCATATCTATAGGTGCAAAAACCCTCAAAGCCCATGTAACTTCTATTGTCGATTTAATAATTGCCAGACAAATTAATGCCACAGTTTGGGTCAAATTACCTCAAACTAAAAGCTGGGGAGATCAAGTCAAGCGACTGCAGAGAGATGGAAATGTTAAGAATATTTACTTGTGTAGCGATCAAACAAATTATCCCATTCGCTCTTTTGCCGAAAAATCAAATTATAATACGCCCATTATTCCCTGCCAATTCGACAGACAATCTATTCTGCAACGAGAATCATTTTTAATTGTTTTGTCTGGTGATTTTTGCAGCTTGCTGTTAGCTCAATGGCAGAAAGGAAGGATTCAAATGGAATCTTCTGGCAAAAGATTGCAGCAACCATATTTAGAGATGGTTTCTAGCTTCGATTTTAAAACCATCGATCGCCTTCTCTCAGAAATATCCGATCGCATATCAGCGGACAATTATTCTATTCCTCCACAAGACTTTAGGGTTGATTGCGATCCGACAAGGCAAAATAAATTGATGGGAGAGCTTCTACTCAAACAAGTCAGCCATAGCGAAAGAGTTCAAACTACTTTAGAGTCTTTATCCAAAAGCAGTCACCTTCCTGAACAAAGTGCCACTGTACTGGGATTGCAGGAAGACTTTTTGGGTAATTTAGTACAGGAGCTGCGATCGCCTATTACCCATATGAAAACAGCTCTCAGTCTTCTAGAATCAAAACAAATCAAAGGAGAACAGCGTCAACGCTATCTGCAGATGGTGAGCGACGAATGCGATCGGCAAAATTCTGTAGTTGGTGGTTTATTGCAGCTATTGCAGCTAGATACTCCTACTGAGGCGGAATATTTACGCCTGGATGACGTCGTGCCAGGTATAGTTAGCACCTATCAGCCCCTCGCAGAAGAAAAAGCAATTCAGTTGGGGTATACCATTCCTCAAGGCATTCCGCCCATTGCCTGCCCTCTAGCCTGGTTTAGACAGATTGTTATTAATCTGCTTAATAATAGTCTGCAGTTTACTCCCTCCAAGGGTAGAGTATTCGTTCAAGCCGCAGCCAAAAATGATAATGAATACGTCGAAATTTTAGTTAGCGATACGGGGGTTGGCATTCCTCCCAACGAAATCAATAAAGTATTTCATGGTTTTTACCGCACAAAACCTACGGATATCGAAAAGGTTACAGGTGCGGGGCTGGGTTTGACCCTAGTTCGACAGCTTATTTTACGCTGTGATGGTTCTATTTCAGTCAGCAGCAAAGTTGGCAAAGGGACTACCTTTAAAATTCTCATGCCAGCAGTACCTCTGGAATTAGTCTGACGCCTTGACTTATTCAATCTAGGTTAATAATTTCAACAGGCTCGATTGATTCGGCTGGCTGAAAACCAAAGACTCGGGAATAAAAATAAAATTCGCTATCTAAAGCCCGTTTGATGTTGTCGGAGATTCTAAAACCATGAGCCTCTTGCTCGAAAGCAACATAGGCTACGGGCAATTGTTTCTCTTTAATTGATTCGTACATAATTTCTGCCTGATTGGGGGGAACGACTCGATCTTTTAAGCCTTGAAAGAAAATTACAGGACAGTTGAGGCGATCTGTATAGTGAATGGGCGATCGCTCTCGATAAATAGATTTTTCCTCAGGATATTTACCGATCAGGCGGTCTAGATAATGCGATTCAAACTTATGGGTATCTTCGGTCAAGCTTTCTAAGTTGCTCACACCATAGTAGCTAGCACCTGCCTTAAAGACATCTCGGAATGTCAAAGCCGCCAAGGTAGTATATCCTCCCGCGCTACTTCCAGTAATTACCAAACGATCGCCATCCACTAGACCCTCTTTGACCAGGTGTTTGGCTCCATTAACGCAGTCATCGACATCGACTATTCCCCAATTACTGTCGAGCCTTTGGCGATATTGACGACCATAGCCAATGCTGCCACCATAGTTGACATCCAAATAACCAAAACCTCTACTCGTCCAGTACTGAATTCGTAAATTGAGATCCACTGAAGCGGCAGCCGTTGGTCCACCATGGCTTTTTACGATCAACGGCGGCAGCTCTCTGGCAGGAGCAACATAGTCTTTATTGGTGGGGGGATAATACCAACCATGGGCGGTTAGACTGTCGCTGGTGGAAAAAGCGATCGCCTCTGGCAGGGAAAGATAGTCAGGGTCGATAGTCAAATCACCCGTTCGCTTGAGTATTTGTTCCTTTTTGGTATTTAGATCGAGCTTAACGACTGCAGTAGTTTCGGTAGGAGTACCACCGACAAAAACCACAAAGCCATCTTCACTACCCTTAACATCGGAAATATTGGTATATCTCGTTTTGATCTCTTCAAACCGATTGGTATTTAAATCGATCGAGCCTAAATGCCATCTCCCGTCCACTGAATAAGCACAAATCAAACGCTCTTGACCGATAAAATCATAGGTAGATAGTCCAAATACCCAGTGAGGATAAGCAAATTCTGCCGCCATTTGATGCAGAATATTGACCGTTCCATCTCGATCGCGACAATAAAGATTCCACCAATTGGTGCGATCGCTAGAAAAATATAGCCTGCCATCTTGATCCCATTGTGGCTCGCAAATAGATTCGGCTTTTCCTCCTGCTACCAGTTGCGGTTCCCTTACTCCTCCCCCATCATCAAAATCCGCCAGCCACAAGTAGCTGCTGTCCCAGGGCATATGAGGATGATTCCAGCTCAACCAGCATATTTTCCCACCATCAGGAGCGATTCGAGGTGAAGAGTAGAAATCATCTCCTGCAACCAAAGTTGCTATTTTCCCTGTTGTTAGGTCGATAGTTACTAACCTATTCTGCGGTTCTTTATTTTTCTCTTTATGGTCTTCACAAACACAAATCAGTCGGTTGCGATCGCTATCGACTATAAGATCGGCGTATCGCTGATAAGGTTTGTTGGTTAGTGGTTGGGGCTGGCGATTTAAAAGCTGTTGATAAATTTTGCCATCGCTATAGTTGGAAAAGTATATAGTATTGCCTTTGACTACGTAAGCTCCGCCACCATACTCGTGAACTTTGCTTCTGACGCTTAGTGGTGCAGGAGTAACATTTTTAATTCCGCGATCGCCAAAATAGCCGACTACCAAACTTCGACCTTTTTCTTGGGGACGTTTCTCCAGCCAATAGATATTATTTTCACTAATGCTAATTTCTCCTATACCAATAGACTTAGAGACTATTGAATCAGAAGTGATGGGAGATGCCCAAGAACCAAAGGTAGCAACTTGAGGTGTTTTCATAATTGTTTATTTTCGGCAATTTCGCCCTGTTATCGGGTGTGCAGCCACACACTTAAGCATTTTTACAGCTTTGTGTCACTGATTCTTATAGTAGTATTTCAAACAGTCAGTCGTTATCAAGCTCTAAATAATTTTGCCAATTGAATATTGAATCAAGACTCTAGGGATTTGTCTGTTGCATTAATCTCTCCTCTGGTTTTGGTCTAAATGTAATTTTGAAATAATCGCTTTTTTTGTTGTCAGTGTTGCATTTTTTACTAAATTTTCTAGATATGCTAGTTACTAAGGGCTAATATCTAGAGCTTTGATTCGAGCTAATTTAAATTTTGACAAATTCTAATAAAAGTTACATTAGTTAATAAATATCGTGTATCGTAGATATTAGGGACACAAGCAAAATGCTGGTTTAAGCAGGGTATAAGGAAGATAAAGCGGCAAGCGGACTGATTCGAAGCTAAGAAAATGAAAAAAATCGAGTTTTTGTTATAAAAATAAACACAAATCTCAGGAAGTAAGTTCGTTTAAATAGCCACTTTCGATCGGTCTTCCCCTTGAAACAACCAATGAACCGAGAAGTTTCATTCTTACCCAGTTCAATTCAGTAAGTAAATCGCGTCATGAAAACAGCACAAAAATCTAATGATTTAGTTAGAAGCTATCTTAAAGAAATAGGTCGCGTTCCTCTATTGACTCATGAAGAAGAAATTCTTTATTCCAAAAGAGTGCAAAAAGCGATCGCTATTAACAAAATCAAAACAGAACTTGAGGAAAAACTAGGCAAGGAGCCTACTTTGGAACAGTGGGCAAAAGCAGCTAAAGTCACTCCAGAAGAAATCCAGACTATTCTAGAGGCAGGAGATTCGGCTAAGCGGAAGATGGTCGAAGCAAATCTGCGCCTGGTAGTCTCAGTTGCCAAAAAGTACCTCAAGCGCAATTTAGACCTCCTGGATTTGATTCAAGAAGGCACGATTGGCATGCAGCGTGGCGTGGAAAAATTCGATCCCACTAAAGGATATCGTTTTAGTACTTACGCTTACTGGTGGATTCGCCAGGCAATTACTAGAGCGATCGCTGAAAAAGGTCGTACGATTCGATTACCAATTCATATTACCGAGAAACTCAACAAAATCAAGAAAGCTCAAAGACAGCTGGCTCAAAAGAAAGGTCGTACTGCTACAGTGGCAGAGCTAGCCGAGGAGCTAGATCTCACGATCAAGCAGGTTAGAGACTACCTCGAAAAGTCACGACAGCCTATTTCTCTAGATGTTCGAGTTGGCGACAATAATGATACAGAATTGGGCGATATGTTGGAAGATACAGGACAGTCTCCTGAAGACTATGCAACATCATCTTCGCTCAAAGGAGATTTAGAAAAGTTGATGGCGGATCTGACTCCTCAGCAAAGAGAAGTAATCGGTCTGAGATTTGGCTTAGCAGATGGTAAACCAATGACCTTGGCTAAGATTGGAGAATGTCTGAGTATCAGCCGAGAAAGAGTCAGGCAAATCGAGCGAGAAGCACTTTCCAAATTACGCAAACGCAAGACTGTAATTCGCGAATATCTCGCCAGTTAAAGAGTGTTTAAAGCCATCAGATCGGTAAACTCTACGATCTTAGTTCGGTTCTACTCAAGCGTTTGCTAAGTGTTAAGTGATTAAATTAGGATGAGAGTTAATTCAAATTAAGTAAAGTTAGATTTATTGAATTGAAATTAACTCACAAATCCAGGTTTTTTGACACTATTGTAGAGAGGTGTAAGGGTGGAAAGAGAAAACAGTCCACAAAATGTTTTTAGCAAAAATGTAGATGGAAATTCACTTTGGAAATACGTTCAATCTCTAAGTCCTGATACCGTTTCCAGCTTGTCACAGCCAGAATCTCCAGAGGTTTTTCAGGTAATAGAACAAAACATCATTGGGTTATTAGGTAATCTTCCCAGCGATAACTTTGACGTGTCAATCAATACCAATCGAGAAAATTTAGCACGCTTATTGGCATCAGCAATGATGAGCGGATATTTTTTACGCAATGCCGAGCAAAGAATGACTTTTGAAGAATCTTTATTAGCGACTAAAATAGACGGTTAAATAGACTTATAAAGGTCAATTCTTAAATTAAATTATTAATAAAAGCAACCCAGAACATCATAGAATAAGGGTTGCTTTATTTATGTTAAAGAGCTATTTTGTTTCAAGTTTAATCTAAATTAAATTCTATCTATAATTATTTATTTATAAAATATGTCAGGAACATCACCTCCCAAAGCCCACAAGCAGATAGGAGTAGCTGTAATAACTAACCCTGAAGGAAAAGTTCTCATAGATCGTCGCAAACCCACAGGCGATATGGGTGGATTGTGGGAATTTCCTGGAGGAAAAATCGAATCAGGAGAAACAGTTGTTGAATGCATTCAGCGAGAAATTAAAGAAGAATTAAATATCGAAATTTCAGTCGGCGATCGCTTGACAACTATCACCCACGACTATGAAAATTTCAAAGTCACTTTACACGTACATCTCTGTCAACACCTCAGTGGAGATCCGCAACCAATCGAATGCGAAGAAATTCACTGGGTAGATATTTCAATAATGAACCAATACCAATTTCCCCGAGCTAACACCGAAATTATCAATCTTTTGCAACAGAGGGGCATAAACAAATGAATGCCAACGGAACTTCTGATAATCTGATTATTCGCGAATTTACCGCCCCCAAGCAGCTTAAGCTTTTTAGGTCACTACAAGAAAGCCAAATTAGCGGACAGCTAACTTTTACAGATCCCGTTCAAGGAAATGAATGGCATCTATATCTATACTTAGGTAACTTTGTCTACGCCACGGGAGGAATACATCCAATTCGTCGCTGGCAAAGAAATCTAATTACCAACCTGCCTCAAATTCCTTTTCAGCTTTCTAATTTACAAGCAGAGTTAACCAAAAGAGGCGCAGATCTCAATAATAATGTTTGGGAATACGAACAACTATCTACATGGGTAGAGGAGCAAATAATTACCCCCCAACAGGGAAAAAATTCAGTTTTGTTTGCTCTTAACGAAACGTTTTTCGACCTTACTCAGACTAAACAGGTAATCTGTCGTCTCAATCAGAACAATATTATTGCGCCTCAAATCGAGCCAGTCGAACCAGAAGAGATTATCAATTCTACTCAGCAAATTTGGCAAACTTGGGAAGAGACAGGTATCGCCGATCGCAAACCTGACTTGTCTCCTGTAATTTTGCAGCCAAAACAGCTTCAGGAAAGAACCTCAATTTCTGCCTACCAAAGTCTGTGCAAACTGCTTAACGGCAATAGAACTTTGAGAGATCTGTCCGTACAGTTAAAAACATCTCCTTTACAGGTTGTTTGTTCTCTGCTGCCTTACATTCAATCGGGCATCTTTGGTTTGGTAGGAGTTCCAGATTTGCTAGAGCTAGTCAGTTCGGCTGTAGCATATGATGACGATACAGATCGCCCATTGATCGCCTGTATAGATGATAGTTTGATGATTTCTCAAATGATGGAGCAAATTATCAGTATCGCTGGTTATCGCTTTATCGCAGTCAACGACCCTAATGAAGCAGTTTCTACTTTAACTGCTCGCCAGCCCGATCTAATTTTCCTCGACATTGTCATGCCCAGCATTAGCGGTTACGATCTGTGTGCTCAGTTGCGCAAAAATCCGCAGTTTACCCAAACGCCAATTATTTTCTTGACCAGCAATAGTGGAATTGTCGATCGCATTCGAGCCAAGATGGTAGGTTCGACCGATTTTCTGAAAAAGACAGTCGATGCGGATGAACTATTACAAAAAATCGTCGAGCATTTGCCATAGCTTTTTGTTATCTGGATGAGACCGATACCGCGCTAATTGATATATTTCTTTTGATTATTATTTGGAAAATTCTCCTAAATCCTCTGATAAAATCGACGGTTACTAAAGTAAATGTAGCCTTGGGCTTGAAGCTTAGAGTAAAAAAATACGCTCAATACAATCGATCTAGATTGACTCAGATCGATCAATAGGCTGATAGCTGATGGGAAATAATAATTATGAAACGCAGACAACTAATAGACCGCCTGGCGATCGCCGCAACTACTGGTAGTATTCTGGTGGCTTGCGATCAAACCAATCAAGCTGGCGACAGTCCAGCCGCTCAAGAAGAAAGCTTGCCACAGGTGAGATGGCGTATGGTTACTAGCTGGCCAAAATCTCTCGATACGATCTATGGAGGAGCGCAAACAGTATGCGATCGCATCGCCGCGATGACTGGAGGTCGTTTTACGATCGAACCCTACGCTGCAGGGGAAATCGTACCTGGATTAGAAGTTTTAGATGCAGTACAAAACGGGACTGTGGAATGCGGACACACGGCTAGCTATTACTATGCAGGAAAGAATCCAGCCTTGGCTTTTGGTACTTGCGTTCCCTTTGGCTTGACCGCACAACAGCAGAACGCCTGGTACTATCATGGTGGCGGTTTGGCAGCAATGCACGAACTATATAGTGATTTTGGCGTAATCAACTTTCCCGCAGGTAATACAGGCGCGCAGATGGGAGGATGGTTTAAAAAAGAAGTCACATCGCTCCAAGATCTAAAAGGTCTAAAGATGCGTATTCCTGGCATCGGTGGAGAAGTAATGTCTCGCTTAGGAGTCAATGCTCAAGTAATTCCAGGAGGAGAAATATATCTAGCTTTGGAAAGAGGCGCTCTCGATGCAGCAGAGTGGGTAGGACCCTATGACGATCTTAAATTGGGCTTAAACAAAGCAGCATCTTTTTATTATTATCCTGGCTGGTGGGAGCCTGGTGCTACTTTAGAAGTACAAGTCAATAAATCTCAATGGGATAGATTGCCCGTTGAATATCAAGAGATTTTTAAAACAGCCGCCATGGAGGCTAACCTCAACATGCTGTCTAAATACGATGCTCTCAATCGAGAAGCATTGAAAACTATAGTTGAAAGTGGTACAAAATTAGCGGCTTATCCTCCAGAAGTTTTGCAAGCAGCAAAAGAGGCTGCCGAAGGTTACTATGCCGAACAATCAGCAAAAAGCCCTCCATTCAAAAAAGTATACGAGCAATGGAATCAATTCCGTTCTGGTGTTTTGGAATGGAACAAAATCAATGAGCTGAGTTACACCAATTTTGTGAATCAGTAAAATACCAAAATTCTGTGGGAATGAGCTAGCTAAAAAAACGAGTTACGAAAAAAATATTACTCTTAGTTATTTACTCAGTTATTGACTCAATCCACAGAAGTAATCTTTGTCCAGATTATTACCTGTTAAGCCCGAGCAACGTTAAATTACTTGTATGGGTATTTATCGATTCACCATACTAATATGCTAAAAATGCCAAAAATACAGAATAGACTGGCAGTCAAACACAATTTACAAGAACGAATCAAACAGTTGCAGAGCGATCGCCAAGTTCTGGATGGTTCTCCCATTACGGATTTGGAGATCCAATCTAAAGATGTCAGAGACATAGCCAGGCTGGCAGCCGATTTAGAACAACTCTCCCCTTTTCCCAAGCCTTTAACTTATGCCAGTCAACTGCTTGATGGTGCTTGGTTACTGGAATATTCAACTGCAAGAGAAATTCGTTCTTTGAGGAGTCTTCCCCTCGGTTTTTTAGTCGGCAAAATATATCAAATAATCAATGTCGAAACTACCTCTTTTGAAAATAAAGCTTGGGTAGAACATAAATCTGGTTTATTGTCTGGATACGTTAGAGTTACCGCGACTTTTGAACCAGCTTCAGAAACGGCAGAACAACAGTCCGATCACAAGATTAACGTCAATTTTAAGCAGCGTTTTATTTCAATTACCAAAATCGCAGGAATCAAAACCAAATTATTAGATCCGATCAAAGTAGTTGAAGCCAAAAATCCTCAAGGAAGAATACCTAGTTTAGACATTACCTATAT
>JBCDCO010000023.1:0-34557 GCA_039181635.1 Cyanobacteria bacterium P01_G01_bin.19 | reverse complement strand
TTCCAATCCTTCTTTCTCAATCCAGAGAAACAATAAAGCGAATATAGGAAAAGGCAGAATATAAGTGATTAGCGGGATAAAGATCCAAGGCAACCAAGAAAGGGCATAAGATCCTGTCATTTGAGTCATGTCTGTCATAGTCTTTAGTTGTTAGTTGTTAGTTGTTAGTTGTTAGTTGTTAGTTATTGGTCAGCAAATAGCAAACTCTTCTTACTTCTTACTTTGAGCGCAGTGATACTCTAGCCCCACACCCAGTAAGAGAGATGTTGGCTGACGTTAACTGCACCGCGCAGAATGGCGTCTAAATCGTCAAAATTCTCCAACAAAGCGTAGGCAAATACCGCCCCACCCATTGCGCCCACAAAGATACCTCCACCCAGTTGAAACCAACCTTCTTTAGTTCGTAGTGGTCTAAGATCGTCTTGGGAATTGGAGTTATATGCGCCTCTAGGATCGCCTTGAAAAGTTGCCAAAGCAAAGATAGAAATTCCGAGTACTGCTGAAGCGGTAATGTAAATCGCAGTGATAACACCGCTTAGATTCGCTCCGTGGGAGGTTTCCCGCAGAGGACCAAAAACAATCTCTGGACCAATGAGGAAGTAACCATGAGCCATACCAATTTCTAATCCGCGCATAAAAGGACTCAATCCTTCTCGGTAGGCAGGTAAATTACGTATATACAGATTGACTAAATCAGAATCGTTAATTGGTGTTGAGAGATTGCCCTGACAAGGATCGCCTTTATAGGGTTTGATTAATTCTCCTTCTGAATAGGCTTGAGAAAAATCGGGAACTGTAGTTTGTGTCATATTGTTAGTTGTTAGTTGTTAGTCGTTAGTTATTAGTCATCGATCGTTAGTTACTGATAAATGGTCAATGTTCAATGTTCAATGTTGCAGGAAACCCGATCGAATGCCCTGTTGCGATCGGGTGTCTTCTATCATTGGGAGAGGAGATCCCCCAAGCTTTTGAATTTTTGTTGATGGTTATTTAGCTGCGCTAACCAAATTTACTGGCAGTCGCAGCGACTAAAAACGCTCCGTAGGTAGCAATGTAGCCGACAGTAAAGTGAGTCAGACCGACCAAGCGTGCCTGAACGATAGATAGAGCTACGGGTTTGTCTTTGGGATAACCAAAAGATAGTGGAGTATGTTCGTGCGCCCACATTAGGGTTTCGATCAATTCTTGCCAATATCCCCTCCAGGTGATCAGGAACATAAAGCTAACCGCCCAAACTAAATGTCCAAAAAGGAAGATCCAAGCCCAGATTGCTAAATTATTTGTTCCATAAGGGTTATATCCATTGATTAGCTGTGCAGAATTTGCCCAAAGGTAGTCTCTAAACCAACCCATGAGATAGGTCGAACCTTGATTAAACTGCGCGACATTGCCTTCCCAGATTGCCAAATGCTTCCAGTGCCAGTAGAAAGTAACCCAGCCCAAAGTATTAAGCATCCAGAAAGTGGCTAGATATGCCGAGTCCCAAGCAGAGATATCGCAAGTACCTCCTCGTCCTGGACCATCACAGGGAAAAGCGTAACCAAAGTCTTTTTTATCGGGCATTAGTTTTGAACCACGGGCATCTAACGCACCTTTAACTAAGATTAAAGTAGTTACGTGCAGTCCTAATGCGATCGCATGATGGACTAAGAAGTCTCCAGGACCAATGGTCAAATACAGCGAGTTGGCATTACTGTTAATTGCTTCGAGCCAGCCTGGTAGCCAGACATTAGCATGATTAGGCCAAGCTGTAGAAGCAATACTATCGGGATTAGAAAGGAGGGTGCTCAGACCATAAAGCCCTTTACCGTGAATTGCTTGCAGCCACTGAGCAAATACGGGTTCGACCAAAATCTGTTTTTCGGCTGCTCCAAAAGCTACCTCTACATCGTTATGAACGTATAAAGCAAGGGTGTGGAAACCGAGGAATAAAGATACCCAGCTGAGGTGAGAAATAATTGCTTCTTTATGATCCAAAACTCTAGCCAAGACATTATCCCGATTGAGTTCGGGGTCGTAGTCTCGCACTAAGAAGATTGCCCCGTGGGCAAATGCACCCACCATCAAGAAACCAGCAATATACTGATGGTGAGTATATAAAGCTGCGGTGGTGGTAAAGTCTCTAGCAATAAAAGCATAGGGAGGCATTGAATACATATGCTGTGCCACTAAGGAAGTGATTACTCCCAAACAAGCAAGATGCCAGCCTAATTGGAAATGAAGAGAATTATTGTAGGTATCGTAAATACCCTTGTGTCCTCGACCAGTTTTAGGGGCAATAAAAAATCCATCCCAGCCAGACCCAGCTAGAGCTTCGGTCATCTCTTTAATATTGTGACCAATACCAAAGTTGGTACGGTACAT
Organism: Cyanobacteria bacterium P01_G01_bin.19; assembly: GCA_039181635.1. Classification (GTDB taxonomy): domain Bacteria; phylum Cyanobacteriota; class Cyanobacteriia; order Cyanobacteriales; family Xenococcaceae; genus Waterburya. Next base: position 32,193 of record JBCDCO010000023.1, on the reverse strand, counting down.
GTGTCCTGCAATAATAAAGATTACGGCGATCGCCAGATGGTGATGTGCCATGTCTGTCAGCCACAGGGACTCGGTTTGGGGATGAAAGCCTCCTAAAAAGGTTAAAATCGCCGTTCCCGCTCCTTCGGAGGTATTAAAAATATGCCCAGGAGTATCGGGATTTTGAGCATAAACCGCCCAATTAAAGCTAAAAAACGGTGCTAAACCTGCGGGATGGGGTGGAGTAGACAAGAAATTATTCCAACCAACATGCTGTCCGCGAGATTCGGGAATAGCAACGTGGATCAAGTGACCCGCCCAAGCGAGGGAACTTACCCCAAATAAACCAGCTAAATGATGGTTGAGACGGGATTCGGCATTTTTGAACCAAGCTAGGCTGGGGCGGAATTTGGGTTGGAGGTGTAGCCAACCAGCAAACAGCATTACCGTTGCCAGCACCATCAGAAATATTGACCCCATATATAGCTCGTTGTTAGAGCGCATACCAATGGTGTACCACCAATGATAAACACCTGAATAGCATATATTGACAGGATTAGAAGCCCCAGCCTGAGTAAAAGCTTCAATTGCCCCAGGACCAAACTGCGGGTCCCAAATCGCATGGGCAATAGGAGGAATGCTCAGAGGGTCTTGAACCCACTGTTCGAAGTTGCCTTGCCAAGCCACATGAAATAGTAGCCCTGATGTCCACAAAAAGATAATGGCAATATGACCAAAGTGAGAAGCAAATATCTTTTGATAAAGATTCTCCTCCGTCATGCCGTCGTGTAGCTCAAAATCATGAGCCGTAGCGATTCCATACCAGACACGTCTGGTGGTCGGATCTTGGGCAAGGTCTTGGCTAAATTTTGGAAATTTCGTAGCCATGATTATTGGTTGATTGTTAATTGTTAATAGTTGATTGGTAGGGTGGGCAACGCAGATCGAGTTGGAATTGAAAAGACTAAATTAAATAATTTTGCCCACCTTACATTCATTGATTGCTACCCAATTGCTGCCATCCTTGCCAGGAAGAAAGCCCAGGTAACGACGATACTACCTAAGAGATAGTGGGCAACTCCGACAGCTCGACCCTGAGTAATGCTCAAAGCACGGGGTTGAATTGCGATCGCAATTTTGAGTTTGTTGTGCGCCCAAACAATCGATTCGATTAGTTCTTGCCAGTAGCCACGACCGCTAAAGAGGAACATTAGACTAAAGGCAAAGACAAAATGTCCTGCAAGGAACATCAAGCCATAGGCTGAAAGCGCGCTGTTATAGGAAGTAATTACTTGGGATGCCTGCGCCCAGAGAAAGTCTCGCAGCCAGCCATTAATTGTAATGGCGCTGGTGGCAAAATTGCCTGCAGTAATATGACTGACCGCACCGTTGGCGTCAACTGTTCCCCAGACATCGGACTGCATTTTCCAGAAGAAGTGGAAAATCACCATCGCTAAAGCGTTATACATCCAGAACAAACCGAGAAATACATGATCCCATGCCGATACTTGGCAAGTACCACCCCTTCCAGGACCATCACAAGGGAAACGGAAGCCGAGATTGGCTTTATCGGGAATTAAACGGGAATTACGGGCGTAAAGCACGCCTTTAAGCAGAACTAAGACCGTAACGTGGATGGTAAATGCATGGATGTGGTGAATCATGAAATCTGCCGTACCCAACTGCATGGGCATCATTGCCACCTTATCGCCAATTGCCAACACTCCACCGCCAAAGATATTACTTACAGGTTCATTTAACGCAGGGGCAGTATTTCCAGGGGCTAAAGCGTGAATATTCTGTATCCACTGGGCAAAGACTGGTTGCAGGGGTATACCCGTATCAGAAAACATATCTTGGGGACGACCAAAAGCCCGCATGGTATCGTTATGCAGATAGAGTCCAAAGCTATGGAAACCCAGGAATTGACAGACCCAAACTAGATGGGAGATGATCGCATCTCGATGACGCAAGACGCGATCTAGATTATTGTTAATGTGAATCTTCGGATCGTAATCCCGCACCATAAAGATTGCTGCGTGTGCTGCTGCACCCACAATCAAGAATCCGCCAATCCAAATATGGTGAGTAAATAAGGACAGTTGAGTAGCATAATCGTTTGCCAAATAAGGATAGGGAGGCATCGCATACATATGATGTGCAACTAAAATGCTCAAAGAACCCATCCAAGCTAAGTTCCAAGCTAACTGAGCATGCCAAGAAGTAGTAAATATTTCATACATTCCTTTGTGACCAGTGCCAGTAAAAGGTCCTTTGTGTGCCTCTAAAACTTCCTTAAAGCTATGACCGATACCCCAGTTAGTACGGTAAAAGTGACCCGCAATGATGAAGATTACTGCAATAGCTAAATGATGGTGTGCCGTATCCGATAGCCATAAGCCTCCTGTGACGGGGTTTAAGCCCCCCTTAAAGGTTAGAAAGTCGCTATAAACACCCCAATTCAAAGTAAAGAAAGGACGCAATCCTTGGGCAAAACTGGGATATAGTTCTGCCATCTTGCTGGCATCGATAAACTCGTGGGGTAAAGGAATATCCGTTGGGGCAACCCCTGCATCCAATAGCTTATTGATTGGCAAAGATACATGAATCTGATGACCAGCCCAGCCTAGAGAACCCAAACCCAGCAAACCTGCTAAATGATGGTTCATTGCCGACTCGACGTTTTGGAACCATTCCAGCTTGGGGGCGCGGACATGATAGTGAAACCAGCCTGCAAAAATCATCAGGACTGCCATAACTAAGCCGCCGATCGCTGTACAATAAAGCTGAAACTCATTGGTAAAACCAGAGGCACGCCACAGTTGAAATAAGCCAGAGGTAATCTGGATGCCATGGAAACCACCACCCATGTCGCCATTAAGTATATCTTGACCGAAGATCGACCAAACCACCTGAGCGCTAGGTTTGATACTTGTAGGGTCTGTTAACCAAGAGGTGTAATTGGAAAATCGCGCGCCATGAAAATACATCCCACTCAACCAGACAAAAACTACTGCTAAATGTCCGAAGTGAGCCGAAAATATCTTACGCGAGATGTCTTCTAAATCGCTAGTATGAGAATCAAAATCGTGAGCGTTGGCGTGTAGATTCCAAATCCAGGTAGTAGTTTTGGGACCCCGTGCTAGCGTGCGATCAAAATGTCCTGGTTTCGCCCACTTGTCCAAAGAAGTCGGTACGGGATTTCGATCCACGACAACTTTTGCCTTTTGCTCCGATTCGGGAGGGCTAATCGTCATTACGTGTTCTCCTTATATTTAAAAACCTAAGGAATTTATTTGGGTAAATTATTAGAAAAAGCTATTAAGATTTAGCGCGAGAATTCAGATAAAAACTTTAGATACACAACATCTATTAATCTGAATTTCCAATTAAATAAGCCTAAATTAATTTGCGATCAATAAACTTTAGCTGTTTGTATACAACCCAGGCATCATCTACATTTAAAAGTGATATATGCCATCAAACAAATTATTTATTTGTTGCCAACAGCTTTTGCTCGATCTTTTTTAACTATAGCGATCGCGCGTTCATTTTATTGCTATTTTTGAGCCTAAAGATCGCTTCTCTATCTTGAAGAAGATGACTCAAGGACTAGAAAAAATACCTCAAAGTACGCGAAACAAATCATAGTTCCCAATCACGGTTCAAGATCGACTCAGAATGAGGATCGATCCTTACTAATATTAATCGGTATTATTTGCTTATTTAATTTATGACTATCAGTGCAAATTGCTAAATCTCAATCTTTTTGGCTTGAGAGGATGTTCTCGATATAGCTTTTTCAGGGCTATATCCCAATCAGCTTGATGAAAGAATACTAAATTTGAGGAGTGAATTTTCATCATTAAAAATTCCTAACTAAAAGGGCAAATAACGATTATTACCGAGGTTTCCGAGGCCAGAAGCAATAAATCGCTATTGGTGATTAAAATAAAGCAATAAAACTGAGAAAATTGTCAGATCGCTCTATTTATAAAGAACAGAAAATGTACAACAAAACTAAAAACTTTTTGACTGTAATATTTTTAGATTGCTATATTTAAACTTATACCAGAAGAGATAATTAACTCTAAAAATATACGCTTGTTTTTACAAAACTTTAGAACTCGACTGTGGACATATTTCCAGAAATTTTGTAGGAATATTGTTATATTTTATACTGTAAATATTTGTAAAAAATGGGGGTTTAGCAAATAATATTTATGTACAAGTATAGGTAATAGTACTTTGCTTAAATTTAATAAACTTAACTTATCGCTGTTTATACGATACTTCAGCATTATTTTGTCTAAAGCATAATTTATCGAGCCAAATTGTGATGCTGACAGTACTTTTTGGTCTATATTTTATGAAAATATTATTGGTTGAAGATGACAAAATTATTGCCCAAACCTTAGTTAAAATATTACGCGATCGCCATTACATAGTTGACCTAGCAGCAGAAGGTGACTTGGGCTGGGAAATGGTCGAAGCCTATGATTATGACTTGATTGTGCTGGATATTGTTTTGCCCAAGCTTGATGGGATTGAATTTTGTCAGAAGTTACGCTTGGCAGGCAATCAAACCCCCGTACTGTTATTAACCGCCCAAAATTCCCATGACAAAAAAGTGACTGGGCTGGATGCTGGAGCAGATGATTATGTGGTCAAACCCTTTGAAATCAACGAATTACTGGCTCGGATTCGCGTATTGTTGCGTCGTCGCAGTTCCCTAGCCTCGCCAATTTTACGGTGGGGAAAATTGAGTTTGAACTCCTCTACTCACAGAGTAGTTTACGATCAACACATAATCAATTTGACTCCCAAAGAATACTGCTTACTAGAGCTATTTTTACACAGTGGCGATCGCGTTATGACTCGCGACATTATTTTAGATCGTCTTTGGGATGTCGAAGAAGCTCCGAATGAGAACACTGTAACGGCTCATATTAAGGACTTACGCCGTAAGCTAAAGCAAGTAGGTGCAGATCCCAATTTAATCGAGACTGTTTATGGAGTGGGCTATCGTCTCAAACCACCCTCAAAGTCATCAGATATTGAAACCGCACCAACATTGCCAAAACAAAAAATAAACGTTGATCGCAACGAAGCCAAAACAATAAACAGACGTCAAAAAACCCAATCCGCCCTAGCAGAAGTATGGCAGCAATACGAGCAAACCTACAAGGAGCGGTTAACAATTCTTGAACGAGCAAATCGAGCCTGGCAAGCTGGGATGTTGAAAGGTCAACTTTTGCGGCAGGCACGAGGAGCAGCGCACAAATTGGCAGGGAGTTTGGGCATATTTGGCTTTTCCCAAGGTTCTAACTTGGCATTAGAAATGGAGCAATTGCTAAGTATCGAATTGGAGGTCAACCGAAGCAAGCGATTTGCCGATCTATTAAGAGCTTTAAAACAAGTCATCAAACCAAATTTACAGTTTAAACCGAACTCGATACATTGCAATCGACCCTTGATCTTGGCAGTAGACGATCAACCCAAATTGGTCGGACAACTCATAGACGAAATGACAGCTATCGGCATGACGTTTGATCGCATTTCTCAACCCAAACAATTAAAACAGGCTCTCCAAACCAGCCTCAATGCGATAATACTCGAATTGTCTCTAGCAGATTGTCATCCCAGCACCCTAGATAAGTTTGCCTCAATTGTTAAGGGTAAAATTCCCTTGTCGGTCATTCTATTTAGCGATCGCAGCCGACAAAGAGATCGACTGAAAATTGCTCGTCTCGGCGGTCATGTATTATTACAAAAAGCATCCTTAGACCGCCAAACGACTGCAAAGATTGTCAAGGCTTTACAGCAATCTCAACATAAGACGGCAAAAGTCTTAGCAGTAGATGACGATCCGCAAATTCTTACGGCGATCGCCAATTTACTAGACCCTTTGACAATCGATCTGACCATTTTAGATAATCCCCTCAATTTTTGGCAGACAATTGCTGACCTCAAGCCAGATCTGCTGATTTTGGATGTTAGCATGCCTCATTTTACTGGCATCGAACTATGCCAACTATTACGCAACGATCTGCGCTGGCGAGAGTTACCCATTCTGTTTTTCACAGCTTATGACGATTTAAACACCGTACATCAAATTTTAACCGCAGGGGCAGACGATTATATTAGCAAGGTTATCGCACCGTCTGAGCTAGCCCCCAAAATATTCAATCATCTCAATCGCGGTCAATTACTTACGAGTTTAGCCAAATGAGCAATGAAGAATTAATCCCCGAAAGATCTCCCCAGGATCTCAACGCTGATTCCCTAGAAATGCTGCTGCATCGGATGACCAATCGTATCCGCCAATCATTAGAGCTGTCGGTAATTCTAGCGGGGGTTACAGATGAAGTGCGAGCTTTTTTAGGTACAGATCGAGTCAAAGTTTATCAATTCGAGCCTGACGGCAGTGGAGAAGTGGTTGCAGAATCAATTTATCAAGAGACCCTGCCGTCTTTGTTGGGTCAACATTTTCCTGCTGAAGATATCCCACCAGAAATTCGCCAGCTATACATAACTAAAAGAGAAAGAACGGTTGTCAATGTGGCTTCTGGGCAAATTGGCATGAGTTCGCCAGTTGAAGATGATAGTGAATGGATTCGGTTTCGCACTGTCGATCCCTGTCATATTGAATATCTAACGGCAATGGGGGTGCAATCTTCTTTGGTTGTTCCCATCATGGATGAAGATCGTCTGTGGGGACTATTAGTCTCTCATCACAGTCAGCCTCGGATTGTTTCTCCCCGAGAATTGGAACTAGTTCAATTAATTGCAAACCAAACCTCGATCGCGATTTCTCAGTCAAATCTTTTAGAGTCAACCCGCATTCAAGCAGAACAAGAAGCCTCAATCAATCGCGTGGGTCGATTTTTGCATTCTATGACTCAAATGAAGCTGCAGCAGGCATTAAGGCAAACCGTTTTCTCTGCCCAGGGTTCGGGAGGCAGGGTTTACATTGCCCCGCAAAATTCCCACTTACAGGGGCAATTATATATTTCTGGGGAGCAACCAGTCTTGTTATCCACAAGCAAAAATCAGACATTTCCTGCCATACCCATTGAAGAACACCCAGACTGGCAGAGATGGCTAGAAAGTAGCTTAAATAGGAACGATACAATTCAGCCTTGGGCGATCGCCGAACTCGATGCTGCCGAACTCTCGGCTGATTTAGCCAAAGCATTTCAACCGACAAGTATAAAAAGCATTTTAACGATCAGGCTGGAGTACAGGCAAAAAAAACTAGGTTACTTGAGTATCTTTCGTCAAGGAATTGACATTGAAACCATTTGGGCAAAAAGACCCGATCGCTGCGATCTTCGCGATCGCTTGCCTCTCCAATCTTTTGAAACTTGGTGCGACCTTCAAGTAGATCGAGCGCGCAAATGGACTACCAGAGAAATCGAGCTGGCACAAACTCTAGGCAGTCATTTTGCGATCGCCATTTATCAATATCAGCTTTACGAACAGGTTCGTACTCTCAACACCTCCTTAGAACAAAGAGTACAAGAACGTACCCTAGAACTAGAGCAAGCCAACCAAAAATTAGTTCGAGAAATTAGCGATCGCCTTAAAACTAGAGCAGATTTAGAAAGACTCAGCCATCAACATGAATTGATTTTAAATTCTGCGGGGGAGGGTATTTACGGACTAAACCTAGCTGGAAGAATTGCCTTTATCAATCCTGCAGCAGCCGAGATGTTGGGCTACGACGTGGCAGAACTACAAAATCAACCGCTGCACGAAATTGTCAATCACTCTACAGCAGAAGGAATAGTTTATGCTTGGCTCGAAAATCCGATTTACCAAACCATTCAAACAGGAGAAGTACATTACATAACCAACGAAATATTTTATCGCCAAGACAAATCTAGCTTTCCTGTGGAATATGTCAGCACCCCGATCAAAGAACAAGAGCAGATTATGGGAGCAGTAGTAATCTTTAAAGATATTACCGAACGACAAATTATCGATCGCATGAAAGACGAGTTTGTTTCGGTAGTCAGTCACGAACTACGTACTCCCCTGACTTCAATTCGCAGTGCAGTGGGTATGCTGTCTAGCGGTCGCATAGATGCCCGTTCCCACAAAAGTCAGCGTTTATTAGAAATTGCCTTTGATAATTCCAATCGTCTAGTGCGTTTGATTAATGACATTTTGGATTTAGAAAGAATCAAATCGGGCAAAGTAACTATGATTAAGTCTAGTTGCAATGCTGCCGATGTGATGAATGAAGCGGTCGAAAGCCTACAAAGTATAGCCGATAAGGCTAATATTCAAATTGATGTAGTTCCCCTACAAAAAAAGCTATGGATTGATCGCGATCGCATTATCCAAACTCTGACTAATTTATTAAGTAACGCCATAAAATTTTCAGATTCTAATACTAGCATTACTTTGAGTGCTGCATTACAAAGTGAGGATACAGTGAGATTTCAAGTAACAGACTGCGGTAGAGGCATTCCCTCAGAACACTTGGAAACTATCTTTGATCGCTTTCAACAGGTTGACGCTTCCGATTCGCGCGATCGTGGCGGTACGGGTTTGGGATTAGCAATCTGTCGTAGTATTGTCCAACAACACGGGGGACAGATCTGGGTAGAAAGCAATTTGGGTGAAGGAAGTACATTTTATTTTACTTTGCCTATTGGTCATTAGCAAAACAACGAAAGCAAAACAGTAACAGAGAACTAAAATCAATGAATAAAAAAATCTTGATAATTGACGATGATGATGATGTGCGAGAAGCCACTCAAATTTGTCTAGAGATTATGGGAAATTGGGAAATTCTCACGGCAAGTTCGGGGAAAGAAGGCTTGGCTTGTGCGATCGCTAAAGCACCAGATCTAATTTTGCTAGATGTTATGATGCCTGTAATGGATGGTTTGGAGACTTTCTCTAAACTACAGGCTAATGTTTCTACTTGCTCTATACCCGTAATTTTTTTAACGGCAAAGGCTCAACCAGGCGAGTTACGTCAGTTTACTCAATTGCAAGTATCAGATATAATTACCAAACCTTACGATCCTTTTAGTTTGTCAGATCGTATCACCAAAATTTTAGGCTGAATCTTAACTAAAGATAATTGATTAAGCAGAAACTGGTTCGCAAAAAGTCAGACAGACACCAGTAGGATCGATAACGACAAACTCTTTCATCCCCCAAGGTTTGCTTTCTAGCTTACCGTCTTGATAAATAACGCCTTCTTGTGCTTCTAATTCAGCATAAAGCTTTTCAATCTGGCTCACATTAATTCGCAGACTAGTTTCTGCTGCTAAGTTGCGATCGTCTTTTTGCAGCAGAAATATCTGAGCCGAGTCTCGTTTGACAATTGCCATGTAAAAAGGATTTCCTTCGTGATGAACACATTGAAAACCAAGCTTTTGCTCGTAGAAAGCAACGGTCTGTTCGAGGTCTTTGCCGCCTGGAATCAGAGGATTAATACTGTTTAAAGATGTTTGAGATGACATAGCTTTACTCTATTAGCAATCTGATTTTACTAAATATCCTACTCCTTCATAAGTTTTTCAGATTTTTTGGCTAATATCCTTTACATAGAGAATAAATTAGTTGCCAATCACTTGGATATTCTCTCATGGGCAAACCCCATCGATTCTGGCCTCGGAAACCGCAACGATGGGGTTTTTATCCCTTTTACCTTTTAGCAAGGAGTTACCAATAATGTTACTGCATTTTTCATTTTTTAGATACTTGCAGATATAAATTGGCAATCAGACTTAGCAGAAAATATCTTTTCTCTAATTAACTCCCCACAAATTTTATTTATCTAATTGTCAATCAAGTAATAGTAAAAAAATATGACTACGACCACTCAGCGATCTCCACAGATCGATCTGTGGGAGCGTTTTTGCCAATGGATTACCAGTACCGAAAACCGCATCTATATCGGTTGGTTTGGAGTTTTGATGATTCCTTTACTTGGTGTATCTATCTGCGTGTTTGTCATCGCTTTTATTGGCGCGCCTCCTGTAGATATCGACGGCATTCGCGAGCCTGTATCTGGCTCAATACTCTACGGCAATAATATTATTACAGCCGCCGTAGTACCGACCTCTAATGCGATCGGTTTGCACTTTTATCCCATTTGGGAAGCAGCATCGATGGATGAGTGGCTTTATAATGGCGGTCCCTATCAGATGATTGCTCTCCACTATATTCCTGCTTTATGTTGCTACTTAGGACGAGAATGGGAACTAAGCTACCGTTTGGGTATGCGTCCCTGGATCTGCGTTGCTTATAGCGCACCGCTAGCGGCAACCGTGTCGGTATTTCTGATTTATCCTATCGGACAGGGTAGTTTCTCCGATGGTCTACCAATGGGCATCAGCGGAACATTTAACTTTATGTTTGTCTTTCAAGCCGAGCATAATATTCTATTTCATCCGTTTCACATGCTAGGCGTAGCAGGAGTCTTTGGCGGAGCTTTCTTTTCCGCCATGCACGGTTCTTTAGTTACGTCCTCTTTGATCAAAGAAACCACAGAAAGCGAGTCGCAAAATAACGGCTATAAATTCGGTCAAGAAGAAGAAACTTATAACATAGTTGCTGCTCATGGTTATTTTGGACGTTTGATCTTTCAATATGCCAGCTTCCAAAATAGTCGTAATCTACACTTTTTTCTAGCTGCTTGGCCAGTGGTTTGTATCTGGTTTACAGCATTAGGTATCTGCGTTATGGCATTTAACCTCAACGGGTTTAATTTCAACCAATCGATTTTAGACTCCCAGGGACGAGTTTTACCCAGTTGGGCAGATGTAGTTAACCGCGCCAATTTAGGCTTTGAAGTTATGCACGAACGCAATGCTCATAATTTCCCCTTAGATTTAGCCTGTGGCGAAGCAACACCTGTAGCCATCAGCGCGCCAGCTATTGGGGGCTAGTGGGTAAATAAGTAATAAGTAATCTTCGATTGGTACGGCAATTTTTAGTAAGGAACTATAACTAGATGTTACAGCGCGATCGCAAAGTGTATACTCATTCGAGTACGATACACGCCAATTCTTTGGGAATCGACCCGCAGAGCAAACGCAAGACCTATTTTGAGGCTAATCGTATGCTCAGGTCTTCCACCGATCCAGATGCAAGTATCCCCAATGTCTGGGAGCAATTGGAGCAAATTGACCTCTGGGAACGGTTTTGTTGTTGGATCACCAGCACCAACAATCGAATTTATATCGGCTGGTTTGGGGTGTTAATGATTCCCACAATGCTCACCGCTAGTATTGTCTTTATCATTGCGATCTTTGCCGCACCGCCTGTAGATATGCAAGGGGTTGGATTGCCAATCTCTGGTTCTCTATTAGACGGTAATAATCTCATTTCTGCAGCGGTAATTCCCACGTCAGCAGCGATTGGGCTGCACTTCTATCCAATTTGGGAAGCGGGTTCAGTTGATGAATGGCTTTGCAATGGGGGTCCTTATCAATTAATCGTGCTGCACTTTATTATTGGCATCATCGCCTATCAAGATCGAGAGTGGGAATTGAGCTATCGCTTGGGAATGCGTCCATGGATATCCCTTGCTTTTACCGCACCTGTAGCTGCCGCTGTCTCGGTGTTGATTATTTATCCCCTGGGGCAAGGTGGTTTCTCAGAAGGAATGCCACTAGGAATTTCTGGGACATTTTACTTTATGTTCCGTTTTCAAGCAGACCACAATATTCTGATGAGTCCCTTTCATCAGTTAGGGGTTATTGGAGTCCTGGGAGGTGCTCTGCTTTGCGCCATGCATGGCTCGATTGTAAGCTCTAGCTTGATTCGCCATAGCGATCGCCAAGAATCAATCAATCTAGGCTATAAACTAGGTCAAAAAAAACCGACCTATAGCTTTAGTAAGGCTCAAGACTATCAAAAAAGCCTGTTGGGATTTAGTTTCCCTAGTTCGCGATCGCTCCATTTTTTCTTAGCTGCTTTTCCCGTCGCTGGTATTTGGTCGGCAGCCATTGGAATCGATATTGCGGCATTTGACTTCGAAGGATTCAATTTTCAACAACCGACAATTATCAGTCAAGAAACAATAGTTCCTACCTGGATGGACATTATTTACGATGCCAATTCGGGTCTATCGGAAACAACAAGACGACCTAACAACACGCTACCTATTTTCCAAGACTGGGAAATTAATTTAGAACAAGAAATTAATAATTTTCCTGACAATCTGAGGTGAAATTCGTCCCCCCAACCCCCCAAGTCTGGGGGGACGAACTAACGACTAACGACTAACGACTAACGACTAACGACTAACGAAAATATGGAAACACCATTTACCGATTTCACTGTAAACATTACCGCTACAGCTGGAGATGATATAAATCCTGGACGAGAAGGTAGAGATCAGGCTTCGACTGGATATGCCTGGTGGGCGGGAAATGCCCGTTTTATCAATCTCTCTGGCAAGTTTTTAGGAGCGCATCTCGCCCATGCTGGCTTAATTGCTTTTTGGGCGGGAGGAATGTTGCTCTATGAAGTAGCACACTACAACCCCGATATGCCCATGTTTCGTCAGGGCTGTCTGTTGATGCCCCATATTGCCACTCTGGGTTTTGGTGTGGGACATGGAGGGGAAGTTGTCAGCCTATTTCCCTTTATGGCGATCGCCGTTTTACATTTAATTGGTTCGGCTGTATTGGGTTTTGGCGGGCTATATCATTCTCTTAAAGGACCCAGCAAACTATCGGGCTTTTATGATTTTGACTGGTCTGACAAAGGTAAGATTACAGATATTCTGGGTTACAACCTAATTTCTCTGGGTGTGGCTGCCCTGCTTCTGGTCTGCAAAGCTATGTTTTGGGGCGGTATCTACGATACTTGGCTGCCAGGAGGAGGCGATGTTCGCTTAGTAACCAATCCTACTCTCGATCCGACCGTCATCTTTGGCTACTTTTTTCGCAATCCTCTAGGTGGTGGCGGTTGGCTCACCAGCGTCAACAATCTTGAAGATATCATCGGCGGTCACATATGGATGGGAGGAATCTTGATTGCTGGTGGAATCTGGCATATTTTGACCGTTCCTTTTAAATGGACTGACAAGGTTTTTATCTGGTCGGGTGAAGCCTATCTTTCCCAAAGTTTGGGCAATGTTGCAGGACAGGCATTTATTGCAGCCATGTTTATTTGGTTTAACAATACTGCTTATCCCAGCGAGTTTTATGGACCTACTAGTGCCGAATCATCTCAAGCTCAATCATTGGTGTTTTTGACGCGAGACCAAGATTTGGGGGTAAACATTGGTACGACTCAAGGTCCTGTCGGCTTGGGTAAATATCTAATGCGATCGCCCACAGGAGAAATTATCTTTGGTGGTGAAACTATGCGCTTTTGGGACTTTCGCGGTCCTTGGCTCGAACCACTGCGAGGAGATAACGGTTTAGACCTCGATAAACTACGTAACGATATTCAACCCTGGCAAATTCGCCGTGCTGCTGACTATATGACCCAATCTCCCATGGGTTCGATTAATTCAGTATCTGGTTTGGCGACCGAACCCAACGGCTTTAATTATTTATCTCTTCGTACTTGGATGACTGGTTCTCATATCATTTTGGCTTTCTTTTTCCTAGTGGGTCATTGGTGGCACGCTGGTAGAGCAAGAGCTCAAGCTGCTGGCTTTGAACGAGGACTAGATCGAGAGGATGAACCTGTTTTATCGATGAAAGATATTGATTGAACCAGTGACCAGTGAACAGTGACCAGTTATCAACATTACAGGAGATTTAAAAATGCTGAATTTTCAAGACGATTTACATAGTCTGCCATTTATGTTGATCGCCAGTTTCACGATGATAATGGCAACCTTAATGTTTTTGAGCTATCTCCTTGCTGCTGTTCCCACGGCAATCTAATACTTAATAAGTAGTAAAGCAAATTTAATTACACACTTTAATCAACCTTTTCCCTTTCTCTTTTAACCTTTTGCCAGTCTCAAACGAGTAATTAATTTTGCACAGGTACTTAGCTGATAGCAAAAAAAATATCAACTGACATACGTAACAAATGAATTTTAAATATGACTATTACAGCAGATCTCCCACAATCAAATATTGGCTGGTTTAAAGGAGTCGATGATTGGCTCAAACGCGATCGCTTTGTGTTTATTGGCTGGTCGGGACTATTACTCTTTCCCTGTGCCTATTTTGCGATCGGAGCATGGTTTACAGGAACTACTTTCGTTAGTTCTTGGTATACCCACGGATTAGTTAGTTCTTATCTAGAAGGATGTAATGTTCTCACTGCTGCGGTATCTACTCCAGCCGACAGTATAGGGCATTCTCTCTTGTTTCTTTGGGGACCTGAGGCTAATTGGAGTTTTAGTCGTTGGTGTCAAATTGGTGGTTTGTGGAACTTTACTGCTTTTCATGGGGTAATAGCTTTAATCGGCTTTATGTTAAGGCAGATTGAAATTGCCAGGCTAATCGGAATTCGTCCCTATAATGCGATCGCTTTTTCTGCACCTATAGCTGTTTTTGTCTCGGTCTTTTTGGTCTATCCTTTGGGACAAACCAGCTGGTTTTTTGCTCCAAGCTTGGGAATAGGAGGAATATTTCGTTTTGTACTATTTTTTCAGGGATTTCATAACTATACTCTCAACCCCTTTCACATGATGGGCGTAGCAGGTGTCTTGGGAGGAGCTTTGCTCTGCGCTATTCATGGAGCAACGGTGCAAAACACTCTGTTCAAAGATGCTCAAGATTTTAATACTTTTGGTGCATTTAGTCCTACCCAGGCAGAAGAAACCTATTCAATGGTGACGGCTAATCGCTTCTGGTCGCAGATTTTTGGCATAGCCTTTTCCAATAAACGCTGGCTGCATTTCTTTATGTTATTCGTGCCTGTAACTGGCTTGTGGATGAGTGCGATCGGTATGGTAGGTTTGGCTTTCAACCTTCGGGCTTATGATTTCATTTCTCAAGAACTGAGAGCAGCAGAAGACCCAAGCTTTGAGACTTTCTACACCAAAAATATTTTGCTCAATGAAGGCTTGAGAGCCTGGATGGCACCCCAAGACCAGATCCACGAAGGCTTTCAGTTTCCCAATGAAGTTTTGCCGCGAGGTAATGCGGAGTAGAGATCGTAGTAGGTTGATTGGTGAGAATAGAGAGTTTAATTACTCGTAAGTAGGAAGTAGGAAGTAGCCCTTCGGGTTTGGGGCAGCGCATTCGTGTAACGCGGGGTCGCTCTCAGAAGTAGGAAGTAGAAAATTTTATCGGAGGCTAATAAATGGAAAGTGTTTTTAAATATGCGATCGTTGCGCTGCTCGTATTACCAATGTTGTTGATGTCTTTGGTAGCGGTTTTCTCAGTAGTATTAGTTCTTTCTACTATTCCCAAACGCAACTAGCAATATCCGAAAATGTATCCCTTTAGGGACTAATGACTAACAACTAACGACTAACAACAAATAGGAGACTCGAGAATGTCTAATTTATTCAAATACAAAACCGCCCTTGACGCAGATATAGAGCCAGAAGAACAAGACACACCCTCTGGAATATCGAATATACCTTACCTGGCATTTATTCTAGCTTGCACTATTTTTACCACTGCTTTTGCAGCCATAGTAGTCGTTTTAAGTTACTGTTTTCCTGGCTCCCTAGACGGCACATATCTCAAGCTTTTTTTCTAAGGTTTGCTTACTTGTAAGGTGGGCAAATTCTTAAGATAGCGGGAAATAAGTCATTTCAGGCTATTTTTATACCCGAAGATCAACAACTAACGATATCCGAAGGTGTATCCCTTTAGGGACTAACAACTAACAACTAACGACTAACAACTAACGACTAACAACTAACGACTCACTATTAAAGGAGATAACCAATGGGATTACCTTGGTATCGCGTCCATACTTCGGTCTTGAACGATCCAGGACGTTTGATAGCCGTTCATTTAATGCATAATGCTCTTTGTGCTGGCTTTGCTGGTTCGATGCTACTATTTGAACTAGCTTTATATGACCCCAGTGATGCCATCCTCAATCCAATGTGGCGACAAGGTTGTTTTTTAATGCCCTTTGTGGCTCGTTTGGGAGTAACTAACTCTTGGCAGGGATGGAGCGTTACAGGAGAAACCTTTGCCGATCCTGGTTTCTGGACTTTTGAAACTGTTGCGATCGCTCATATCATTTTTTCGGGACTACAATTTTTGTCCGCCTGTTGGCATTGGGTCAACTGGGATCTGGTTACTTTCTTTGACGAGGAAGGCAAACCCACCCTAGATCTACCCAAAATATTTGGCATACATCTTTTATTGGCTGGCTTGCTCTGTTTTGGTTTTGGTGCTTTTCACCTCACTGGTATTTTTGGACCAGGAATGTGGGTATCAGACCCCTACGGACTAACAGGACATATGCAAAACGTCGCTCCTGTATGGGACGCATCGGGTTTCGATCCTTATAATCCTGGGGGAGTGGTAGCGCACCATATTGCTGCGGGAACAGTTGGTATTATCGGCGGACTATTTCATATAGTAGTACGTCCTTCAGAAGAGCTATATAAGCTACTGAGGATGGGTAATATCGAGGGTGCATTAGCCAGTGGCTTGGCAGTGTTCTTTTTTGCTGGTGCGATCGCCAGTGGTTCGATGTGGTATGGTACTGCCACAACCCCAGTAGAACTGTGGGGACCTACTCGTTTTCAATGGGACAAAGGCTACTATCAACAAGAGATTTCTCGCCGAGTAGAGAATAATTTGGCAGCAGGAGATAGTCTATCTCAGGCTTGGTCAAAAATTCCTGAAAAGCTGGCATTCTACGATTATATTGGCAACAATCCCGCAAAAGGTGGTCTATTTCGCTATGGTCGAATGGTTGATGGTGATGGCTTGCCTTTGGCTTGGATCGGTCATCCTATCTTTCATGATGCTGCAGGAAGAGAATTAACTGTCAGGCGAATGAATAGCTTTTTTGAAACCTTTCCTACGGTTTTAACTGACGAAAATAATATTGTCAGAGCTGATATTCCCTTTCGTCGTGCCGAAGCAGAAAATAGTTTCGAACAAACAGGAATTACGGTTGACTTTTATGGTGGATTGTTGGACGGTAGGACTTTTAGCGATTCTGTAGAAGTTAAAAAATTTGCTCGTCAGGCAGTTTTAGGAGAAGCATTTCAATTCGACACGCAAACTTATAATTCCGACGGTGTATTTCGTACCAGCAACCGTGGTTTCTTCGCCTATTTCCACGCCTGCTTTGCCCTAATTTGGTTTTTCGGTCATATATGGCACGGTACTCGCTCTTTATTCAGCGATGTCTTTGCAGGTATCAACATCGACTTAGAAGAACAAGTAGAGTTTGGCGTTTGGGCAAAAGTTGGCGACGTTACCAGTCGCAAAGAGCCACAAGCTCTGGCAGTCAAAAATCAAGCGGAGTAATTAGAAATTAGTCATGTCACAATACGCCACGAAAAAAACCGCGCCCCTCCAGTACTTCTTTAAATCAATTAATTCCGAAGCAGGAAAAGTCACTCGGGGTTGGGGAACCACACCACTGATGGTGGGACTGATCTTGTTATTCGGCATGTTTTTGCTCATTATGACTCAGATTGTCAATTCCTCAATCATGCTTCAGGGAATGGACGTAGATTGGACGAGCCTTGGGAAGTAAGAAGTAACAAAGGCGCATAGTTCCCCCATTCGAGGGCAAGCGCCGCATGTAGTAAGAAGTAATGAGTTTTTTCAAACCATCAACAAATGACCGATAACAAATAACCAATGACAAATGACAATCATATTTTTTGCCTATGGTGAAGGGCAATTTGCCACCACGGCTACAGGAATCGCTTCTGGATTGCTTGCGCTAGCTATACTTCTGGTACTTTTGGTGATTTACGCCAGCAAGACTTATCCCAACGATCCGCAAGATACCCGTAAGGGCGATACATAGTCGATCTAATTAACTTTTAAATTCCATTAACAATAAACAACTAAAAATTAGGAGAAAGATCATGAGTATGGTTGCAGAACTAATTCTAAATGCTGATAGCGAAGCTCGCTATCTTGGTCCCAAAGAAATACATATCTTCCAAGATTTTCTAAAAACTGGGGAACAACGAATGAGAATCGCCAGATTCTTAGCGGAAAACGAACAAAAAATCGTCCAAAATGGCACAAATAAGTTTTGGGAACGTTGCCCCGTAACTCCCAGTAATAGTGGTGTCGAGCGCAAGACTAATTCCTGTATGCGAGATCAGGGTTGGTATGTGCGTTTAATTGCCTATTCTGTGATGGCGGGAAGTGAAAAACCCCTCGAAGAAATTGGCACTATTGGCATCAAGGAAATGTATAACTCTTTAGAAATACCCATCGGCAATATTGCTGTATGTATGCAGTGTCTCAAAGAAGAAGCAGTATTAATGATGAATGAAGAGGATGCAGCAGAAGTTGCGCCCTATTTTGACTTCATTATTCAATCGCTTTCGTAAAAAAGCTAAAAGCTAATAGCTAATAGCTATTAGCTTTCCTAAAACAAAAGACATTAACAAAGAAATTAAAACCATGCAAGATCTTATTACTTCTACCATTAACACCTTTGATGTTCGCGCTCAATATCCCGATAGCGATGCGATGAATAGGCTGGAGGAATATTTTAAAAGTGGCGATCTAAGAGCCAAAGCTTCCTTAGCTATTAGTGCCAACGCTAAATCAATTATTACTAAAGCAGTCGCCAAGTCTCTAATGTATACAGATATTACTGCTCCTGGGGGCAATATGTATACCTGTCGTCGTTATGCAGCCTGCATCCGAGACTTAGAATACTTTTTGCGCTACGCTACCTATGCCATGTTAGCTGGCGATCCTTCAATTCTCGAAGAGCGAATCCTTAATGGTTTGCGAGAAACCTATAACTCTCTGGGAGTCCCCATTGGCGGAACAATCAGAGCAGTTCAGGCAATGAAAGAAGTTACCGCTGATTTGGTAGGAACTGATGCGGGTAAAGAAATGGGTGTCTATTTTGACTATATCTGCTCTGGCTTGAGTTGAAATATAAAACTTACGCAGTAAAAAGAAAAATCAAAATTGTGGAGAGGGTAAAGGGAAATTAAAAACCTTTAACCTTTTCCCTTTTACCAGTCTCAACCGAAGATTGAAGGTCTTCTAAAATCAAAATAAAAATATGAGCATCATTACCCGTTCGATTAAAAGTGCAGATCGACAAGCACGCTATCTCAACCTTGGAGAGCTACAGGCGATCGCTAATTTTTACCAAGGCGGAGGGGATCGACTGCGTCTGGCTCAGATTTTGGTGGCAAATGAAGCTGAGATCGTAAATCGAGGCAGTCAAAGATTTTGGCAACGCTATCCTAATACCCCGAGCAATACTGGCAATCCTACTTTTAGGACTTCTTGTCTGCGTGATCAAGCTTGGTATCTACGGCTGATTAGCTATGCGATCGTTTTGGAAGATACCCAGCCAATTGAAACATCTGGTATTAAAGGTGTAAAAGAGATGTATGAATCTCTACAAATTCCCCTCAAAAATCTCGCTGAATGTATGCGCTGTTTGAAGGAAGTGACCACAGAGATGTTGAGTCTAGAAGATGCTGCGGCGATCGCCCCCTATTTTGACTATATCATCCAGGAATTTGGCTATTAAACATTGAACATTAAACATTGAGCATTAAACATAATGAATAATAATACTGGCGGTGGTAGTCCCGTTGTTAATCCGCAGCTATATCACACAACTCCTCTGCGAGTGATTTCTCAAGCAGAACAGCAAGATCGTTTGCCAAAACAAAGCGAACTAAATCGATTGGCTAGTTATTTTGAATCTGGCGCAAAGTTATTAGAAATTGTCGATACTATCAATCAGCATGCAGATGCTATTGTGGCTGCTGGAGGCGATCGCATTTTCTTTGGCGGTCGTTGTATGGACTATCTAGAGAAACCTCAAGAACTAGTTGACATGCCTGGTTCTGTCAGACCTATTACTGTCTCTAAGGCGGCTGTGGCTAGAGCCAATGCTGTCCGAAATACCGATCAAATAGAGACTTTCCCCGAAATAGAGGTTTATCCCCACGTTAAGACTTTCCCAGAATTTCCCTCCGCAATTACAAGACGCACTTTTAGCTTTGTCGAGTTACTAATGCGCACATTATATCAATTTCAAGCAACGGTCAAAGAACCTCTTCCTGGAGGGTTTAAGCCAATTAATATTTCTCGTTATGGCGAGAGACGAATGAAGCGATCGATGCGAGATTTGAGTTGGTTTTTGCGCTATATCACTTATGCGATCGTCGCCGACGATCCGAGTATTTTAGTGGTAAATGCTAGAGGTTTGCGGGGAGTGATTCCCGAAGATGTCACTGTGGCTACCGTAGTTGCATTGAAAGAGATGTGTTGGAAAGCCCTATCTTATTTTCCCGATGATGAACCTGCTAAAGATATGATCAAGTACTATTTTTATGTCTTGATTCGAGAATATGAAGTAGAAAAACCCGCCCCCAGACTAAGAGAGGGCGTATCCAATGACCAACAGGGACTAGAGCTACCTCAAAGTTATTGGCTAGCGGCAGAATCGCGACCTAAATTTGTGCTGAAAACTAATAGTTCGGCAACAGAAAAGCAGGCTGTGGTTAAGGCAGCCTATCGACAAGTATTTGAGAGTGATATTGATCGCACCTATGGCATCACGTTCAAGCAATTGGAGTCTCAGGTTGTCAACGGTAATATTTCTGTCAAAGAGTTTGTGCGCGCTTTGGGTAAAACTCGTCTGTACCGACGATTATTCTACGAACCGTATAATATATCTCGAATTATTGAATTAGCTTTTCGTCATTTTTTGGGACGGGGTTTGAGTTCTATCGAAGAGTTCCAAGATTATTTTGCAGTTATTTCTCGTAATGGTTTGGCGGCATTGATTGACACTTTAATAGACTCTGTTGAATATGCCGATTGTTTTGGGGAAGAAACCGTTCCTTATCTGCGGGGATTAGGTCAAGAAGCCCAAGAGTGTCGTAACTGGGGAGCGCAGCTAAATCTGTTTAAATATTCGGCTGCGGTACGCACCACACCTCAATTTGTCACGATGTTTGGCAATTATCAACAGCCTCTACCCAATCAACATGTTTATGGGGTGGGTAACGACCCTCTAGAAACTCAGTTTGGCGCAGTTTTTCGCAGCGAAACTCACAATGTTTATGTCCAACCCACAGCTTTTGGTCAAGATCATCATCGTCTGCTAATTGATTCTGGTTCGAGCAATCAAAATGTAATTAATAACTCAACCAAACTTTTGAAACAAAACCAGAGCAGCAAGGAAAATCAACAGCGCAATATCAATCTCTCCAACCATTCTATCGAGGCAATTATCAACGGAGTTTATCGACAGGTTTGGGGATACGAACCATATTCTGGTCAAAATTTAACTGTAGCAGAAGCCAAGCTAAGAAATAATCAAATTAGCGTCCGCGAGTTTGTTCGTCAGCTAAGCAAATCCGTTTGGTTTCGCGATCTATATTGGAATCATCTTTACGTTACCAAAGCGATCGAATCGATCCATCGACGTTTGTTGGGTCGTCCTACCTACGGACGCTCGGAAATGAATCAATATTACGATCTCTGCTCCCAAAAAGGCTTTTATGCCCTAGTTGATGAGATCTTGGATAGCGATGAATATCTGGAGACTTTTGGTGAAGATACAGTACCTTACGAACGCTATCTTACTCCTAGAGGTTGGACAATGCGATCGTCTCAATCGACAAATTGGTCGCAGGCTCAACTAGATCGTCAACAAACTGCGGGAGAAGTTGTGGCTCAAAAAATCAGAGAAGACCGCGATCGCAAAGCTAGCCAAAGGGAGCGCACTATTAGGTTAGCATCCCAAAACAATGGTCATGCTACCGACAGACCAATTTCCGACACCAAAGAAATCGAAGTCAAAGAAGAAGTAATTACTGCAGACAATAATCAAACTGTTGTTCCCGAACTCAATTCAACCTTACCCACTGCCGAACCTAGCGATAAAGCAAAAACTTCTCTCGAAAGACAAACTAAGGAACAACTAACAACTAACGACTAATACGCCCTAAAGGATTCCTTTCAGTCACGAAGCGGTATACCCCGATTCGAGGGCAAGCCACAAGGACACAATGTCCTTTAGGACAACTAACAACTAACGACTAACGACTAACGACTAACAACTAACGACCAACCAAGACAATTCCATTCACAGCAAGCATTCAAATACCGAACATGAGTATAGTCAAACAACTAATTAATAATGCCGATGAAGAGCTACGCTATCTTAGCCTGAGTGAAATCAAGCAGCTACAAAATTTCTGTCAAACGGGAGCAAACAGAATCAGGATTGCTAGAGTTATAGCTGATAATGAAACCAGACTAGTACAAAGAGGATCGCGTAAGTTTTGGAAACGCCGTCCGATCACCCCCAGTAATAGTGGAAATCTCAGAAAGACTAATTCTTGCCAGCGCGACCAAGGTTGGTATATTCGTCTGATTGCTTACTGTGTGCTAGCGGGAAATAATCAGCCTCTAGACGAAATTGGTATTGAGGGGATGAGAGAAATGTACGAATCTCTCGGTATTCCTCTTGGAAACTGGGTCGAAGCTCTCATTTGTCTCAAGGAAGAAGCGACCGCTTTACTGAGTAATGAAGATGCCTTAGAAGTCATACCCTACTTCGATCGCATCATTCAAGCTCTGATTAGTCCTGGTCCTCCCTACCGTGTAAACAACGGTTCGCTGGAATATTAGTAATGTTGAGCTTGTTATTGCTCTTTTGCTTTTGGATAGCCGTTCTTTTTATCTTTATCTGGAGGTTTTCGCGGCTATCTAAAACAGCTATAAATCATTTGCACAAAATGCATCAAATTCCCTGTGCTGACTGTATCTTTTTTACTCATGAATACTACTTAAAATGCCCTTTACATCCCAAGGTGGCATTATCAGAACAGGCGATCAATTGTCAGGATTTTGAATCTAATTATGGTCGGATCGCTCAAACAGAGCTGGAGAATTGAACAGTACTCACCATAAAATCTGGCAGAATAGCTGAAAAAATAGAACTACGCATCGATAAAAAAAATGTAGCAGAGTATAGAGGAAGTATTGCTGTTTTGAGTAATGTAGGACACACTGTATTTACTGCAAAATTGTCTATACATTAGTAGCAATTAGCCTAAAAAGCTAGCAAGCCTGTCAGTAAGTTTTATGAATGAGAATCATAATTTAGAATCGGCGACCGCGATAAATCCGAGAATCAAGGCAACCGCTACAATTATCGATAAAATCCGTTCTTCTCAAGATTTAGCTACAATTTTTCAGGCAATAACAAAAGAAATACGCCAGGTTTTAAACTGCGATCGCCTAATAGTTTATCAGTTTAATTCTGATTGGAGTGGTATGGTAGTGGCGGAATCAGTAGAGGGTAATTGGATCTCAATGCTGACAAAGCAGCAAGATTTTAATCTATCTCCCAGGCTTTATAATTCTCCTGCTTGCAGTCTACAAAACTGGTCAAAAACAGAACGATTAAAGCCCGATACATATCTCCAAAAAACCCAGGGAGGAAAATACCTTGACAGAGAAAAATATACTGTAGTTAACAATATTTATAGCCAAGGTTTCCCCGATTGCTACATTCAATCTCTAGAAAAATATCAGGCAAGAGCATATATAATCGTGCCAATTTTTCAAGATGAAAATCTTTGGGGTTTATTAGGTGCCTATCAAAACAACGATATTAGAGTTTGGCAGCAAGAAGATATCGATTTGATGGTACAGGCTTCAAATCAGCTAGCGATCGGCATTCAGCAGGCAGAATATATCAATCAGCTAAAGCTACAAACTAGAAATCTAGAAATAACGGTTCAAGAGTTAAAGCTAGCTCAACAACAGCTAATTCAGCAGGAAAAATTAGCCGCCTTGGGACAGCTAGTTGCAGGTATCGCCCATGAAATCAACACTCCTCTGGGTGCAATCAAAGCCTCTGCAGGTAATATTGACAAGGCTTTGATTGATGCGATCGCAGAACTACCCAAGCTTTCTCAATATCTGAATGAAACCGAACAAGATGTCTTTTTTAATTTGCTTGATCGAGGAATCATGAGCAAACCGCTTTTTTCTTCGAGTGAAAAAAGACCGTTAAAACGCAAAATTACTAGCATCCTCAAAGCTCATCAAATCGACAATTCTCGCAGTATTGCTGACATGTTAATTGACATTGGCGTGTATGAAGAAATCGAATCTTATTTGATATTAATCGGGCATCAAAAAGTAGATTGGATTTTGGAGCTGGCGTACAATTTGAGTAGATTACTCGGCAATAATCAGACAATTTTAGCCTCAGTAGAAAAAGCCTCTAAAGTGGTTTTTGCACTCAAAAACTACGCCCACTTTGATGCCAAGGAAGAACAAAGATTAATCGACGTAACTCAAGGTATCGATACGGTTTTAGAGATATATCACAATCGTATTAAATACAATATCGAACTGTACAGAGACTATCACGAGATTCCCGAAATTTGGTGCTATCCTGACGAACTAGTGCAGGTATGGACTAATCTGATTCATAATGCCGTTCAAGCGATGAAAGATGGGGGTAAACTGTCTATTTCAACGGCAGTAGAAAATGATGGTATTGCGATCACCATCGAAGATTCTGGTACGGGGATAGATCCAGCAATTAGAGACAGGATTTTTGAACCTTTTTTTACTACCAAGCCTGTGGGTGAAGGGAGTGGTTTGGGGTTACATATTACGCGCAAAATTGTCGAGAAGCATCAGGGAAATATTGCCATCTTAAGTAAGCCAGGTCAAACTATATTTAAAATTTGGCTGCCAAAAAACAAATAGCTAAACATTAATAATAAATAATTATGTCTGAATCTGCAATTCTTTGCGTAGATGACGAAGTTGTCATTTTAGATAGTTTGAAAGAACAATTAAAGCGCATGTTTGGCGATCGCTTTATCTATGAAGTGGCTGAAAGTGCCGATGAAGCCTGGGAAGTAATTGAGGAACTACAGGCAGATAATATCGATGTCATTATCATTGTTTCGGATTGGTTGATGCCAGGAACTAAGGGAGATGAGTTTTTGATTCAGATTCATCAACATTTTCCCCATCTTAAGAAAATTATGCTCACAGGACAAGCTGATGAAGCAGCGATCAAAAGAGCAAAAATAGAAGCAAATCTTCATGCCTGTATGTATAAACCTTGGACAGAAAAAGAATTAGGAGAAATTATCAACTCTGCTGTTAATTAAAGTTTTTGGCGTTGGTCATTAGGTAATGTCTTATGAAAAATTACTGCTTTAAGCTCTAAGCTTTTTGGATTTACAGTCTTTATCTCTACAGATAAAAATTGCTCAACAGCATTACGCATTCACCAACGCCAAGTTTTTAAGTTTCTATTTCTTGCCAGCCAGCCAGCTTTCAATTTCGTAAACTAGCCAATTCAATTCCCAGTTGCTTAATTCTGGATCTAGATTACTATTGAGTAAGCTGCTTGTTGGCATGATAGTTCCATTCAGTCGATAGGCTTCTTCATTAGCCCAAATAACCATTGAAGGGGGAGTATTAGAGCTTTCGATCTTAATTTTACTAATAGTGTTTATAGGATTTGGCTTGGGTTTCTGGCGTTTAAAATGTCCCCATTCACAAAATAAAGCTATGTGTTGAGAATCGATCTTTAATCTCGTTCTAGTAAAAGCGAGCAGTATAACTTGTCTTGCCAACACAAATCCCGCTGCCCAAAAGGGAATAGAAAATAAAGAGAACAAAATATTAATCGGAAAAGTGGTCATAAACAAGGCTAATCCAGTCCACACGACCAAAAAGCCATTCCAGAAACAGGTAAAAGTTGCTAGGCTGATGACTTCTCCTGAAATACCCCGAGACGGTACTACAATCTCGATCGCTTGGGCAGTCTTCCGCAGTTTAATCTTACTCTTGCGGGGCTGTTTGAGAATCTTTGCTTCGGGCTGTTTGGCTAGCTTAACTGGATTTTTGAGAGCTTTGAGAGCTTCTGTCGCAGAAGTAAAACGCCTATCTAAGCTAGGCTCGATCGCCTTTTCGATCCAACCAACTAAAGAAGAATCGAGATTGACTAAATCGGCAAATAAAATTCGTCCATCTTTACTCGGTAAATCTGTAGGATGTTTTCCTGTGGCTAAATAAATTAGCGTAGCCCCAAGACTATAGAGATCCGAAGCAGGGACAGCTTTCCCCCCAAATTGTTCGGGAGGCATATAGCCATAAGTGCCTACTATAGTGATCGTTCCGCCTTCAGCAGCCGCCATATTTTTGACCGCACCAAAATCGATTAGATAAACCTTGCCCGCGCTATTTCCCGATCGCTCTGATAGTAGAATATTGCTGGGTTTAATATCACGGTGAATTATATTTGGCTGTTGCTGGTGTAAATAAACTATGATTTCCAGGAGGGCGATCGCAATTTCTGTTATTTCTGGTTGGCTAAAACTACGTCCCGCTTTTAAGCAGGAAGTTAAGTCTGGCGCATCTATGTAGCTTTCTACCAAGGCAAAACCCTGAGAATGGGGCAAATTCAGTTCAAAATAATCTAAATATTGAGGAATCGCGGGATGAGACAAGTTTTTTAGCGTATTAACCTCTCGCTCAAACAATTTAAAATCTTGCCATCCAGAATCTAAGCCGAACTTGAATATTTTGACGACTACCAACTCATTGGTGTTTAGATTTTGAGCTAAAAGAGTCTCTTTCCCACCCCGCTTGCTTAATTGAGATTGAACTTGATAAATCCCATTTAAAATCATGTCAGTTTTTGATTCGTTTGATCGCTAAAGATCGACTCTAAACTAACTCAAGGCAGACAAATTTGCCCGCCGTTAAAATAAGTTTTTGGTAGTTAGTTTTTAGTATTCGGTTATTGGATGATTTATTCTTGACGAAAGACGAATAAATTGCCCGTTGCCCCTCTGCCTATTCTTGTATTTTCGTCTAAGTAAGAAGTTATCCATATTGCTTCATTTCTAAGAAAATCTAAGACAGGTATTTTTAGTTCGGGCAAACTCCAGTCCGACTGACCCAAAAACTTAGTAGCTTGTGCTGTAAAAGCGTTAAACGTTACTTGAGCCGTTTGCTCATCTGACTGCGATCTCCAAACACCTTCAGCACTCAACTGATACTCTCCAATTAAAGGAAGATCGATTAATGCTTGATTATTAGCCCTGATTTCTTCATCTTCAACAGCTAATGATTGCCAGATTTTGATGACTTCGATCGCAGCACCCAAAAAACTTGTCATCTCGGCAATTGGACGAGTAATAACCGTTCCGTTGGAAGCATAGATCAATTGCCAATCACCAATCAGAAGATTGAAATTATTTGATGATAGCGGTTGTGAGATGGGATTAATGTCTTCTAACTGTCTAATAGTTTCATCAATTAATGTTTCCGAAAAAGGTAAAAGCGATCGCTCTTTGCCTGCTACTTCTATTTGGCTGAAAAGTTTTGTTTTCAACTCTTGATTTAGCTGCGTCATGTTTAAATCTTCCCAAATTATTTTACTGTTGTCATTGTCACTTCAACGGTAAATCCTTAAACTTCTCTTCATTGCAGGATCCCAAGAATTAGTGGTATTTTTGTACGCAGTTACTATATTATTTTTGATTCTATTTGTGTCTAATGGAGTTTCAGAATAAGCCAAGCTCTAAAACAATTCTAAAAACTCGGTAACAACCAACTCGGTTTTAGCAATACACTCTTGAGCAGTAAATCTAGCAATAGGAATGCCCTCTCTAAGTAAAACGCGATCGCGGGCATAATCTCTGATAGTTTGTGTACCTTCTTGATGATGCTGTCCATCTACTTCTAGGACCATACACTGACGATCTTTGAATACTAAAAAATCGAGTTCTACTCTACCAGATAAAGATTGACTGGCTCTAGCTGCGGGCAAATCTTGTTCGTTGACTCTCCCTCTAACATTGCCAAAAAACAAGACGTTTCTTCTATCTAATTCTTCAGCGATCGCCATCTCCGCTTCGGAACGGAAAAACATTCCTTTCCATTCTTTATATGCGTTATTACCCGCGCTCGAACGATTGTTGTCTGGTGATTTTCCAACCGTCAAAGAACTATTTTTGGTTGCAGTTTCTATTTGTTCTTGGAATTGCTCATCAAAGAATAATCTCCACCAATGTTGCGTTCCGTGTCCGCCTCGCTGATCTGCATAAGCAAGATGTAAGTGATTATCAAGTTCCATGTAGAAGCCAGGTCTAGTTCTGCTGAATAACCACTGATTAATTTTTTGTCTTAAGTTCTTCTTTGATGGCTTGGACGAAAATGTAATCAAAACATCCAATAGTACTGAGGTTCTTAACTCTTGATAATAGGGAAGCGTGCCATTGATAGATACAATAGAACTACTTGAGACTTGGTGTTCTTTACCGCCTTCTATTTTAATAGTCATATCATTAACAAAAGCGAGTTATCAATACTATAGTCCCTTACTTTAATTGAATTAAAAAGCGATGCTTAACGTATGGTAAAGCGATCGCCTTGCAACAAAAAACCCCAGTCACTACATAAGTAACTGGGTTGGACTATTAATCAATGAATATTTATTCGTTATCCTTAGAAGACTATTCGGCAGCTTCGCCAATTAGATTTACTTTCACTACTTTATTTTTTTCTTCTTCAGACTTGGGTAGAGTCAGATTGAGGATACCGTCTTTGTAGTCAGCAGTGACATTAGTATTTTGAATGCGTACGGGTAGAGGGATTACTCTATCGCTATTGTTAATCCTCACTTTTTTTAAAATATTGAAAAGAATTGCCAACTAAAGTATCTTTTATAGAAAGCTTCATATCATTTAACAGCTATTTGCTGCTTGCTACTTATTTTTTATCGCTTCTATGACAATTACAATCTACGGTTCGGATTACGATACACTTTGGCAAGAAGCAAATTCATCTGCTCAAAAAATAAAGTCTGAAGGATATGCCGAAGAGTTGCGATTAGTTCCAGAACGTCTAGGGCAAGGATACATTAAGTCGATTGATTTTCATGGCATCAACATCAGGCTTTTTAACTATCAACTTCATGAAGATCTACACATAATTAGGAAAGGTCAAAATGTTTCTAATATTAGTCGTGAGTTTGGCTTTAATCTATCGGGTCATCGTTGTGGCAAGCGCACGGGAGAAAACTTTCTGGAGTGGGGTCGTTTTGACGAGCCAGATAAATACACTCAAATTCTTTATGCTAAAGAGCCTTTACTGAAGGTGGATATCGAACTAGGATCTAGTAATGGGTTGAGTGAATCAGTCGCCGAAATTTTAGAGGAACTGCCAGCCGAAACTAGAAAGCGTATTTGCGATCGCCACTGTTTACAGGAAATTAATATCATTACTCTTGCCATGCGATCGGCGTTGAGGCAGCTGTTAAACTGCTCGTTTCAGGGAAAAATGAAGCAGATGTATCTGGAGAGTAAGAGCCAGGAACTGATTACCCTTAAATTAGAACAGCTTAAGCAGTTGGATAAACCAACAGAAAAATTATTTTATCTCAAGTCAGAAGATCGCGATCGCATCCATTTCGCCAAGGCAATTCTCACCGCTAACTTTGATAATCCACCTTCTCTCACCGAACTAGCGCGACTGGTAGAATTAAATAGTTGTACCCTGAAGCGGGGATTTCGAGAAGTATTTGGCATAACAGCATTTGGCTATCTCCACAACTATCGCCTCGAACAAGCCCGTCTGCTTTTACAAGAACGCCAGCTTAACATTGCGGAAATTGCTCATAAAGTAGGATTTGCTAGCTATACCTCTTTGTCTAAAGGATTTCGCAAAAAGTACGGTGTTTCGCCCAAACAATATCAGATGGGAAGTAATAACAGTTAGGACAGTCCCCCAGTCTCCGAGTCTCTTTGTTTTCCCGTCAGCCTCAACAAACGAATTAAATGCCTGACAGCTTAATCTTAGGCTCAAGGTTAATTCCTGCTGCTTCTAAACGACGGCGTTCCTCTTCATAAAAATTTTATCTGAGCATCGAGCCTTCTTGCGTCGCGCTTGAAACTCTCTCCGAACAAAAATTCCGTTTGGAACATATTTTATTCCGTTTGAGATATATTTAGGACTATTTTTGCCATTCACCTTCTGATAGGATCTCCTTTATCAAGAATTTATATCAATAAATTCAAGGCTTTCGGCTTTTACCTAGAAGGTGTGTGGAGTTATGTTGAATCGACTACAGTTATTTGTATTGACGGGTTTATTATCTTTGGTTGCGATGCCAGTTTTGGGAATGGAGGCTTCTGTAGGCGGGGAGACGGGAAGGCGCGGAGATGCGGATAAAACTCTAGTAGAGAAATCTCCCAGTCCCGACGCGGTCCTAAAGGATACACCTTCGGATAAGCGAAGCGGAGCTTATGCGAAACGGTATCCTTTAGGAAATCCTTTAGGGCTATTCCCCCAGTCTCCTAGTCAGCCATTATCTATAGATTTACTAGCACAAAATAACGTAACGCGGGTTACGGGAGTTGAGACGATACAGACCGAAGCGGGGTTAGAGTTAATCTTGAGAACCGTAACGGGAAGTGAGAGATTAGTGCCGTTGATTTTGCCTCAAGGAAACGATTTGGTCATCGATATTCTGGATGCGACCTTGGCATTTTCGATTCGCAATGGTGTGACAGAAACCAATCCTACATCAGGGATTAGCAGGATTACGGTCAATAAAGTGGATGACACCAGTATTCGCGTAACAATTACGGGAACAAACCAAACACCAAGTGCGGAGATAGTACCAGGAAGAGACGATTTAGTGTTAAGCGTTACTCCTCAAGATACTACGGCAGAATCAGAACCAATTGAAGAAATTGAGGTTATTGCCACGGGGGAAGCAGAAGAAGACGGCTACAGGGTTGATAATGCTACTACCGCCACGCGAACCGATACCCCACTGCGGGATATTCCCCAATCAATTCAGGTCGTTCCCCAACAGGTAATCGAAGACCAAAATATAACTCGAATTGGCGAGGCTTTACGTAACGTATCGGGGGTTACGCTGCAACGCGATCGCAGTAACGCCAGCGATCGCTTTGTGATTCGCGGATTTGAGGACTCTAGAATCTTGAGAAATGGGTTTAGAACGGGGTCGAGTTTGGGCGGTACGATATCTACTGCAACTAGCACAGTGGAAAGGGTGGAAGTGTTAAAAGGTCCTGCTTCGGTACTATACGGTCAGGTAGAGCCAGGAGGGATAGTTAACTTAGTTACGAAAAAGCCTCAAGCAGAAGCAGTTTTCAATTTAGAATTTAGGGCGGGAAGTTTTGGCTTCATCGAACCGTCCTTGGATTTTACGGGACCTTTGACCGAGGATGAGAAGTTGACCTATCGTTTCAATGCATCCTATCAAAGTGACGGTCGCTTCCAAGATTTTGCGGATATCGATATTTTATCAATTTCCCCAGTCATTAGATACGAATTTAGCGATGCAACCAGCCTTACTTTTGAATACTCTTTTCTAGACCTAGAGCAGACTTACGATGATGGTTTGCCCATCGACCCAGTTGTGTTTGACCTACCCAAAGAGCGATTCTTGGGAGAACCAGACGATGTTTATGAGAGTACTACCAACAGTTTCTTCTTGACCCTAGACCACCGTTTTAACGATAGCATTAGGGTGCGTAGTGGCTTTACAGCAGAACTAGCCGACCTTGAAGAAACGGCATTTCGTCCAACCCCTGGCTCTTTCGATCCAGAAACTAACGAACTCAATCGACAATTTGTCGATCGAGAATTTGCTCGCGACAATCTTTCCTGGCAAACGGATTTAATTAGCGAGTTTAATACGGGTTCAGTGGAACATCAACTATTAGCGGGATTTGAGCTTGCACGAAGTGATGCACCAGAATCACGTGCTGACGTTTTCGATCCTGACGATCGACCTTTCACAATTGATGTACTCGACCCGCAATATGATACGCCAATTCCTAGCTCTGACAGTCGTAATTCGGTCGGAGATTTTGACACTACTGAGAGAATCTTGGGTCTGTATCTACAGGATCTAATTACGATCTTACCCAACCTTAAACTATTAGTCGGTGGTCGCTATGATTTTGCTGGATTTGAGGAAGAATTCGAAATTACATTCGCTGGTGAATTATTGTCCAGCTCGACTGATTTTGATACGGAAGCTTTTTCTCCCCGTGTCGGGTTTGTTTATCAACCTATC
>JBCDCO010000022.1:0-34784 GCA_039181635.1 Cyanobacteria bacterium P01_G01_bin.19 | reverse complement strand
TATTATAGAAGCTGTTAGCTATTAGCTATTGGCTTTTAGCTTTTAATTCCTTATCGGGTAGATAATTAAAATCGAAAGATGAATTAAACAAGAGTTGGGCTAGTTACAGGTTCGACTTCTGTTATCGGTAGGTGCGATCGCCGAATAGCTGGTGAAGAATTTAGATACTGCCACATCTATCTCCATCTCTCAGATGAATGTTGAGAATTCGTCACAGACGTAAAATATAATCTAAATAGACACGTTCACATAAATAATTTAGATCGACAAAAAAATAATGCCGTTAATTACCACTGGAAAATCATTTATTAAAGCCCTAGAAAAAAATGGTGCTTTGGGCTTATACATGCCCTTGGAGGGAGGTGCTGAAGGACGGTATCAGAGACGTTTAAGAGCCTATGGCTACCAGACAATTAATATTACTGCTCGCGGCTTAGGAGATTTAGCTGCTTATTTGACCAGAATACACGGCGTACGTCCTCCCCACTTAGGTAAAAAGACCATTGGGCAAGATGCCTGTGTGGGAGATATATACTTTGTTCCACCCATTGCAACATATGAATTATCGACTTTGCCTGCAGATGCGAAAGGGTTGGCTTTGTGGATCATAGAAGGTCAAATACTATCTCGGCAAGAAATTCAGTATTTGGTCGATCTAACTAAAGATGAACCAAAAATCAAAGTTGTCTTGGAGCTGGGTGGAGATCGCTATGTGAATTGGAAACCTTTGGCCGATACCCTAGCCGCAGCGTAGTTTTAAAATAAGAGAAATATAGTTAGGTGTTACGAAATGATGGGGTGGTGTGGTGCCAGAAAACAATATGGATGATTTGTTAGCTCAGTTAAAATCAGAATTTGAGCCAGAACGCAAGTCTAGGAATAAAGCCCAACAAAAATCTGCTGGGAAACCCCAAAATCCACCCCAAAAAAATCGACCCATAGATCGCATGTTAGACGAACTACGGGTTGAATTGGAATCTGGAAGAGGTAGACCAAATCGCGACTTGGGTAACTCTACTAGCTTCACTAACTCTGGTTCCCAAGCGAGTAGAGATGCTGCCAAAAATCGCGATCGCCTTAATACTTTAATCGATCAAGATTACGAGATTCAGGCTCGTAAAAGAGAAGCCAAGCTAGCTGAAATTAAACGACAAGAAGAAGCGCGCCTTGCTGCAGAAAAACGCCGTCAGCAAGAGCTGATTGAAGCCCAGCGCCTTGCTGAGTTGAGAGAACGCAGGCGCCAGGAAGCATTACGAGATAAAGCTCTAGTCTGGCTCAAAAAACTCAATCCCACTTCTGAAGAAGGTAGATGGTTTGAGGAATTTTCTTATTCCTATGAGGATAAGCTCCAGGCTGCGATCGATTATTTAGAAGCCATGCGAGAAAGTGGACTTTAGCCATGGATTTCTCTCCGCTCTAAATTTACGTCGGAAATTACATCGATATCTTGATCGGGGTTCGGTTTTTTCTGGCTTCGTAAGCTGCCGATTCGATCAAAGAACGACCAGTCATTTCTTCTGGCTTTGGAATGCGTAATATTTCTAGAATAGTTGGCGCAACATCTGCTAGACAGCCGTCTTTTCTTAGAGGGGTGTCGTTGCCATGTCCGACGATTTTCCTCTCTTCCCCTTCGACAAGAATAAAAGGCACTGGGTTAGTGGTATGAGCAGTCCAAGGATTGCCGTCTGCATCCCTCATATATTCTGCGTTACCATGGTCGGCTGTAATCAACAGCGTACCGCCTGCTTTATTTACAGTTTCGATAACTTTACCCAAACATCGATCTACCGTTTCGATCGCCTGAATCGCAGCCTCCATGTTGCCAGTATGTCCTACCATATCTGGGTTGGCATAGTTAACCACGATCAAAGAATAAATTCTCTTATCCACAGCGCTACACACTGCGTCAGTAACTGCTTGAGCCGACATCTCAGGCGCGCGATCGTAAGTTGCCACCATGGGGCTTTGAATTAGTTCTCGATCTTCTCCTTCAAATGGCTGCTCCAAACCACCGTTAAAAAAATATGTTACGTGAGGATATTTCTCAGTCTCAGCAGTACGAAACTGACGCAAGCCTTGGTTGGCGATTACTTCACCAAGAATATTGGTTAGATTTTGGGGTTTGAAGGCTACTTCAACCGCAACGTTGGGATCGTATTGAGTAAAGGTGACAAAATTGATAGGGCTGATTTTTTCTCTTGCAAAGCCATTAAAATCATCGCTAACAAAAGCATAAGTTAGCTGTCTGGCTCGATCTGGGCGAAAGTTAAAAAATATTGCCGAATCTCCCGATTCAACTGCTCCAGAAGCGATTCTAGTAGGAGGAATAAATTCGTCAGTAATCTCTTGAGCGTAAAAACTGCCTAAAACTTCGGCTGCCGATCGCTTGTCTGTGATGGCGTCATTGGTCATGATATCGTAAGCCTGCTGTACTCGATCCCAGCGGCGATCGCGATCCATCGCAAAGTAACGACCGCTTAGGGTGACAATCCGACCTACGCCGATACTATCGATTGCAGCTTGAATTTTGTTTAGAGCCTTGATTCCTTCTGTAGTGTAGGTATCTCGACCATCCGTAATAGCGTGAATGCAAACATCTTCTATGTTATTCGATTTGGCTAAATTCAATAAGCCAATCAAATGCTTGAGATGGGAATGAACGCCACCTTCAGAACAAAGACCGATTAAGTGTAACTTTCCGCCAGCCGCTTTTGCTTTAACACAAGCATCAACCAGGGACTGATTCTCTAGAATTGAGCCATCCTCTACTGCATCCGATATTCTAACCAATTCTTGAGGAACTACTCTTCCCGCACCTAGATTGAGATGACCTACTTCAGAGTTGCCCATCTGACCGTCAGGCAAGCCTACATCCTTCCCAGATGTACGGATCAAAGTATTGGGATAGGCAGTTTGCAAGCTATGGAAGATTGGCGTCTTAGCAGTGGCAATAGCATTAGCCTCTGTTGACTCGCGATGACCCCAACCATCTAAGATAGCTAGCACCACAGGAGATACAGGTGCTTGAACCATAATTGTTACCTTTTAATAATCGCTAGCACATTGATAATAGCATCGCAAATCACTTTCGTTCGACAGTGTTTACCAGGATTTTACTATTATTACTACTTTGTAATAATTAATTCAGACGACATCTACCTGAATTGGACTGAAGTTTTTTTTGTCTTTGAGCGATTACCGACTCAAGATCTTCTCTTCCTGTCAGCTTTAAACGCCAGTCTGCCCAAATAGCATAAAGTCCATCTGCGATCGCACCCAGAATGGGTAGTTTGGTTATGGCATAGACCCATCCCATACCCAGCTCTTCGTAGACCTTGCGAAATACTTCGACATTTTTTATTACCGTACCATCAGGCAAGATGGCATGAATTCTACCCATTGCTGTAGCAAAGTCGATATCGGCATTATCCTGAGGCTCGTAATTTAAATCGGCTATATCAACAAATTTAATGATTCCTCTATTTCTATCCTTCTTGGTTAGAAAATTGACCTCTCGCACACATAAAGGACATTCTCCATCGTATAGTAGCTTTACTTTCCAGGATGTTTGCGCTGTCTTACTATTTAGTGATTCAACTGTCATACGATATCGAAAATAAATTTTGACTGTTGCTAGCTTTGGTTTTCACTCTCGAACTTTAAGAAACTAGCGTAACTAGATTTTTTTCAAATATAAATTCACTGTAGTCGGCAATGGTGTCTAATCCCACACGGTCAAAAAATAACTCCAGAGTCAACCACACTCCCACTCTAAAGACCAGTTTTTTCCATTTGATGTTCATTGTATGAGTTCGATTCCTCAAGCATTGATTTGCTTCTGTTACTAAAGTTAACAATTAATGTAAAGAAAAGCAACAGATAAAGTTTTTCCTGATACGAGAATGACGATAAATAGGTAGAGATGCTTATTTACCTGTCTATCCGTATTAGATATTTAGATATATTGAAAATTATCTAATCGAGAAAAAACATAAAAACCACGACACAGAAACTAAGAGCAAAGATACAATTGCAAATAGAGAAGTCATAGCTGCTTGGTACTAATGACCTACACCACCGACGAATTAATCGAGATACTTGATTGCGAACTAAAAGAAAACTGGAAGGGGAAGCGTGTTGTCTTGTCTTCAGCACGGCGCATCAACGATCCTGTAATGGCTAAGGCGTTGAATATGGATCGGGTAAACAAAGTATTTGCCTATCGCGATTTTCGCAGTCAGATTCATGAATATCAGCAGAATCATGGAGTGTCAGGTATTGTCTGGCGCACCTGTAAGTTTGATCGCCAGAGTATTACCTATCCAGAAGTACACAATCAGCTAGTCCCCATTCCAGGAGATAAAGAGATTTTAGTTAACGCCAAACCAGAAATTTTGGACTTTTGGCATCGAATCACTCAAAAGATGAAGTTTTGGCTGGTTAATAGTAACATCGTAGGTCGCAAAAATCACCACGAGTCTATTGGTTTTGAGTACCTGCAAAAACTGATCGCCCAAACAGAATGGGCAGAAATCGACGCAGCCCGCACAGAAGTTTATCTGGGCTTGTGTTGGGGAGTTCCTCAAGATCATCAATACCAATGGGCAAGACCCAAATCAGGTTGCGATCGCATTATTGCTACCGTATCAGAGCCAAGCGCAATCAAGATATAGTACTCTAGTAGATTATGGTTTATCTGATTTAATCTTTAAGTCTCAGAATATATGGCTCAACAACATGCAGTAGGAGTGATTCAAACTCTCGGCTTTCCTGCTGTCTTAGCTGCATCAGATGCAATGTTAAAAGCTGGTCGAGTTACGTTAGTCTATTTTGACAAAGGAGAAAGCGGTACTTTTGTTATTGCTATTCGAGGACCGATTTCCGAAGTTCGCCCCGCGATGGAAGCGGGATTGAGAGTGGCAGACGAAACTTTTGGCGGCAAAGTTATCACCCATTACACCGTACCCAACCCACCAGACAACGTAGTGGCAATTTTACCGATTGCCTATACCGAAGAAGTAGAACAGTATCGTTTCTAAGCTGCATTCAATTGAAAGTAAGATTTTTCTCGACTGTCATTGAGGTAGAACCAGTTAGTTCAAAAAAATCCCCTTGTCAGCTAAAATTAGAACTCGTAAACGTAATCTAGCATTACTTTTATATGTATTTATAACTAATAATTTAAAGGAGCAAGTTTATGCCGTCTCAATCTGCGGTAGGATCGATCGAAACAAAAGGATTTCCAGGCATCCTAGCAGCAGCCGATGCAATGGTGAAGGCAGGTAGAGTTACCTTGGTAGGCTACATCCGTGTAGGTAGCGCGCGTTTTAACGTCAATATTCGCGGTGACGTATCAGAAGTTAAAACGGCTATGGCTGCAGGAATAGACGCGGTAGAAAAAGCTGAAGGAGCGACTTTAGAGTCTTGGGTCATTATTCCTCGTCCCCACGAAAATGTTTGCACTGTCTTGCCAATTGACTACACGGAAGAAGTTATGCCTTACTTAGATCGCGTCGAAGGTAGAACCTTACCTGTTGCGCCAAATTCGTAGTTTTTGATAATTTTATCTCTACAACGTAAGTTCGACAAAGCAATAAAAACTTAAAAATTGTGTAACTCTCTAAGTTTTAAAGGTCTGAATTCCTTGTTTTTTCGTTATGAATAACATAACTCCTAGCTCCGAATTACGAATTTCGAATTTCGAACTCACGTTCTACAGGTTTTCCACTAATCGAGCGAGGCTATCTTTGGGGTAAAGTCAGAGCGGTAACGTTAGTATTTGCTTGTTTCGAACATAGCCTTGGTTATTTCTCTGGCAATGTTTACTCAGCCATAGATAGCTTTCTTCTTATTGCCCTAACATAGAGGAAAATAGGGAATTGATAGTATTCGATCGCTAACCAGATAACGCAAAACAGATGAGCGCAGAACGTTAGAATCGCCCAAGCCAAAGGTAGCCAATGTAATAAACTGTCGGGAGAAGAGGGGAACAAATACGTGCCAGTTGTGACAATGCCAGTGGGCAGCAAGACAAAGGCTAGGGCAACAACCAGATAAGACCAACCGATTTCTACTCCTTCACGATGAATACCCTTCCAAGTCTTACCGTTCCAATACCAGGTTAGAGGCAATTGGCTATCTGCCATTTTAAGCAATTGCTTTTCAAAATTAGTGGTAAAAATGTGCTGACAAAAATTACAGGAAAAAGCTTCCATCATCGGCATTTCTGATACTTTTCCATGACGGCATACGGGGCATGAATACTCACCTTTGACGTGAAATCGATTAAATTCCGTCCATTCTTGTTGTAGGCGGTCGATCTCAGGTTGCTTTTCAGAGCGATCGAAATGACGAGCTTTAGACATATGTTTCTGGTGTTGCTGATTTATCAATGTAAAACTGGAGCGTTCCCTTATGAATGATTTTAATTAGCTATTGGCTGTTTTAACGGTTGCACTAAGAATGTAGATTGAATTACTTTTGTGTCAATCCAACCTGACCGTTTGCCCCACAACTTAAATATATCAATCAATTTTCGGCTAACAAATCTTAAGATAAACAGTAATTATACCGATTTACTCCCAAGCACTTATCAATACTGCTAGGTTTGAGATAAATATCAATATTAGTTAAACTCCTCATAAACTTTCTTTGCAGACGCTCAATTTTGCCGATCGATATTTTCTCTCAGCCAGACTTCTTGTTGGGGTAGAGGTAAAGGGATACCCGCTTCTTGGAGAGCATTTTTGATCCGACGACGAAACTCGCGAGAAATTTCCCATTGTTTGAGGGGTTCGGTTTTAAACCAAATTCTCACTACAAAACCGCGTTCGGCAAAATCTTCGACGCCAAGTACCTGAGGGGCTTCAATAATTCTAGGGTCTCCTTCATCATACATATAAGTCGCTGTTTCTTTAACCAAGGCGATCGCTTTATCCACATCGGTGTGATAGGTAAATGGAATACGCAGATCCGATCTCGACCAACCATTAGAATGATTAGCAACTAGAGTAATCGAGCTATTGGGAATAGTAATCAATCGTCCTTCTCCATCTCTTAAT
Organism: Cyanobacteria bacterium P01_G01_bin.19; assembly: GCA_039181635.1. Lineage (GTDB taxonomy): Bacteria > Cyanobacteriota > Cyanobacteriia > Cyanobacteriales > Xenococcaceae > Waterburya. The sequence goes on along the minus strand of JBCDCO010000022.1, from coordinate 27,723 downwards.
TGAGTGATGCGCAGATTCAAATTCTCGACCATTCCCCCAACATCTCCAATGGTTACTACGTCTCCTACGGCATATTGATCCTCCAAGACAATTAGTAAACCGTTAATCGTATCTTTGATTAGGTTTTGCGAAGCAAAAGAAAATGCCAGACCTAAAACTCCCGCACCAGCTAAAAAAGGAGCGATGTTTAAACCAAGAACGGATAGAGCTACAAAAATACCAATTCCAACCCAGGTAAAGGTAGCAATTCCTTGAAATAAACGAGAAAAAGTATTGACCCGTACCTGTAGTCGGCGACTGGTATCAGGAAGAAATACATAGCTGTTGGCAAAGGTATTGTTACTGATAACCGAGCTGATTTTAGCGATCACAGCATAGCTGAGACGAATCAAGATATAGCAGGCTGAAATCACCAAAAATAAACGCAAAGGAATTCTCAGCAGGGTAACAATCCCTAGCTGAAGCGTTCTAGTTTGGGGGAATAATCCCAAAATCAATAAGCCTCCACCCAACCACACGGTAATCTGGGCTAGCTGCAGCAGTCGATGCTGTACTTCTTTGAGATTAAATTTTTTACCCTGTTCGGAATGAGTTTCTGACGACTGACTAACAGTTTTGGGATTTAGATCGGCTTTGGCTTGTTTCGAGCGTCTCGACCAATTTAATAAAAGTCCGCTACTAATAGCCATTACTAGCAATAAACTTCCTGCTACTTTACCTTGCTTGAGTAGATATGAAGCCTCTCTTTGTCTTTTTGCCCGTTCAAAAGCCAGCTCAATTCTGTCTGATATGCGCTGTGCGTGAAATTCTAGCTTGACGCCGTGCATAAGAGCATCGCTATTATTTAGGGTGAGAACAGGGAACTCTTTTTCGTCCCAAGCTACGTAAATATTTTCTGAGTTTTTATCTGCTTGATTGAATACTTTCAGGGTAGAGTTTTCGTTCTGGAGATACTGTTTTTTTACGTTAGATAACCTTTCCTCGGTGTATTTAATGCGATTTGCGAGGTTAGACGGGCGATCTGATAGCTCAAATACACAGCGACCATCTAAACGCACGCAGGCAGAGATGGGTGCATCGCGGGAATTGCGATCTAGACTAAAAGTATCTAAGTTGATTTTGGGCAAGAATGGTAACTGAGCTTGAGAAGAAGAAGCTAGAATAATTACCAGGGCGATCGCAACAGGTGTTACCCAATAATAAAAGTTTTTTTTTCTGCTCATAAAAGTATCTCAAAACCGCTCAACCTTATCACAATTATGCAGGATTTGGGCTACCTGGCAGCTGATGAGCCCGATGGCTATGTATTTATCAATTAATAATTGATAATGGACAATTGGTTAATTTGGTTTAAGCGATCGCATCTGCTTTTTTGGAAGTGCCCTGCTGTAAAAGCTGTTCTTGAATTTTATACTCTGCCAGTTGAGCCTCAATTTCGTCTTTTACAATCTGACGATATTCCAAGAAATGTTCGTTATGGGCGCACATAGTCAGATAATGCTCCCATACTCCAGGGTTGTGGCGAAGAATACCCCATAAATGATGCCAAAATTGCCAACGAGTGCTGCGCTTGAAACCTTGCCGCCAAACTACAATGGCTAAAGCTCTAATATCGACCCAGTTAGGCATAGTAAAAGCTGATTCGTGTTTGGGCGTCCCCAATTTCATAAAGCAACGATATACTCTGTCTAAGTAGGTTTTTGGTTCGTACAAAGTCCAAAAAGCTTCAATATATTCTTGGGCGATATCTTCAATTGGGCGAGTCGGCACAAAATTCATCAGGGTTGTTTGATTGATATCTTTACGAGTGCAGTCTCGCAAACGTTCTTCTTGCTCCAAACGTTTCCACAATGCAGTCAAGGGCAAAGCTTGCAGCATACCAAACATGGCAGTGGGAATTGCGGCTTCCTCAACAAAATTGATAATTCTTTGTCCTGCGCCTTTCTTTTCCCCATCGAATCCGATAATAAAGCCAGCCATAGGACGCAATCCAGCTTCAATAATTTTTTCTACTGTCTTAGAAAGAGAGTCACGAGTATTTTGGAATTTTTTGGTTAGCTGTAGACTAGCTTCGTCAGGGGTTTCGATGCCCAAAAAGACCGCATTGAAATTACACTGCACCATTAATTCCATTAGCTCTGGATCGGCTGCCAAGTCTACTGAAGCTTCGGTATTAAAATCAAAAGGATACTTATGCTCTTCCTGCCAAACTTTTAATTCTTGAAGTAGCAATTTAACGTTGCGCTTATTGCCAATAAAGTTATCATCCACCATAAAGATAGAGCGTCGCCAACCCAACTCGTAAAGATAATCCAGTTCTTTCAAAAGCTGTGCTGGCTCTTTGGTGCGAGGTTTGCGACCATAAAGCACGATAATATCGCAAAACTCACACTGAAACGGACAGCCACGAGAAAACTGTACCGACATCGAATCGTAAGCATCTAACTCTAATAAATCGTATCTAGGTATGGGAGTTGTCGTAACGTCGGGTTTTTCTACCGCGCGAAAAGTACCGCTAGTTTCTCCTCTAGCTATAGCTTCAACAAACAGGGGCAGGGTAATTTCTCCCTCATCCAAAATTAGAAAATCTGCTCCCGCTGCTTTAGGTTCATCGGGCAACGAGGTAGAGTAGGGACCGCCAACTGCTACTAATTTATTCCTTTTTTTGGCTTCTTCAATCTGTCCAAGCAAGTCTTGTTTTTGAACGATCATTGCCGAGAAAATAACTAATTCTGCCCACTCCCATTCGGCTTCAGTTACTGCTCGAATATTGCGATCGACTAACTTAAATTCCCACTCTTGGGGCAAAATCGCCGCTACGGTAAGCATTCCCAGAGGAGGTAGCAGTACTTTGCGATCGACTAACTCCAAAATCTTGTCATAAGACCAAAAGGTTTGAGGAAAAACGGGATAAATTAGTAAAGCTCGCATAATATTGGATAAACCTTCACGCTTTTGACTGAATATTTCGTTATGTATGAGGGTAGCGTAATCTCAGCTATTTCGGAAAAATTTATCAGATTTTTTGTTTTGGCTTTCAATCTGTGATTTTGAGCCTTTAATGATTAAGATAAAGTATCTCTAATTAGTATTTTTGCTCATGACTAATTTACAGCAGATCAAACAGGTAGCCGCTCAACTCCATCTGAATCTCGATAACCCCCAGTCAGTCCGCCAACAGCTAAATCGAATTAACGAATCTCATGACAAATTAAGAGAGTTCAAACAGCAAGTCAACACCAAGCTAAAAGAAATGAAGCAACCCGATAACGGTTTTGGTTTGGATGAAGCAGCTTCTATTGGGCTACATCTTTTTGGCAAACATCGAATTGCCAGAGAAGTCAGAAGACAAGGAAATAGAGTCGAGCGTCAACAAAGAAGACAGCAGAAAAACGCCCGCCAGCCATACATAAAAATGAAAGATTTAATCGATAACTATATTTTTGAAGCCGATCGCCTGAAAACCATGGCAAAGAATTATTTACAAGAACAGAAAGGCTAAACAAGCATTCTTATAGGTTCAATGTTTAATCACACTACAACGTTTTCAACCTGCAAAAACTGTTTGACCGCTTGTAAATAGGCTTTGGGATCTTCTAGCATCGGGAAGTGGGAAGTCTTGGGCAATTCTACATAATCGATGCCATCGTTTAAAGCAGCTGCTTTTTTACCCATGATTGCGGGAATAATAATATCTTTTTCCCCCGATATCATTAAAGTCGGTACGGAAATTCGCGCAAATTCCTCTGGCATAGTCTCAACTGCGTTTTTGCTTACAGAAGTGTAAATTGTACCGACTGCTGCATTGTAGTCAGCCAACAAAAAATCCTCTAGAAATGCCATGCGATCGCTCTTGGCGATTGGACGATGGAGAAAACGCGCCATAAACATTCTGTCTGCTAGAGGAAACTTGAGGAACCAATTGTAGCGAAATTTAACTACATAACCCCCAAATTTATGAAAAGCAGCAAAAGCCTTGGCATCGTACTCGAAAATACCATTGCAGGTGAGAATTGCCCGCTCTACCTTTGCTGGGTAGCGATTAATAAATACCGTCGCGATCGACGCACCCATCGAATGGGCATTGAGATAGACTTTATCTAGTTTGAGTTTGTCTAACAAAGCTGCCAGATCGTCTGCATAGTCGATCATTTCATAGCCCAAACTATGGCTAGTTGGCTCTATTACACTACGACCAAAACCCCGCATATCGTATAGCAGACAGTTGAAGTCATCAGCGATCGCCTCAGCTGTACTGCGCCAATATTTTCCCGAACCTCCCCAGCCATGCACAAAAACCATTACAGGCTTGTTAGATTGGCTGGAAGAATTGACGATCCACTCGTAGTAATGTTGGACTCCACGAACATCGATTAAAGGCATAGTAGTTTGAGAAATCTTAGGAAATAACTTTTATACTGCTTTTCAGTCTATTTCTTCGAGTTACTTTCTTAATCGTTGTTTCTCTTGTTTTAATAAAAGCTTCAAATTATCTATCGCTAGCGTGAAGATTTGCGAACAAAAAGCAATTCTATTCAACATTTAACACCGAGGTTTAAATAAGTAGGCCACATTGATTGAATGAGCAAAAATAAGTTAACCCTATAATTAAAGTTGAGTACAATTGTATCATGAATGATGTTGAAGTAGAACGATGGTGTAAAAAGAATAACTGGACAGAACCTAGAGAATTAACAGAACCTAGAGAATTAGAAGTCGGTACTTGGGTAGCATTTCCTCCAGGAGGAGTAATAGAGACACCTCTCCCTCTACAGGCACAAACGCCAAAATCTCGACCATTAGAGCATGTTTTTGACTTTGTGCTGCTGATTTTGGTCACGATTATCATGTTGGCGATCGCCATAATTATGTCTCCTTGTTTTATCGAGCCACTTATTAGTCGCCGTCGTCAAGATTGTTAAACAGAGATCAACAGGAACAATTTATTTATCGATCCAATTGACCAAGATTCAAAAGTTTATCTTGGCTTTAGTTGATTTAATTAAATAGTGTTGTATCTTAAGTTGGGAAAAAGTAGCTGTAGAAAACTTAAGATGACAAATAACTATCGCACCGAAAAAGATTCGATGGGGTCAAAAGAGATTCCTGCTGATGTTTACTATGGAATTCAAACCTTAAGAGCTACAGAAAATTTCCCTATAAGTGGCACCAAGCCTCTGTCAACTTATGTCGATGCCTGCGTTTTAATTAAAAAGGCAACGGCGATCGCCAATAGTGAACTAGACTGCATCGATTCGCAGATCGGTAAAGCTATTGTCAGCGCAGCCGATGAAATACTGGCAGGTGAGCTGCGAGATCAGTTTGTGGTAGATGTATATCAAGCTGGGGCGGGTACTTCACATCATATGAACGTCAATGAAGTATTGGCTAACAGAGCATTAGAAATTTTGGGAGATGAGAAAGGTAACTATAAAAGAGTTAGTCCCAACGATCACGTTAACTACGGTCAGTCTACCAATGATGTAATTCCTACCGCGATCCGAATCGGCGCGTTACTAGCTTTAGATAAAACTCTTTACCCTGCTTTAGATAGTGCGATTTCTGCGGTATCGACTAAAGCCCTAGAGTTTCAAGATGTAGTCAAATCAGGGCGCACCCATATGCAGGATGCCGTACCTGTGCGTTTGGGGGAAGGGTTCAAAGCCTGGGAGCAAATATTGCGCGATCATAAGCAAAGAATCGAGAATGCTGCCCAAGATCTTTATAATTTAGGCTTGGGCGGCAGTGCAACGGGTACGGGATTGAATACCCATCCGCAATATCGCGATCGCGCAGCCCAGCTACTGGGAGAATTTATCGGCAAACCCCTCAAGCCCGCTCCCCACTTAATGGCAGCAATGCAAAGCATGAGTCCCTTTGTCAATGTATCTGGTAGTATCCGCAACCTGGCACAAGATTTAGTCAAAATATCCCACGATCTGCGTCTGATGGATTCGGGACCCCAGACAGGATTCAAAGAAATTCAACTCCCCGCAGTGCAGCCAGGTTCCTCGATTATGCCTGGTAAGTACAATCCTGTAATGGCAGAAATGACTTCCATGGTGTGCTTTCAGGTCATGGGTTACGACACGGCGATCGCTTTTGCGGCACAGGCTGGACAATTAGAGTTAAATGTGATGATGCCTCTGATTGCCTATGATTTGATTCATAGTATCGAGATTTTGGGCAACACCATTGACAGTCTCAGTCAGCGTTGCTTGGCAGGAATTACCGCCCGCCGCGATCGCTGTTTGTCCTATGCAGAAAGTAGTTTGGCTTTGGTCACGGCTCTTAATACTCATATTGGCTATCTCAAAGCAGCAGATGTAGCGAAGAAATCCTTAGCTACGGGAAAATCGATTAGAGCGATCGTCCTAGAAGAAGGTTTGATGGACGAGCAACAGCTAGCCGAAGTACTCGACTTAGATCGAATGAGCAATATGCCCAAGTAAAACCATCTAAAGCCTTTTAATAGTTTACATAGTGTACGTCTGATGTGAATTCAAATTAGCTATCAAGATGGCTCAAACTATTGAAAATCAAAATGTCTCAATCTCTATCTAGGTAAAAATAGCCTGATATTGTCGCATTTTAAAAGCTTAGAGCTTAAAGCTTAAAGCTGCGAACAATTGAATTTTCAACGAAGCTAATTCACACTGAGCGCATGGTATCACACTGAGCTTGATTATATAAAAGGCGATCGCACAATACTAAGGCTACCATTGCCTCTACCATGGGGACTGCTCTGGGTAAAACACAGGGATCGTGTCTGCCTTTAGCCGCTAAAGAAGTTTCTACGCCATCTTTGGTAACGGTTTTTTGTTCTTTGCCAATAGTAGCAGTAGGCTTAAATGCCACTCGAATTACAATGTTTTCACCGTTAGAAATTCCTCCTTGGACTCCTCCAGAGCGATTGGAGACAGTTCTGGTTTCCCCGCGATCGTCAATATAAAATTCATCGTTGTGTTCGCTACCCGTCATGGTCGTACCAGCAAAACCCGAGCCAATTTCAAAGCCTTTGGTTGCGGGAAGAGACATCACGCCTTTGGCTAAGTCTGCCTCTAATTTATCGAAGACAGGATCGCCCAAGCCCCTGGGAACATGACGGGCAACACATTCCACCACTCCCCCCAGGGAGTCTTTATCTTTTCTCGCCAGATCGATACGCTCGATCATAGTTTCGGCAGTTTGGGAATTAGGGCAGCGAACGATATTGCTTTCTACCTGTTCCAAGGTAACGGTATTGCTATCAACTTCTGCTTCGATATCTTTAATGCGCTTGACGTAGCCAATAATTTCAACCCCAGCAACCTGCTTCAAAATCTTTTTAGCGATCGCTCCAGCCGCTACTCTGCCAATAGTCTCTCTAGCTGAGGAACGTCCGCCACCCTTATAGTTACGAATGCCATACTTAGCGTCGTAGGTAGCATCGGCATGGGATGGGCGATATTTCACCGCCATCTCGTTGTAGTCTTGGGATCTGGCATCTTTATTTCTGACTAAAATAGAAATCGGCGTACCCAAGGTTTTGCCTTCAAATACCCCAGACATGATTTCACAAGTATCGCTTTCTTTTCTCGGTGTAGTAATCTTACTTTGTCCTGGTCTGCGGCGATCGAGATCTACCTGAATTTCTGCCTCGCTAATCTCTAGCTGTGGGGGACAACCATCAATCACCACCCCAACTCCTCCACCATGAGATTCTCCGTAGGTAGTGATGCGAAATATTTGCCCGAAAGTGTTCCCCATGATGCCTTAAATGTCTGAAGTAAGCGACTTTGTATTGTATCGCAAGTTCATAACCAAAATCTAATCACTAATGATACATTCATAGGATGGCTATCGATAAATTTTATCTGACGTAGTAGTGAAAGTACCTCGCCTTCACCCCGACACAATTGAAGAAGTAAGACAGCGGGTTGATATTGTCGATGTCATCTCCGAACACATTGTCTTAAAAAAACGGGGCAAAGATTTTTTGGGCTTGTGTCCTTTTCACAACGAGAAAAGCCCCAGTTTTAGCGTCAGCCAAGATAAACAGCTTTACTATTGTTTTGGCTGTGGTGAAGGGGGAAACACCTACAAGTTTTTGATGGAGATTGGCAAGCAGTCTTTTTCTGAGGTGGTGTTAGATTTGGCTCGTCGCTATCAGGTAGAAGTTAAAACCGTCGAGCCAGAGCAAAGAAAAGAAATTCAACGCCAGCTTTCGATTAGAGAAGAATTACATCGAATTTTAGAAGTCACGGCTAATTTTTACCAACACGCCCTGCATCAATCCCAAGGAAAAGAGGCTTTAATTTATCTCAAAGAGACGAGAAATCTAGAAGCAAGTACGATTGATAGCTTTCAGCTAGGTTACGCTCCCGCAGGCTGGGAAACCCTCTATCGCTATTTGGTGGAAACAAAACGCTATCCCGTTAACTTCGTCGAGCAGGCAGGTTTGATTAAGCCTAGAAAAAATGGCAGTGGCTACTATGACGTATTCCGCGATCGCCTGATGATTCCGATTATGGATTTAAAGGGAAAAGTAATTGGCTTTGGTAGTCGCAGTCTGCGAGATGAAGATATGCCCAAATACCTTAACTCTCCCGAAACTCCTTTATTTGATAAAAGTAGGACTCTATTTGCTTTGGACAAAGCTCGTACTAGTATTAGTCGGGCAGATCGGGCGGTAGTAGTGGAGGGATACTTTGATGCGATCGCTCTGCACGAAGCGGGGATCGATAATGTGGTGGCATCTCTGGGTACGGCTTTTACGCAAAATCAACTCAAACAGCTATTGCGTTTTACCTCCTCCAAACAAGTAGTACTAAACTTTGATGCCGATAATGCGGGCAAGAAAGCGACGGAAAGAGCGATCGGCGAAATAGAAGATCTGGTATACAGCGGGGTGGTGCAGCTACGCATTCTCAATCTCCCTGGTGGCAAAGATGCCGATGAATTTATCAAGAGTCACCAAGATGGGGCGGTGATGTATTTTCAAGCTCTGGAAAATGCCCCATTATGGATAGACTGGTCGATTGATCGCCTGTTAGCTGATAAAGATTTAAAAGCTGCCGATGACTTTCAAAGAGCAGCAGCGGGCATGATTAAACTGCTCGATAAGCTACAGGATGCCAACCAACGCAACCATTACTTAACCCACTGTGCCGATCTCCTCTCTTTGGGGGATGCTAGATTACTCTTGCAAAACCTGGCTACTCTCAAATCGCAAACAAAATCTATTCCTGGCAAGGAGCGTCATAATTCTGGTTCAGAACGACAGCAAAAGCGATCGCCCAAGACAACCAAATTTACCGTTGCTAGCACTCCAGAAAATGAGCTACTCGAACAAGCAGAAGCTTTATTGCTGAGGATTTATATTCACTATCATCGCTACCGAGATAAAATCATCGACTCTTTAGAAGAAAAAGATTTATTGTTTACTCTAAGTCCTCATCGCTTTTTGTGGCAGCAAATTATGGCGATCGAAGATGAAATCACCGCACCATCACTGGGAGATGCTAATCCTTTATTAAGAGAGTTACACAACCGTAGCTCTAGTTTTCCTCCAGAAATGAAGGCGATCGCCAAGCTCTTTAACCTAGACGAAAAAACTCAAGAAGATGTCTTTCGGGCAGATATTCGAGTTGCCGAGGCGATCGCCTCTTTGGAGCAGGTCAACTATCAAAAACGCGAAATCTACTGCAATCAGCAGCTACAAAATCTCAACCCTACAACAGATTTAGACTTGATGAAGTACTATTTGGAGGAAATTAAAACTGCTAAACAAGAAATTATCAAATTGGAGCAAATACGCCTCAATTTCTCTCAAGATCCAGTTTTGTAGAGCTAAATCCTTTCCACAATTTGGCTGCAATTAGCAAATCGATGTGAGCGATTGAAAAATCAAAAAAAATCTTGCAAAATTTTAGACAGTTTGTCATAATGAATCTTGGCAAGAAAAAACTAGCTGTTTGTTCGATTGTTTTTAAGGACATAGCTAGCGTGCATGCGGGTGTAGCTCAGTGGTAGAGCGTCACCTTGCCAAGGTGAATGTCGCGCGTTCGAATCGCGTCACCCGCTTAAAACATTTCACAAGATAAGGCAAAAATAATAGCTAACTAAAATCGGCTGCTTTGTTAAGATTAAGTCGAGCAGTTATCGTCAGGTAGAATATAGATAATATATTTATTTTTATAAGTCGCTATTACAGTGTCAAGAGCGGTTAACTTGTCATCAGATTAAGCAGTTTGAGCGTGCGCCCCTATAAGAAGATTCCTAAAATAGATCTCAATAGCGAATATCCATGTCCTTGCAGGAGAAAAGGCACTCTAAAGCCCATCGTGCTGACAGAAGCTTTAGGCTGCGATCGCTGTCAGCAAATCTTTGTGATTAAAAATGATGGTCGGGTAATCGAGCAGCTATATTCAATATATAAGAAAAAATCTTGGCAATGGACGGGGAAACGCTGGAAAAATGTTTACACTCGTTGGAAACAAAGTTTTTTGGTTTTTTTGCCCTTTTTAGCAGTGGGTTTCGTTATCTTAGCTCTCAAAGCCAGTTCGTTGATGTTGCGTTGGCTGAGTAGCCAGAGTATCATTTTTTGGGCAGTGTTATTTCTAATTGTGATTATGCTGCTGATATTGAAGCTGTTTGTAGCCCATCGGCATTAATTGAAAAGCAATGCAAAGTTCGTCAAGTGAAGTATTGAATATAGTTCGAGAATCTCATCGAGCAGCCACTGAATTGGCTCAAGCTTCAGCCGCTAAAAGAAGGCTAGGAGTAGCCATACTGGCAGATGCTATGGCAAGCAGTTTTGATGAAATTTTAGAAGCTAATACCCTAGACTTAGAAATGAGTCGTGAAATGGCGATAGTCGAACCTATTGCAGAGTGGCTCAAATTGACCCCTGAAAGATTGGAGATGTCAGTTTCAATTCTGCAACAGCTATCCAAATCGGCAGACCCAACACGCCGTCTAATTAACGCACCCTATCAGCTAGAACCGTCCCAAACTTATTGTCAGCTGATTCCCTTGGGTACGATCGCTCTGGTATACGAAGCTTTCCCCGAATTAGCCGTGATTGTAGCAGGTATGTGCCTCAAAACTGGCAATAGCCTGATTACTAGAGGCTGTGGTTCTGCCAGCAATTCCAATCAAACGATCGCCAAAATTTTGAAAAAAGCATTGGCTGCCACAGATTTACCAGTTAATTCCATCACTAGCATACCTTCGGACTCAGGTATATCGGTACAAGAATTAGTGACTCAAGATCGCTATTTAAATTTGGTCATTCCCTACGGTCGTCCTAGTTTGGTTCAGCAGGTGGCAGAAAAAGCTACTGCTACAGTGCTAAGAACCACCATCGGCAATTGTTACCTCTATTGGTCCGTCAGCGGTAATCTAGATCTAATTCGTCAAGTCGTGGTTGATAGCCATGACAGCGAGCCAGATGCCGTCAATGCGATCGAAAAAGTATTGGTTAACCGTAATATCAAGTCCCCTGCTCTTCAGGCTCTATTTAACAGTTTGCAGCAACAAGGCTTTCTTTTACGAGGCGATGAAACTCTAGTTGAGGCATTCCCCGAATATCTCAAGTTAATGAAGTCGGGAGAATGGCGCAGACCATACTTAGGCAAAGTAGTAGCATTTCGCTTTGTCGAAAGTTTGCCCCAGGCAGTTTCTTGGATCAATCGCTATAGCAGCGGTCACGCAGACTGCATCGTCACCGAGTCTTATCAAGAAGGTCGTCAATTTGTTCGAGGTGTAGATAGTGCTTTGGTTTATATCAATACTTCCCCCCGTTTTTCTCGCAATCCAGAAGGAGGAGAAGGCGTATTTTTGGGAATGTCCAACCAAAAAGGATATCGTCAGGGATTAATCAGTGTCGAAACCTTTACGACAATTAAGCAGGTTGTTCAAGGGTAGTAAAGCTTTGCTCGAAGGACATTCTATAGAACATCCGTACAAAAGTAGAAAGTAAAAACCAGTCTGGGTTTGAGGCTAAATAAATGGTTACTCTATTTAAGCCTGCATCTACTAATCTGGGGTAGAGTTCTGAAGGTAGAGTTTGATTTTATTACAGTCTGGGATTGTAGATAAGTAGGTCAACCAAATTAAACGAAAAGAAAGACCCTATTCCCCTACTACCTTATTGCCTTATGCATGTTTATCGGTTTGATTTTTAATAAAGTGGAACTATTTAGAAGGGATTATGCAACACCAAAAACGTATCGAGCCACAGCCAGGACAAGAATCTGTTTGGGACTATCCCCGTCCTCCGCGTTTGGAAAGGTCGCCCAAACATATTAAGATTATGGTCAACGACATTGCGATCGCCGATAGCTCTAATACTTATCGAGTTTTAGAAACGAGTCATCCTCCTGTTTACTACATTCCACCAGAAGATATCAAAACCGAGCATCTCCAACCCTCAGAAAACCAACGTTCTCTTTGTGAATGGAAAGGATTTGCTGGTTATTATCATTTGTTGGTAGAAGGTAAAAAAATTGTCAATGCAGGTTGGTATTATCCCCAACCTACGGCTGATTTTGAACTCATCAAAAATTACGTCGCTTTTTATCCGAGTAAGATGGATGCTTGTTATGTTGATGGAGAACTGGTCAAAGCACAACCAGGGGATTTTTATGGCGGCTGGATTACTCAAGATATTGTCGGACCATTCAAAGGGGAACCAGGAAGCTGGGGATGGTAGATAGTAGATAAGCAAGGATACAAAATCAATTGCTCAAGATGAAATCAGTTCAGTTTCTTCGGGTAAGTTGAAAGAGAAAAATTAACGTTGAATTGTGTAGATCAGAAATAACGATGTTTAAAGCTTGGTTAGTTGGTGTGGGGATTCTATTCGTTTTAGCTGAGTTCGGTATTTGGTTAAAGCAGTTTATCTTACCCTTACCAATTTATATTTTGGCAGGAGCCTTCTTGGCGATCGCATCTAACTACGATAAGGGTATAGTTAGTATGTTCAGACAGCCAGAATCTGCAGATCTCGATGTGCTGGCTCAGACTGCCACTTTAATTAAAGAGGCAAAAATTCTCGAAAATAAAGATGTTAGCAGCGTTTCTCGACTCCCTTCTGCAACAGAGAAACCTTCTACTAACGAACACTAAAAAAATAATAACTAATGACTAATGACTAATAACTAATGACTAATAACTAATCAAGCGAGATCGGGGGGAATTTTATTGAGCTGCTGGATCTGCTGCTGTATCAGTTGAGATAAATGTTTTCGCTCGATTTCTACCCCTTGATTCAGATTATAAGAGTTATCCAAAAAAATAATGCTGTCTACCTCCTGCAGAGAAAACAGCCTAAATAATAGCTGCACGATCGGAATTGATGCGGCAATCAGATCGGAATCGGATTTTCCACTCGCTCTCATGGCATCTTTAACGGAGACAAAGGCGTAGATTACATTTTTATGCTGCTTTAATTTTGGATTAGCAATGGTGGTCAAAACCCAATCCTCATCGAGATTCTGCCAGATAAAATATTCAGAATGCTGCAATTGCTCGGCAAAAAGCCTCAAGACAGGTGCGATCGCCTGTTCGATTGCTTCAGGAGGGACTCCGTAATTAGCCGCATCATCGATTAGTTCTTTTAACTGTCGATCTAATCCCATTGTTTGATTGCTAGTAATTCAATACTCTATTTAATTGAGCTAAAAGCTAAGAGCTAAGAGCTAATAGCTGGGCAAAGCCCTTTATGCTTTAGCCTTTTTCTTTCTGTTTTTCTTTTTCTCTGCTTGTTTGGCTCTTTTTGCCGCTTGTTTGGCTGCTTTTGCTTCTGCTTCTATTTTTTGTCTGGCTTTTTCTTTTTCTTCTTCAATTTTGTCGAGATAATAGTGATAATCTCCCAAATATTCCACCAGTTCGCCGTCGCGAATTTCCACAATTTTGTTGGCTACCTGAGAAATAAAGTAGCGATCGTGAGAAACAATTACTACCGTGCCATCATACTCTTGTAACGCTGATTCGAGCATTTCTTTGGCAGGGATATCTAAGTGATTGGTAGGCTCATCTAAGATCAGTAAATTGGCAGGAGTCAAAAGCATCTTTGCTAAAGCTAAACGAGCTTTCTCACCGCCACTCAGAGCTTCTACTTTCTTAAATGCTGTTTCGCCGCTAAACAAAAACTGTCCGAGTAATGTGCGTACCTGTTCGTTCTTCCAGTCAGGTACTTCATCGTGAATCGTATTCATCACGGTTTTGTCCAGATCCAAGGCTTCTGCTTGATTTTGCTCGAAATAGCCAGGAATTACATTATGCTTGCCTATTTCCACAGTGCCTTCATCAAACTGCTCCATACCCATAATCATCCGCAGTAGGGTAGATTTTCCCGCCCCATTGGGACCAAGAATCGCAATGCGATCGCCCCTTTCGATAGTTAGGCTCGCACCCAAAAATAAAATATCGTTGTTGAAAGTATGAACAAGATCGTCGATGACAATTACATCTCTACCACTCCTGGGAGAGGGGGGAAATTTAAATTTTAGGGTTCTCAAGTCGGCAATAGGAGCTTCGACTAACTCAACTTTTTCTAGCTGCTTCTCTCTACTTTTGGCTTGAGTGCTTCTCGTCGCACTGGCGCGGAATTTTTCAATAAATTCTTGTTGTTTGGCAATTTCTTTTTGCTGTCTTTCAAAAGTTGCTCCCTGAGCCAGTTTTGCCTCTGCCTTTTGGGCGAGATAGTTACTATAATTACCCAAATAGGTAGTCGAAACTCCCCGTTCTGTTTCGACAATTTTGGTACAAAGACGATCAAGAAACTCGCGATCGTGAGACACAATTACCATTGGCGTATTGATCCCGCGCAAATATTTTTCTAACCATTCAATCGTCTCCAAGTCTAAATGGTTAGTCGGTTCGTCCAACAGGAGTAAGTCTGGTTCCTGCAGTAAAATCTTACCCAGACTCATTCTCATCTGCCAGCCGCCACTATATGAACTGACTAGGCGATCGCCATCCTCAGACGTAAATCCCATCTCGGGTAAGATCTTTTCTATCTGTGCATCCAAAGTGTAACCATCTAGAGCTTCAAATTTACGTTGTAGCTTATCTAATTTATCGATAAGTTTGTTTAACTCTTCAGGATCGGCTGTTTCCATATCCTGCTGAACCTGATTCATTTCTTGCTGGATCGCATTTGCCTCAGTAAAAACCGTCCAAAATTCTTCGTAAACTGTTCTGGTTGGCTCTACTTCGAATTCTTGAGTAAGATAAGCAATTTTTAAGCTGGCGGGACGAATAACCTCTCCTGAAGTTGCCTCAATTTCACCGCTGATAATTTTGAGCTGAGTTGACTTCCCCGCACCATTGACACCTACTAAACCCACTCTTTCACCTGGCTTTACCTCCCAGGTAACATCCTTTAGAACTTCTCCAGTCGTATAAATCTTGCTTATGTGTTCTAATCGTAACATTGTATATCTCCTGTAGGTTAACGGTGAGTTTAGGTGAGCTTGAGTCGATTGAAGCAACAATTAGGTTGATTTTTTGTCAAGCACAACTGCAAGATAAAAACAATACATCTGGTGTGGTATCAGTTAATAGATTAGCTCAAACCCATCAAAATCGCCTGCTTACCAGCTATGTTGACTTTTATTACTTTTTTTGTACATTTTCTATTATATGATTATGTACATTGATGTGAATTAATTATTTTTTTAGCCTCGCTCAAAATACAAACAATCAACACCAGAATATTCTCAAAAATTAGGAAACTCTATGTCTGTAGTGATCAATCCTAGCTTTTGATAAAATATCTCATTAAACGTCAAAATTTTCGATATTTACAAACTAATAATGTTGCTTGGGTTAGAGTCATCATTCATTTGAAAAGAACCAAAAAATGCCAGAGAAATCAAAGTTTTTGGGTTCGAAGGATACTTACGTATTGCGCGATTTACTATCTGTTGAGTGGCTTTAGTTCATCTAGCAAGTATAGACAGCACATAGAGATATCATCAGCCTTGATGCTGTATCTATCTCCTTCAAATCGTTGCGCCTGAGTAGCCAGTTCAAATTTATAACTATTTATTATTTCCTACGAGGAACATGACTAGAATCATCATAGTTGACGATCAAAATAGTATCAGAGAATTTCTTAAGGTAAACCTGTCTACCGAAGCAGGTATAGAAGTTGTTGGCATGGCTGATAGCGGCAGATCGGCGATCGCCCAAACGGGAGAACATCAGCCAGATTTGGTTTTAATGGATATTGAAATGCCAGGAGATCTAGATGGCATTGATGCCACTAAGACGATTATGGAACGTTTTCCTAGCACCAAAATATTACTATTTACCAGTCAAGATGACCGCCAGCAATTAAATCGCGCCCTGGAGGCGGGAGCAAGGGGATATGTCCTCAAAAATACCAGCGTAAAGGATATTAGCAATATAATTCGCCTTACGGAAAAAGGATTTTTTCAAATTGGTCCAATTCTAGGCAATTGGAATGGTTCGGGAGTTAATAGTTACGTGTCTAATTCTGGCACCACAGAATACGTTCCCAGCCAGGTGGGTGCGATAGTCAAGCAAGACGAGCGGTATTACGAATCTTCTGGCAATCAACCAGTAGATCCACTGGAAATGAATCATGCCATATCCGATTTAACTTCTGGCATTTTTGAGCTGCAAGAAACAATCAGATCTCAGGGAGATACGATTGTCAACTTGACCAATCAGTATTCTCAAGTTCAGCAGGAAATCAAGACTAAATTGAGGAATGACAGGAGTATCTTTAGTGGCAGAAGAGGCAATATTTACAATTCTCGCATTACCTCCAAACCCCTCAGCCAGAAAAAGCAGAACTTTTTGTTTATTAGCAGCTTTTTCTTGGGTGTTTTTACCGTGGTGATTTTAATGTTTGTCATTACAGTCTTAGGTTCCGTTCTGTAGTCGAGCCTTTATAGGCTATTTATTTTTTATATCTCCAATCAAAGCGGACTCCTGACCACCAAAAATAACCCGAGCATGGCGGTAATGCTTGAACTCTAAGAGATTGTGAAAAGGATCCTCTAAGAAGAAAGTATGATGCTCTAGGTTTTGATTGGGAAATCTTAATTTTGGTTGCTGATAAAAAGTTAAATTGTTTTCTCTGGCGCGATCGCAAATTTGCTGCCATTCATCTTTAGTAGCTAAAATCAAACCCAGGTGCCGAGGATAGATACCAGATTGGGGCATCAATTTTTCTCGGCTGACATGACCCACTAGCTGCGTACCAAAGAAATTGAAAATGACCGCAGAACGATTTTCTCTACCTGTGGTACAGCCAAGGCAATCAGCATAAAACCTCTTGGCTGTAGCAACATCATTAATCGGAATTGCTAAGTGAAAAATAGCAGATGAGTTCATGAGTTAGAAGCAAATAGAATATAAATAAGTATTATTTTATCGATATATAAGTTTTTAAAATTGCAAAAGCGATCGAAGCAAGTAAAATACGGAGAGGAGTGAAAACATATTAAGGAATATAAAAAATCATGAAGCAACGTGGAGTAGCAGTCTGGTTTACAGGATTTAGTGGCGCAGGCAAAAGTACTATCGCTGAGGCTTTAACTGAAAAATTGAAATCCGCAGGATGCCAGCTAGAGGTTTTGGATGGAGACGAAATTAGGGAAAATCTTACCAAAGACTTGGGTTTCTCCAAAGAGGATAGAGATACTAATATTCGTCGCATCGGATTTGTTGCCAAGTTATTGGCTCGCAATGGAGTAATCGTTCTGGTTCCTGTTATTTCTCCTTATCGTGCTATCAGAGAGGAAATGAGAGCTAATATTGGCAACTTTTTGGAAGTATTTGTCAACGCGCCCCTGTCAGTCTGTGAAGATCGCGACGTCAAAGGACTTTATAAACAAGTAAGAGCTGGTAAAATCAAGCAGTTTACTGGTATAGACGATCCCTACGAACCTCCTACCAATCCTGAGATAGAGTGCCGCACCGATCTTGAAGAGCTGTCTGAAAGTGTAGACAAAATATACGACAAACTGAAGGAATTAGAGTATATCGCTTAGGGTTTTTAAGTAAGCTAAGCTGTCAATCTTGCTGCTCTCCGTAGCTTCTACAGTTTTCTCAACTTGATCGCGAACAACGGAGAGCAATGCCCTTTTAATCGGTAAATTGCCATGGAAGAAACTGGATCTAATGTTTCAGATTTGCAGTTCAAAGAAAGTCAAATTATTTGTTTGGAGTATGAAGATACTAAGCTTTACGGTGAAGTAATTCAGCTAATTCATCATCGCCGAATGTGCTGGTTTAGACCTATATGCATGACTATGTGCAATTTTGAGGATAGTCGAGATTCGGCAGATCTAGACTTAATTCATTTACAATCTAGCTCCGATTTACTATGGCCGACTAGTTTGTTTCGTCCTGCTTTAGACACGGAAGTTATTTCCCTATTGACAGATACGGATACTGACAGTAAAACAAACAAAGGCGCAGTTTCTTCGAAACAACATCTTAATCAATTTGTCAAGCGAGTTTGGCGGGCTAATCAAGATAAGTTTTAAGTATCGCAGCATTTTTTTAGATTGTATTTACTTTCTTTATAGCTGTTAATTGGAAGTTTCTTCTAGTTTTTTACCTTTATCTCTTAATGTTACTCACAGTTAAATTGACAAAAATTAGTATTTTAGTAAATTTAAATACTAACTTTTTGACAAAACTCAACCATAATTAATTCATGTTGATTGGTAATACACACTTAGATGAAGAGAAAGCTTAAATAAAGATTTCAGTGATTGTCCCGATATAAAACTATCTGGAATTGACTATAAATGATATTAGCTTGCTTCAAACTTCAATTGAGCTTGAATCTGTCTTTAAGGGATAGGCTCAGAAAAAGTGTAGCATACAGTACATTTTGCTGAGGCAAAACCGTAATTTTGAGTAAGGTTCAGCAACGCTTTATCTTTTCATCAAGATTTCGTGAAGTCATCAAGTATGAGTAGATTTCCGTAATTTGACGGACTATTCTTAAACAATAAATAAAACTTATTTAGCAATACGTAGAGTGAGAAGGTAAACAAATGACTAGCACTAAATTATGTACCCAGTTTGCTACTTTTAGACCAGAAGGTTTTTTAAGCGCCGCCAATGCTTCCGAGTTTTTGGAACGCTTGACGGTAGAAGTTACGTCCTCTAAGGAGTCTGCTTTACTGGTAAACATGGAAGCGGTAGAATTTATGGACAGCGCGGGTTTAATGGCACTAATTAAAGCTTTTCGCCTAGCAGAGAGTTTAGGACACAGATTTGGGATTTGCTCTTTAGCACCCTCCGTTCGCATTATGTTCGAGCTAACTCAGCTAGACAAAGCTTTTGAGATCTTTGAGGATAGAGATGCGTTTGAAGCGGCAATTGATGGATAGGGATTGACAAGGTCATAGAATAAATTTTTAATTTTAGATTGGTCTAATACCGCATTATTTATAAGACTTTATGTGTGTTTCGCCAGGAAACTAGCTCTTAGAAGCTTAGTTTCGAATAACTGTTATTTGTAACCGTTTCCATCACGATTAGTTTGAACTCTGGTCTTAGTTGGAAACGTCTTGTAGTTTTAGGCAAAATAGTCGGGTTAAATTCTAGACAAAGCGATTAGTCGCTTTGCCGATAATTTTCGTTAAATGGATGCTACCCCAGTGACGGCTATCCGTGCTCATCGGTAGATTGTCTCCAACTACAAAGTAATTATCGTTTTCTTCAATCCTCACAACTCTTTTAACTATGTTTAATTGCAAGTTGTGAGGATGTTTGATTAACACTACATCGTCGAGTTGAGGTTTGGCTCGTCGATATGCCTGAGGATCGATTAATATTTCTTCTCCTGGCTGTAAGAAAGGCAGCATTGATTTCCCGACAACCTTGAATCGTTTTCTTTTGCCCCATAGCAATAGCAGTAACGCTGGTGTGTCTGTTTCTGGTAAATGCTGGGTCATTTTACTGCTAATTTAAGATTTCTGATGCTATTGAAAGCCATGTGATAAATTAACGTTTATCATGCGAGGTAAACTTTCGAAGTTTCTTATTTAAAATGATCGGTAACAGATTTTCTTCTGCTTGGCAAAGGCTATGCAAAGCCAGCAAACATATACTATTGTCTTTGGTTTGCTTTGCTCTTGTTGTAGGGTGTAGCGGTAATTCTCCGCAGCAAAACAACAGCGAGACGAACAATTCTCCTCGTATTTCTGTAGGAACAACTTTAAAACCTCGTACCCTAGATCCAGCAGATAATTACGAACTGGCAGGATTAAATATCATTTACAATGTCGGGGAAAGTCTATATACCTATAGAGTAGGGACGACTGAAATAGAACCACTGCTTGCTACGGCAATGCCCCAAATTAGCGATGATGGTCTATCCTATACTATTCCCTTACGAGAAGGAGTTACTTTTCATGATAATACTCCTTTTAATGCCGAAGCAATGGTTTTTTCCTTACGACGCTTTATAGAGAATGGCGGTAAGCCAGCATTTTTATTAGGAGATGCGATCGCAACAGTAGAAGCCACAGGAGAATACGAACTCAAAATTACTTTGAAACAGCCATTTGCTGCCTTCCCCGCGTTGCTGGCGTTTCCTGGTGCTTGTGCCGTGTCCCCCAATGCCTATGAGATTGGTGCGGGAAACTTTAATCCAAATATTTTAGTTGGTACGGGTAGATATAAATTGGGTCAGTTTAAAAGTGATTCGATTAGCCTGGATGTCAATCCTAATTATTGGGGGGATAAGCCTGCTAACGAAGGAATTAATCTTCAAGTGTATGCGGGGAACTCAGCCAATTTATTTAATAGTTTTAAAACTGGCGCAGTAGATGTTGGATATCAATCTTTAGATCCCCAACAAATTGACAGCTTAATTGGTGATGCGGCGAACAATTGGAACGTAATCGAAGGTTCGGGAACGGTAGTCAACTATCTCGTGCTAAACATGCAGCAAGAACCATTAGACCAACCAGAAGTTCGCCAAGCGGTAGCATCTATTATCAATCGAGCTTTAATCAACCAAAGAGTTTTAAAAGAGCAGGCAGAACCAATTTATAGCTTAATCCCCACTGCTTTTGACAGTTATGAAGCTACTTTCGAGCAAATATATGGCGATGCCAATACAAGTAAAGCAAAAGAATTACTAACCAAAGCTGGCTATTCTGCCGAGAACCCCGCAATTATAGAAATTTGGCATCCCTCTGGTTCGATTACTCGCGGTATTGTCGCCGATACGATCAAAGCCTATACAGAGCAGGAGTTAGGGGGGATGATACAGTTTATTCCCAACAGTGTGGAGTCGGCTTCATTTTTTGGCAATCTCAGCAAAGGAGTGTATCCTACGGCATTGGTAGATTGGTATCCCGATTTCCTCGATCCAGACAACTATATTCAACCTTTTCTTGCCTGTAGTAAAGGCTCTCTTACTTTGGGTTGTGAGGAGGGTGCCGCTCAAAGCCGTGGTTCTTTCTACTATAGCGATCGCGCCAACGAGCTAATCGAGCAATCTCGTACCGAGCAAGATCCGAGCAAACGTCAGGCGATCTTTGTCGAACTACAAGAATTACTAGCTCAAGACGTTCCTTACGTACCTCTGTGGCAAACTAAGGACTATGCTTTTGCCCAAAATAACGTTGACGGTGTAATAATCAATCCCAGTCAGAACTTTCCTTTTTGGACGATCAAGCGAATTAGTAATTCCAATAGTTAGATGAAGCTAATCATTCAAATTCCCTGCTACAACGAGGAAGCAACTTTAGGATTAACCCTATCCGAACTGCCTCGTCAGCTACCTGGAATAGATGAAATTGAATGGTTGATTATTAATGATGGCAGTCGCGATCGCACTGTAGAAGTAGCCAAAGCTAACGGTGTTGATCGCATTGTCAATTTTCGTCGTAATCAGGGACTAGCAAAAGGGTTTATGGCTGGACTAGAGGCTTCTTTGGCGGCAGGAGCAGATATCATTGTCAACACCGATGCCGACAATCAATATTGCGCAGCAGACATACCCAAACTAATCGCTCCAATTCTGGAAGGCAGAGCCGAAATAGTCATCGGTGCCAGACCAATTCAAGAAATAAAACACTTTTCACCAGTTAAAAAGTTTCTGCAACGTCTGGGTAGCTTAGTCGTTCGTTTGGCAAGCAATACTCGTATTCCCGATGCTCCTAGCGGATTTCGAGCCATTAGCCGCAAAGCTGCGCTCCAGCTGAACGTGTTTAATGAATATACCTATACCTTGGAAACCATAATTCAGGCAGGTCAAAGGGGTTTGAGCATTACCTCTGTTCCCATTCGGACTAATGGTTATTTACGTCCTTCCCGCTTAGTAAAAAGCATTCCTACCTATGTAAAACACTCGATCTTGACTATTTTGCGGGTGTTTATGACTTATCGCCCGCTTCAATTTTTTACGCTGCTAGGTAGTGTTCCTTTTAGTTTGGGATTTTTGCTATGTTGTCGCTGGCTATTCTTATTTTGGGGCATAATTGGCGACGATCCCGCCAAACCTCGCGTACCAAGTCTAGTTTTGGCAGCCATCTTAATTCTGATTGGCGTACAGTTTTTAATCTTTGGTTTGGTTGCTGATTTAATGAGCGTCAACCGTCAGTTATTAGAAGACATTCAGTTAAAGCTTAGGCGGAAAGAACTAGAAGAAAAAAAGCCACAAGAATAAATTCTTCACAAATTCTCAGTAGATTCTACCCAGCTAAAAGATTTTTAAGTAGGAAGCTCTATTTCCAGGTTGGTTGGCTATACTGATGCCACTCAAGATATATTGTCGAATTATTAATGAATGTCTAAATTACAACTGGAAAGATTGCTGGCGATAGACTCTTTGATTCGTTCGGATGGCAGACAAACTCAAAGCAGTTTAGCAGCAGCTACTAAAGTCAGCGATAAGCCCTTCGGGCATGGCTTCGCTACGCACTATTCGCAGCGATCTTGATTTTATGGGCGATCGCTTGAGCGCACCTTTAGAATACAAAAAAAATCGAGGTTGGCACTATACCGATCCCAACTGGCGATTGCCCAGTATCTCCCTATCCCAAGGAGAAATTTTTGCATTAACTTTAGGTGCGAGAATGCTTTCAGCATATGCTGGTAGTGCTTACGTGAAAGAGATAGCAACGGCGATAAACCGTCTTAGCGAACGGCTACCTGATAAAACTCTAGTTGACTTACAACAGCTAGCCGACGAACGTATCATGTTTGGTGCGGGGGCAGAAATTGTCAATTCTAATCCGCAGATTTGGCAGCAGTTACAGGAAGCTACCAGCAAATCGCGACAGGTGTGGATTAGCTATTACGCAGCTACTAAAAACACTAAATCCGAACGAACTATCGATCCCTATTTGCTCAATATTTATCGCGGTACTAATCCTTATGTAATTGCTTATTGTCATCTGCGTGAAGATTTACGCGACTTTCGGATCGATCGCATTCAGCAATTAAAAGTTTTAGAAACTACTTTCAAAAGAGATCCTAATTTTGACCCCCAAAAGCATTTAGCCAATCGATTTCAATACGAATCAGGCGATCGCATTTATGACAATGAAGATAATATAACTATTCCTAGCTATATTCAAACTGAAGTCGGACGAACTCTTACAGAGGAGAGATTACAGCAAGTAGTTGATGCCCGTTTGAATGGTAATAAACTACGACCTTTTCAGATCAGATTAGCCGAAAGTAAAATTAGAGTTACCCTAGCTAGGGCAGGATGCGGTACGGGTAAGACACTAGGGGCTTATAACTGGGCAAAATCCCAAGCTGTGGGCAGAAAACTGATTTTTTGCTATCCCACTACGGGAACTAGGACCGAAGGCTTTTTAGATTACGTCCACAACAAACTCGATTCAGTTCTTTTACATTCTCGTGCCGATGTAGATTTAGCAATGGCAACTACAGAAGAAGAAAACGAAGCAGGGGAAGATAACAACGAAGGTGCAATTAAACTTGAATCTTTCAAAGCTTGGGGTAGAGAGTCAATTGTTTGTACGGTAGATACAGTTTTGGGCTGGTTGCAATGCAATCGTAGACCAATTTATTGCTTCCCTGCGATCGCTCAAGCTGCTTTTGTCTTTGATGAGGTTCATTGTTACGACGAGGCTTTATTTGGGGCATTACTAAGATTTCTAGAAACCGTTAAAGCTCCAATATTATTGATGTCAGCTTCTTTTCTACCCTGGCAAAAAAAGGCAATCGAGCAAGCTGTAAGCGAACCAATTGAGTTAATTCCAGGTGACTCCAAATTAGAAGCACTGCCCCGCTACAAGTTTCACTACAAAGAGCATCTTAATTGGGACAGAGTAGAACGAGAATTAGCCGATGGGGGCAAAGTATTGTGGGTATGCAATCAAGTTAAAACTGCGATCGCAGTATACAAAGAAGCTAAGAAAAAGGGTTTAAATGCCGTTCTTTATCACAGTCGCTATCGCTATCAAGACAGGGTAAAACATCACCGCGCTGTGGTTGATGGGTTTAAAAGAGATGAGCCGATTTTAGCGATCGCCACCCAAGTAGCCGAAATGTCCCTCGATCTTTCCGCCACTCTATTAGTATCGCAAATTGCCGATCCTGCGGGTTTAATTCAGCGTTTGGGTAGATTAAATCGTCATTATTGCGATCGCGCTTTGGATGCTTTATTTTATCCCGATCGTTTAATCGAGCGTGTTAAAAACCCTTGTCCTTACAGTAAGAAACAACTTGATGATGGATTAAAAATGATTCAGTCGTTTAAAGGAGAAGCTTCCCAAAGTGATTTGGCACAGTGGCTGGAGAATCTGAACGAACGAGGCGAACCAGAAACCGACTCCGTTTTACTCGATGGCAAATGGCGCACCTATCCCACATCCCTGAGAAAAGAAGGATTTAATATTACTGTCTTACTCGAACAAGACATAGAAACAATTAAAACTCTCTCTGCCAGAGAAATACCTCGCTATACCGTACCTATTCCCGCTAGGGATTACCAAAACTGGGACAAATATAAATCTTATCCTATTGCACCTACCGAAATCTGGAGTTATACCAGTGAATTGGGTGCAGAAGAAATTAAACAGGTAGAAGATAAAGCAAAATGACAGAACTCAATCTATCTATTTTTGACCCCAATACCCTATTACCCCACCGTGCGGGTATTGCTGGCTTGGCTTTGGCTTTGTCAGTTATTAATCCCGATGATGTGCCTATGAGATGGGAGGTTACAGAAGATGCCGTTAAACTAGCTTGGAATGACGAAACAAGCGATCGCAATGCTGTCTTAAACCTAATGCAGCAAACTTATAGGATTCGCAATGGCTATCTCAACATTCCTGCACTCAAGCTAGATCGCCAGGGTAAATATACTTTCACCGAAGGTATTGCAACCATCTTTTTACAGCACAGTAAACAAAGAAAATTAGACAAAAATCCGACAACTATAACCTTTCCCGTCGATGATGTGGAATTTTCTCGCTCGTTTAGAAAGCTTGAAGACTGCTACTATACGGGAGATTTCAAAGAAGCATTTAATTCCAAAGGAGCATTTAAGCCTAAAATTCCCGTTAAAGGACATCATTTACCAGGATTAGTTGAATGCTTTGCTCATGGTGCGTATCAAGAATCCCCCGAAAGATGGCTAGCACTTTTGTTTTTACCTTTAGCTTGTAATTATTACCAATTACCAGGATATCGTTCGGCGATTGTCATTCCCGAAGTTACCAACATTTCCCAATGGGTAAAACGCAGAAAAAGCTTTTCGGGTAGCAGCTATACAGATTTTCGCTCTAGTAGTTCTGGTGAATCGGGTTTGCGCTATTTGCTGCAAGAGAAATTAATAGAAGATAGCCAGGATTTTCGGGTCAACTACTGCGAAGTGTATCAGCTAGGCAAACAACAATGGGATGGCAATCAGAACTATCTCAAGCAAGCTGTATATCGAGTACGGGTAGGTGATGAAATTCTGGATTTATATGATTCTGCTTTCCAGTTTTTCAAACCACAAATTCGTACTAACAAAGATGGAGAAAATTTTCTATCTATTTCTAAGGTTTTGCCTTGGCTGTGCGACAACCTGATAGCTGGTAAACCTTGGTACAGAGGTTTTTACGAGTTTCAAAAACAAAACGAACTTTACGAACGAAAAGGATTAGTCACTATGTCTCAATATTTAGATCCCATAGAACAAAAATTATTTGATGCGGTACAAGGTGCGTTTAGTAGTTTCTTGCGCGAGCAATTTTCACAAGTACAGAATCAAGATCGTCCAATAGATAATTCTGTTTACAAACAAGTTACCAATAAAGTAATCAATCGCTTGCAAAGACCAAGTACCCAACAAGACTTTGCTAAAACTATGGTTGATTTTTTGAGTCGCTATCGCAGCAAGTCTACTAGAGGCGTGGGTGCAGAGATTTATCAATGGCTACACAAAGATAACCAGTGGAGACAGGCGCGGGATTTGGCATTACTAGCGATCGCATCATACACGGGCAAAAACAAAGATGGTAATTCAGAAGTTCCCAATGAAGTACTGGATGAATCTGTGACGGAAGTAGATACCGAAGAAGAACTATCAATTTTATAAGGTGCGTTAGTGTTCTCTTGTTCCCCCAAAGTTGGGGGTTAGGGGGCTTTTAAAACCCATTGTAAACATTACAAAAGAAGAAAATCATGACACAACATATTTTTGCCACCATCGTTACTCCTACTGCTGTTGCTGCTAATAATCGTGGCGAAGGAGATGGCAGCACCCTATCTACCTTGCAAAAAATTACGCGAGGTAACGACCAGTATACAACCGTCAGTGCGGATGCGATTCGCTGGGGATATCGAGAATACTTGCAAAATACTCGACCAGATAAAGTAAATCGTACTTTCGATTCCGAAGCAGATAAATACGACATCAAAAACGAAAAATATAACGCCGAAATTTACATCGATGACGATTTATTTGGCTTTATGGATGCCAAAAAAGATAAAAACAATAAAAACGCCACTACCAAAAGACGCGGTGCATTAGAAGTAACCCGCGCTATCAGTCTCGATCCTTTCTGGGGCGATATTACCTTTGGTTCAAAAGGTGGCGAAAAAAATAAAACCTCGATTCACAATACCGAAGTTCACTGCACAGCATATCAATATACTCTGGCTTTAACTCCCAGTAGTTTGAAAGATCCAGAAAGAGCAAAATTATTACTCGATGCTATCCCTGCAATTCAGCACGTCGGCGGAAATCATGCTCGTTTCTTGTATGAATTTCGTCCCGAATCTATTGTGCTGAGAATTACCGAAGATCCTAGCCCTTGGATTATGAACTGTTTTGAACGAGTTGGTGACTCGGTGGGATGTAGCGAATTAGTTCGATTAATTCAAGCACAGGATATCGATCCAGAAGAATTAATCGTAGCAGGAAAAATTGTTAAAGATCCCCATAAAGAACAGCTAGAAAACCTCAACGTCAAAGTATGTCTGGGCGTGAAAGAAGCGATCTCTCTAGCCCAAAAAATGCTCAAAACAGAGATCAAAGCCTAATGAACCAAACCTTATATATCGATTGTCCCTGTACTAGTTTTCCCCGTAGCTTTGCTAGAGACTACAAAGAAACCCATCTCTATCCTCCTCCTTCTACTATTTATGGTTTTCTACTTTCTTTAGTAGGAGAATTAGAGATGACAGCGCATTTAGGAGTAAAAATAGCAACTGGCATAATTGGCAAAAAACCAGCCATTTCCCGCATTCTTCGCAAAC
>JBCDCO010000021.1:0-35767 GCA_039181635.1 Cyanobacteria bacterium P01_G01_bin.19 | reverse complement strand
TCAAACGGTTTTGTTCTTCTCCAAGGCAAAAAAAGAAGCCTAAACCCAAACCGACTTATGACCCCAGACATCCTCATCGCTCTACGGCTCGCCTTCTTCACCAGCAAAAGCAGTACAAACGCTCACCTTAACAGGGGTAGTGCTAGACTCTTCATACCTGCGACAATTCAACTCTAATAATTTCAGATTATGGTGATGAAATTAGAAAAAGTCGTTCCTTTTGGACGTTCTTTGGCTGAATACAGGCTAATGTTCGATTTGTCACCAGAAGATTTACAAAAAAGAAGCATTACCCCGTCTACTCAGAAAACCGTAGTTTTAAAATCGTAGATCGAGTCAGTCAAACAGCAGGATATGATTTTTATCTGCTACTTGCTACTTGCTATATGCGAAGCGGTATCCTTCAAGAAAGAACTCCAGGTTTCAACAGCGTGATTGTAGCGGACGCGGAAGCGTCCTAGTCGTCTTACGACGATCTGCTCCATAAAGAGCTGCGCGAAGTAAATTCGCCGTACCTCATATGCGGAGCGGTATACCAGCATGCGGCGAATATGCGGAGCGGTTATCCGCAGATGTACCCTTTAGGGATCCTTTAGGACTAAGCGCCTTTGCCGAAGGGGGATATCCACGAACGCGAATGCGTTCTAGTCCGCAGAGCGGACGATGGCACATAAGTGCTGTGGACAAGGGCATTTATCCTCAAATGGGGACAATGTCCTTTAGGACGCTCAAACTGGATGCGGTTTAAGTGTACCCGTTTGAGGACTATCTAGCTTTAGGCTCGATCTTTATCATAGCCATAGTAATCTCACGAGTTGATTTAAAACTATGTCACAAGCTCAATATAGCCGTCCCCAGACTTTGGTAGATACAAAATGGCTATCAGAACACCTAGAAGATCCCAATATCAGAATCATCGAAATCAATCTAAACCCAGAATCTTACGAACTAGGTCACATTCCTGGATCGATTTTCTGGCACGCAATGGCTACTTTTACCCCCGATTCCCGTTTCAATTTAGATTCCAAAGCAATGGCAGAGTCGCTAGGGAATCTGGGTATTAGTAACGATACAACCGTAATTGCCGTTCATAACGATTATATTGCTACTTCAGGCTGCATTTTTTGGCTATTACAGGTTTTTGGACACGAGAAAGTCAAAATCCTAAATGGCGGTCGTCCCAAATGGATGGCTGATGGCTACCCTATAACCAAAGAAAAGCCTGTTATTACACCAGTTAAGTATCGACCTCAATCTTTAAATTTAGATTTGAGAATTTCCCTAGCAGAACTGCAAACATTTCTGGCAAATCGAGAATGTACCTTGTTAGATGTGCGCACTCCCCAAGAGTATCGTGGTGAAATATTTTTGATGGAACCCCCTACCGAAACTGAAAGAGGCGGGCATATCCCAGGTGCGATCAACTTATATTATGAATTAGCTCACAACGATGACGGTACCTTTAAATCTCCTGTCGAATTACAAAAGCTTTTGAGCGATCGCCATATTACCCCAGATAAATTTATTGTTCCCTATTGTGCTGTTGGGGCGCGTTCTGGACACGTGTGGTTCATTCTCAAATACTTGCTAGGCTATCCCAACGTAAAAAATTATGATGGCTCCTGGAATGAATGGAGTCGTATCGCAAGTTTACCCGTAGAAAAATAGCACTTGGCTATGCTGGACTGATATTTTTCCATCCCATGACCTTTGGATCGAAATCGGGATTGAAGATAGTATCTTTATCGTAAAATACGTCGTAAGGATAATCCAAGGGTAACAAAGCTCGACTCAAATCCGATCCTGAAAAATTGGCTTTGGCGAGGTAAGCTGACTGAAAATTGACCTCGTGCAAAATTGCCGATTTAAAGTTAGCCTGTTCTAAATGGGCTTCTCTCAGGTTAGCTCTACTTAAGAAAGCTCTGGTGAAGTTGACTTTGGTCAAAATGGCATTACTTAGATTTGCCAAGCTGAGATTGACTTGAACCAAGTTGGAATTACTCAAGTTGGCTTTGCTTAGATCTGCTTTTCTTAAGTTAGAACCATTCAGGGAAATCCCTTTGAGGCTTACGCTCATCAGTGGCGCTTTTGCCAAATCGCTTTTTTGGAAATCTTTTTTGCCTTGAGAATAGTCTCGAAGCATTTCGTAAGGCTTGGCTACCGAAACAGCATTGGGATCGTAAATTTCAAATAGATGTGCCAAAAAGAAATCTACGGTAGTTTGTTTGATATAGCCTTGCTCGATCGCCAAACGATGAAATCTCGATTTTTTTTGCTTTAGCTTTTGCAGTCTAATAATAGCTTCACTCTCGCTGATACTCAGCAAACCCGCTTCTTGAAAGTAGTATGCTAAAGGTTTTTTTTGCTCTTCTCGAACCAAATCAGACCAGCGATCGCAAAAGAAATCAATTGTTTGCTGTACAACCCAGCCATGAGCAACCAGAATTTCGCCAATTCTTAATTTTGTTTGCTTTTGCTCACTTAACGCCAACTCTATTTGACTAATAGATATTAGTCCTGCTTCGATTAAGATTTGTCCCAAGGGCTTTTTCTCAAACGGCTGTTGAGAAACTCGATTAGATGTAGAAGTTGTCATTACTACTGATAACCGCGGCTGATTTGAAGAAAGAGCTGATTAAGCTAAGACTAGGTTGAAAAAATCGCGAAATTCATCCCTCTAGAGAGCGGATTCCGCGAAAATTTAATTATTTTCTAGCTGTATCCAACGTTACACATTTTTCGCAAAATGTCAGTACGTTTAGTACATTAATATACAAAAACTTACAAAAGGGAAGCACATATACCTAGTAAAGTAAAGTGCTTCCCCAGTTGCTCAGCTATAGAAAACTAAGAAAGTTTTAAGTTGTTGCCTTTATTTAGTTTCAGAAAACTCAGCATCGATAACGTCATCTCCGCCATCGCTGCCACCACTGGGAGCTTCTCCATCAGGAGCTTCACCGCCAGGAGCAGCTCCTGCTGCATCTGCTGCGCCTTCTCCCTGCTGATAGACGCTACTACCGATACTATATAAAGTTTGCTGTAGTTCGGGAAGAAGAGTCTTAATTTTCTCATCGTCTTCCGATGCAACTGCTTCTTTGAGATCCTTGATTTGACCTTCTGCCTTCTCTTTATCCCCAGCAGGTACTTTATCGCCAAGTTCGGAAAGCTGCTTCTCTGCTTGATAAACTAAAGAATCAGCCTGGTTTTTGCGATCAATTGCTTCGCGACGCTCTTTATCAGCTGCGGCGTTGGTTTCAGCCTCTTGAACCATACGATCTACCTCGTCATCGGGAAGAGTAGACGCTCCAGTAATACTGATAGACTGTTCCTTACCTGTGCCCTTATCCTTAGCAGTTACGTTGAGAATACCGTTAGCATCGATATCGAAGGTAACTTCAATTTGAGGCACACCGCGAGGCGCGGGAGGAATACCATCTAAACGGAAAGTTCCCAAACTTTTATTGTCCTTACCAAATTCTCTTTCCCCTTGTAGGACGTGAATTTCTACATTAGTTTGACCGTCAACTGCAGTAGAGAAAGTCTCCGATTTCTTGGTAGGAATTGTAGTGTTACGAGGAATAATTTTGGTCATTACTCCACCCAATGTTTCTACACCAAGAGATAGAGGTGTAACGTCAAGTAGCAAGATATCTTTAACTTCTCCAGCCAAGACACCAGCCTGAATTGCTGCACCAACTGCTACTACCTCATCGGGGTTTACAGTTTGGTTAGGATCTTTACCCAATACTTTTTTGGTAACATCGACGATCGCAGGAATACGAGTCGAACCACCCACCATTACTACCTCGTCAATTGCATCTTTTGAAAGCTTGGAATCTTTAAGCGCCTGCTCTACAGGAACGCGACAGCGATCGATTAAGTCAGAACATAGTTCCTCAAACTTAGCTCTAGTCAGGGATACGTCTAGATGCTTGGGTCCATCTTGAGTTGCAGTAATAAATGGTAGGTTAATGTCTGTCTGAGTAGCACTAGAAAGTTCGATTTTTGCTTTTTCTGCTGCTTCAGTCAAACGCTGTAAAGCCTGATTGTCTTTACGCAAGTCGATGCCTTCATTACGCTGAAATTCTTCTGCCAAGAAATCAACAACCTTCTTGTCAAAGTCATCACCACCCAAGTGAGTATCACCAGCAGTAGCTAGTACTTCAAATACACCGTCACCTACTTCCAAGATAGAAACGTCGAACGTACCACCACCCAAGTCAAACACGAGGATAGTTTCGTTACTTTTCTTATCTAAACCATAAGCCAAAGATGCTGCGGTAGGTTCGTTGATAATGCGCAGTACTTCTACCCCTGCAATCTTACCAGCGTCCTTAGTTGCTTGACGCTGAGAATCATTAAAATACGCAGGGACAGTGATAACAGCTTGAGTTACCTTTTCTCCCAAATATTTACTAGCATCTTCAACTAGTTTGCGTAGAACCTGAGCCGAAATCTCTTCTGGTGCAAACTTCTTATCCTGTGCGGGACAGTTAAGCTTGACATTACCGTTGCTATCTTTAATAACTTCGTAAGCAACCTCTTTTGTTTCGTTAGTTACTTCATCATATCTACGACCAATAAAACGCTTAACTGAATAGAAAGTGTTACCAGTGTTCATTACTGCTTGACGTTTGGCAATTTGACCCACTAGTAAATCACCATTCTTAGCGTAAGCAACAACTGAGGGGGTTGTTCTAAAACCTTCTGCGTTAGCGATAACTGTGGGTTTTCCCCCTTCCATCACTGCTACACAAGAGTTAGTAGTTCCCAAGTCAATACCAACAACTTTTGCCATACTTTAAACAAATACTCCGTATTTAACAACAAAAACTAAAATTATTTCTTCGCAGTGCAATATATAAATACAATGCCATAGACGATCTATCAGCCTTATTGGTTTGCTTTACGCCCCTCAGTTTTCAAATCATCTGTATACATAGTGCAAGGTCAAGCCAGGTCTTAGGTAGTGTAGTTTTCCGAACCTTAAGGTGACGGTTAAAAAAATGAAACGAAGAATAAAAGGTAAAGGATAGAGAAGATCTCGATTAATTTTTTTAAGCTCAAGAATATAGCTAATATCTATACAAAGGATTTTTACTGTGGCTTTCTTATGGATTTAATGACTTATGTGGGTTTGACTGCGGGAATTTTAACCACAATCTCTTTTTTGCCTCAGGCAATCAAAACCTGGCAGACAAAATCGACCAAGGACATATCTTTGGCAATGTTTTTGTGTTTTTGTCTTGGGGTAGTTCTCTGGGTCATATACGGATTCTGTACCAATAACCTGCCCGTGTTCTTGGCAAATTTTGCTACTTTTGTGCTGGCGTTTTCAATTTTGGTCTGTAAATTGAAATATGGCTGACCGCGCTTAATTAAAATTTTGCAGATCGATATCGTGAAGAGCAGAATGTCTTCTAAAGTATTAAATGTATTAAAAAAAGATTAAAAGCACCATTTGAGATTTTAAAGCGTGAATATTCCATCTAGTATCGTCGCCATTTTAGGAACGGGTGTCTGGGGTTCAGCATTAGGAAAAATTGCCAAAGACAATCAGCACGAAGTCCATTTTTGGTCGCATCGAGGTACGGTTTCCATCGAGTCTGTTATCCAAGATGCGGCGATCATTTTGTCGGCAGTTTCTATGAAAGGAGTTTTGCCTACTATTCGTAAGTTGAGAAAGCTTGACTTACCAACCGATAAAATTATTGTCACGGCAACCAAAGGACTAGATCCTGAAACCACTAGAACTCCTTCCCAAATTTGGCAGGCAGCTTTTCCTCACAATCCTGTGGTTGTCTTGTCTGGACCGAACTTATCCAAAGAAATTGCCAAAGGATTACCCGCAGCAACAGTTGTCGCTAGTAGCGATTTAAATGCAGCAGAACGGGTACAAGATACTTTTGCCTCCGATACTTTTAGGGTGTACGTAAATGAAGATCCCACTGGTACAGAATTGGGAGGAACTTTAAAAAATGTTATTGCGATCGCGTCTGGCGTGTGCGACGGGATGAATTTGGGAACCAACGCTAAGGCGGCTTTGCTCACCCGTGCTTTGCCCGAAATGATTCGGATTGGCACTCATTTAGGAGCCTCGGGAGAAACTTTCTTTGGTTTATCTGGTTTGGGAGATCTAATTGCCACCTGCGATAGTCCTCTCTCTCGCAATTATCAGGTAGGTTACGGACTGGCACAAGAAAAGACTCTAGAGCAAATTTTGAATGAGCTTGAAGGTACAGCAGAAGGCGTTAATACGACTAATGTACTGGTAAAAATTGCCGATATTGAAGCGATCGCCGTACCCATTGCGCGGCAGGTACATCGTTTGCTGCGGGGCAAAATCACCCCTACAGAAGCAATCCAAGCTTTGATGGAACGCGAGTTAAAGCCTGAATTTTGCGATTTGGATTTTGAGATCACTAATGAAAACGAGAGTGTCTAGCACCGCTTCGAGATTGAGGGGAATCTTTTAGGGATTAAATAGCAAGTAGCAAGTAGCAATTTAGTTAAGAGGAAGCGCAATAACACCAGATCGTCTCAGCTAAAATAGCTGGGTCTGGATCGAGCCGCTTTTATTGTTTTGATAGCCTAGATGTTCGTAGGTTTTGGCAGTTGCCACTCTTCCTCGATGAGTACGACTGAGATAACCATTTTGTAGTAGGTAGGGCTCGTACACTTCTTCGATAGTTTTGCGATCTTCTCCTGTTGCGGCGGCGATCGCCTCTAAACCGACAGGACCTCCATTAAATTGTTGGATAATCGTGTTGAGAACCAAGCGATCTGTCCAGTCTAATCCCACCCGATCTACATCGAACAGATCCATTGCAGTTGCTGCTAATTCTTCGGTGATGGCTTCTGCTTTTTGTACTTGGGTATAGTCTCTAACGCGGCGTAGCAACCTATTGGCAATACGGGGAGTCCCCCGAGAACGACGGGCAATTTCAATCGCTCCAGATTCGGTAATTTTGATGTTAATAATTTCTGCTGTGCGTTTGACAATTAAAGTTAGCTCGTCCAATTCATAAAAACGCAGTCTTTGAATAATGCCAAAGCGATCGCGCAAAGGGGAAGAAAGAGCACCAGCTTTAGTTGTCGCGCCCACTAAAGTAAAGTGAGGTAGAGGAATGCTGCGGGTTTTGGCGGTCTGTCCTTTGCCGATAGTAATATCCAAACGGAAGTCTTCCATTGCAGGATAAAGCAATTCTTCCGTCATGCGATTGAGACGGTGAATTTCATCGATAAAGAGAATATCCCCTGGTTTTAAGTTGACCAACAACCCTGTAATATCTCTCGGACGTTCTAAAGCAGGTGCGGAGGTTATTTTACAGTTGACCCCCATTTCGGTAGCCAAAATCAGCGACATGGTAGTTTTGCCCAAGCCTGGAGGACCATAGAGCAAAAGATGATCTAGAGAATCTTGTCTGCCCTTAGCTGCAGCGATCGCAATATTGAGAATCCCTTTTAAATCTTTTTGTCCGATATAGTCTTCTAATCGTTGAGGACGTATCTTATCTTCATTTTGCTCTGTCTCTTCACTGTTAGCATCAGCCAACATCAAAGTCGGATCGACCTCTTTCTTAGGCGCACGAGGTTTTTTGGGAGAAGAACTTTTAGAATCTGAAGATCTTTGTATTGCCATTTCAACTATAGTTGGCGATTGGTAATTAAGAACTATTGTAATTCTACTCTGTGAGTTGTTCCCGCTACGGTTACGCGATCGCCCGTGATTAATTTGCGTCCTCGCCTGATTTCTTCCTCTCCGTTAACCTCAACCATTCCCTGCTTGATAATAATCTTGGCTTCTCCGCCAGTTTGGGCAATACCTTGCCATTTAAGAAATTGATCTAGTTTGATGTGCTGTTGAGAGTCATTCATTCGGGTTTGGTGCGATAAAAATATTGATAGGCTTCGACAAAACCTAGTTTATCGTACAAATTTCTTGCTCTGAGGTTTTTGGTTTCTACTTGAATATAAAGACGGAGATAAATTGGCGATCGCGTTATTATAAAAATCTTTCCAGTTACTAAAATTAATTGCGAGCGATCGCTTTAAACGTCAGGATGTATTTAGTAAAACTATATTTTTAATTCCATTGGCTACAATCAACTGATACTTGAGGATCGGAAGCTTTATCTTGTTTCAAATGGTAAAAGTAATGTTTATTAGCTTCTAAATCTAATTTCCATTCATTATTAGCTTCTTGGTGATAAACATAAAAAGCTTTATCCCAATTACAAGCTAATTTTAGTTGAGAGCTGGTTGTATTACTATTACTAATTTTAGTAAATCCTACTCCTGCTAAATTTGCACCTTTCAAATTTGCTTTTAATAAGTTTGCACCCGATAAGTCTGCACCTTTCAAATTTGCTTTTGATAAGTTTGCACCCGATAAGTCTGCACCTTTTAAATTTGCTTTTGATAAGTTTGCACCCGATAAGTCTGCACCTGATAAGTCTGCACCTGATAAATCTGCCAATATTAAAGATGATTTTCTTAAATCACTATCTTTTAATTCCGTCTTAACCAAGGTGGCTTCAAAAAGTTCAGCTTGAGCTAATAGTGCTCGGTTTAAAGTTATGTTATTAAGTGTAGCCCCTGATAAATCAGCATTACACAACCCAATCTCATCCAGTTGAATATTTTCTGGTAACTTTATGTTAGCTAGGCTTACTCTATCCCATCGTGGATAAAACAGTTGTATTTTCAGTTTTTCTTCGCATATGTTGTTTTTTCCGTTGTGGTAGTAAGTTTTTTCTCTCTTCCAAGTGCTTTCTACTAGTTTCCATGCTCCCCCTAAATTAAGAAAAGGAACATCAGTATAGGGTATTTTTGCAAAAAGCGGTGTAATACCAGGATATTCGCGATTTAACTGTTCCAAGCTTGCTCCTACAACCGTATTCTGTGCAGGTGACAAAAGAGATTTAGATTGAGCTGCTTGAGATGCTTCCGCCAAAATTCTCCAGTTTTCTATAATAAATTCATTACGCCGTTGATTTTCTTCCCACCAAAAAGTTATTAATCCAGTTATGACAGTTAATACTGCTATTTTTTCTAAAATGGAAAGAAAAGTAATTTTATTAAGGCATTGCAGAAAAGGCTTTAAACATTTCTTATCAGCCACAAACAACCATTTTTTTGGTGAATACCATTTATAAACGTCTTTACTTTCTTCAACTTTTATTTGATTTTCGGCTTGCTTCCAATAATATTCTGATTCGTGATAACTTAAGCTTTCTTGCCATAAATGAAAAGCTCTTAGCCTAATGCGATCTTCAGTAGTCATGTGATTATTAAACCGATTTTTATAATTAGCATTTATTAAAGAAGACGTCCTGAAATTTGCTTGTTTTTGTTTAAGATCGTATTTACCATTTTTATTTAAATTGATTGC
Source organism: Cyanobacteria bacterium P01_G01_bin.19 (assembly GCA_039181635.1). Lineage (GTDB taxonomy): Bacteria > Cyanobacteriota > Cyanobacteriia > Cyanobacteriales > Xenococcaceae > Waterburya. The sequence continues at coordinate 26,373 of JBCDCO010000021.1, read as the reverse complement.
CATTGTTCTTTTTCCTTAAAGTTTTCTGCTAGTTGATTATTTAAAAATATGTTAATTGTTGTGCTCAAGTAATTTTTTTATTAAAATAAAAATATATTTAAGTTGGAGATTGGAAGATGAAATTATTAATGATATTTTTGGTTTTTGGACTAGGATTTTTACTTGGTAGTTTTAAAAATATAAACAACAGTTTTGCATATTCGCCACCATGTTCTTATAGGGGCGAAACTTATAGAGAAGGAGCAAGAATTAATATTGGTGCAGATACTTATGAATGTCGTAATGGTAGATGGATATTAGTTCAAAACTAATTGATTACTCTTTCAAATATTCAAGGTGTTTTGTAACTTTGTAAACTGATGCTTCCAAAAAGCGAAAAATAGAGGATAGAGATATAAAAATGCTCACAATTACCAGATTTGGAAAAGTTTCAATCTCTTCCTCCGAACTTATCCTTACCACATCATCACGGTAGTCTCATCAGCCCTATCGCTGTAATATAAACGAACTCGCAAAATATAGCGTTTGTTAGAAAACAGCTTGATGCGAATATGGGCATTGTAGTCTTCGCCACTATCATCATCTGCGGATAGATATCGCGGTTCGCCGTCAATTTCTTCAAACAGAACTAGCACCGAATCCGATGTACCAAAGGTCTGAAGATTATAATATCGGCTGGCTTCTGGTTCGATGATAAAGTTGCGTTGTTCACCAGCAGAAATTGCTAGTTTGACCGATTCAAAAGGACGTAACTTGGGATAGCGATGATTGATTGGCGGATAGAATTTTTGTACCCATTCTTTATCACGAGCAGAAAGACCTGGGGTTGGCGAAATTCCCTCGCGGTATTCTTCTGGCTGTTCGATTAATCCCGCTTCAAAGGGATAGTGCATCACAGAATTAGCATCCCAATTAGATCCTTGAACTAAATCTGGCGTAATTTTACGGATAATATTGTGGTAAGTTGTCTCTCTCGACCAATAGTTAGGATGACCTGCTAAAGCAGCATAGACCGCTTCTTCATTCCAGACAATTCCTGCATTAGGGTTTTGGTGTTCGTGAGGAAATCCTAATGTATGACCAATTTCATGAATGGCAGTATCGATTTCTTGGGTACGACGGGTTAGATCCCAACCAAAATTCATGGTGCGATCATCTCTGGCAATATTGAGAACATCGCGACCTAGATATGACCAAGCACCATCTCCACGTTCAAAGCCAATGCGTATTTCTGCTTCATCCCGAGAGTTTACTTCTCTAAACTCCAGCCCAATACCAACTTCTTGCCAAATTTTAAAAGCTTTGCGAACCACATTCTTTTCTGCTTGGCCAGTTGCCCAAGGTCGCCATTGATTTGTACCTACGGTTCTGCCATCTTCAGCGCGATCAAAGAAATGATAATGCAGAACTGTTTCATTAACCCACTTTTTGCCTAACATTACAATCAGGCGTTCGCGGTTAGCATTAATCTCAGGAGAGAATTTTCGCTCGGCAACTACGGGCATTGAACAATAAGCTGGAGATTCTGCTACCTCGCCATGAGTTTTACTCCATTCAGCATAAAGTTCGTTATCGTCTGTAAAAATTTTTTCTAACATACTATCTTTCTCATCAATACTACGGTAAATAGTTTCTACTTTGTTCAAAAACTGTTGCCACTTTTGACTGGGTTTGCCATCGTCCAAGAGCAGTCTGGGACAATTTTTCCCCGACCAATAATGATGGGTAACGACTCGCTCAAGAGGAATATTGAGGTCATACATCAAAATTGCTGTTAAGAGTGCAGCACGTTTATCAGCAGCAGTTCTATCGATACCCTGATGCATGCATATCTCAATACCAATACTGTCTCTATTACCTTTTCTATTGGCAGCATGCCAGCCCATTTCATTTAAGGGTAAATGTTTTACACAGAGAAGATCGTCTACTGTATAGTGCCAGGAAACTTGGCGATCTCTAGCAGCCTGACTTTTGACATATCGAGCGTGTGCTAAACAATCTGCACCTCTAGCAGTGTTATCAGTATTGTGAATCGTTATATATTGAGGGTTAATCTTGGTTTGAGGTCGATTGGAATTAGATTCTGGAATAAAATCAATTTCTAAATTTAATTCTCTACCTAATTCTTTTCTGCTGGCCATGAGTTGTTTTACATAGACTAATTGTTAGCTAATCCTCTTAATCTCAATAAATTAAGTAAGTAATTTACTTTTGTGATAAGTATTTCTACTGGCAGTTATATCAAAGTAAAATGATTTTAGACTGTGTAAGTTCTATCCTAAATATGCGATGAAGGAACAAGATTGGGAGACTATTGAATTTTGGCAAATTTGCCCAAGAAAAATTTCTATCTAAAATTGTCAACTATGTTTCAATTATATTTAAAGTATAAATAGAGTATAAAAATAAAATATGAGGAACCTGTGATTATAAGCGGTTTTTTTGATCTTTATAAATCAAGAAAATATGAAGACGCTATTCCACAGCTAAAGCCTTTTCTCTGTTGGACAAAAAAAGCAAAGCATTAGTAAAGCATTTGGGGATAATTCTTCTATGGTTTGAATTCGCTCGTTCATAAAACTTGGCAAAAAAAAGGAGACAAAATCAATTTGTCCCCAGCGTTAATAAAGAAATTGCTATTTTATCGACCTAAGCCTCTAAAAATCAAACAACTTGCTCTACTTCTACGATTTCAGGAATTTTTTCTCTCAAACGGCGTTCGATACCCATTTTCAAAGTCATTGCCGAACTCGGGCAAGAGCCACAAGCACCCTGTAGCCTTAATTTGACTATAGGACCTTCAATTTCAGCTAGTTCGACGTTTCCGCCGTCAGCCATAAGATAAGGACGTAGTTCGTCTAGGACGGTTTCTACGTTATCTGTAGTTAATGCTAATGCCATAATCTACTCGATCGGTTGTATTATATTACTGTCTTTTAAATTTATCCTAGCGCGTAACGCCCAAAGTTTACGATTTGTTGGCTAGCCACAAGTTTCAAGTTAAGCTACTGCAGCAGGCTCTAGAAGTTTTGATTCGGAGAAAGCAAATTCAGTGGTGATTCTATCACCATCTGGATTGATCGCCTCAATTACCTGACGCTTGGGAACATAGTATTTGCCAACCTGTTCGTAACTCTCTTTAAATTCTCTTTTGGCTTTCAAGTCATTAGTCTTGGAATCGCGGAAGATGGCGTTATAGCCAGTGGAAATGTAGCCTTCTCCCGTGTCGAGGCTTTCGTTAGTATTGATTACGAACGCCATTGGTCCCATTACGCGGCTTACCTGGCAGATTTCTGTACCGCGAATTTTATAGTTAGAACCCATAGAGTCGCCTTTGACTAAGATATCTACTGCACCGCTATTATCTTCTTCCCCTAGAGAAAAAGTGCTTTTACCATGAGCATTTTCAAAAGTATTGCGTTTGCGATGAGTAATAACATCTCTCATGTGGTTGTAGACACTTTCAGTTACCTTTTCATCTTCAATACCTGCTACTTCTACTTTGAAGTCGCTGGTGACTTTGATATCAGCAGCATACAGCTCGTCTCCCTGCTTTAGTTCCAGTTTAGTAGTGTAGCCAGGGAAATCTTTGTCCCAAGTGTAGCGATTTTCGTAGGCGGCGCGAAAGCGATCGCGTGCAGTATTATCTGTCATGAGTTTATAGTTGATGTTTTTTAGTTCACTATCTAGTTTAGAAAAATTTGCCCAGAAATAACCGCATTCTCTCAAATTACGTTCAAACCAAACAGAATAGATAGGGATATAAGAAATACATATCAAAAGTTTTTACTCAACTGTATTGCTCAAAACATAGATTTTTATGAAGATGAGTTAAGTTTAAGTAAAAGAGTGTTCTGTGGGTGAAATAACGTGGATTTATATGGTTATAGCCTCAATATCGACAATTCCGAATCTTGGCTAATATTAATTGCATATACTGGATTTTGGACATATAGCTACTATTCTTTGATAATTTTCTTAATTCATACCCGCAAGAAAAATAGCTCTATAGACAACATAGAACTAGAAGAAAATTGAACTGACATTGTTCTAGGCGATTGGAGCAGATGTAAGTCTTGGCAGACAATGGCATATTTTTTGAGGTTTCTGGCAAATACACAGGATAATGAACGGTTAATAAATTTAGCTCAGTTTCCAGCATGATTCCCAGTATCTCAACCATAGAATTGTTTAAATTAGCCTCTGGCGATATTTTCTCATTGCAGGTGTATAAATTTATTGGACATAAGCCAGGCAAAAAAGTCTACATTCAAGCCAATCTGCATGGTGCAGAAATTGTTGGTAATGCCGTAATTCAACAGCTAATTGAATTTTTGAGCAATCTCGATACTGCTCAACTACAGGGAGAAATATGGCTCGTACCTGTATGTAATCCTTTGGGAGTAAATCAGCGATCGCATTTTTTCTCAACAGGTAGATTTAACAGCTACGATGGCAAAAACTGGAATCGCATTTTTTGGGATTACGAAAAAGAAGCCACGGACATAAAAGAGTTCGCTAAATCTCAGGTAGACTACGAACCAGAAGCCATCAGAGCCAATTATCTCGCTAAAATTCGACAGGCTTGGAATAAAGAACAACAGCGTCTGAGTCAACCTCGTAGCGCGCCGATTAGTCGTCAATATCGCTATCAGCTACAATCTCTATGTTTGGATGCAAATTATGTAATTGATATTCATAGTTCGAGCAATCAGGCGATCGACTATACTTTTGGTTTCCAAGAAAGAATCGAAAGTGCGAAGTACTTATTATTAGAATATGCAATTTTGATGGATGAGTACGATGGAGATGCTTTTGATGAAGCATTCTTAAAACCCTGGCTGGCTTTAGAACATGAATTGGCATTGCTAGGTAGAGAAATTAAATTTGAGATTGAATCTTGGACTTTGGAACTGGGGACAGGAATGACGATGAATCCGACTTCCATAGATCGAGGCGTTGCAGGAATCAAGAATTATTTGGCATCCAAGCAAATCATTATCTTACCCGAGCCGTTGGAAGCGATCGCTGTAAAATTAATCTCCAAAAATAAAATCAACAGTTATTACGCTCCCACTGGTGGTATGATTCAAGCGAGATTGCCTTTGAAGACGAGAGTAAGATCGGGCGATACTATTTATCAGATCCTGAGTTTCAACAAACAAGGCAAAACACCAGAAACCTTTGATATTCGCTCAGAAACCGACGGAATTGTCTTTGATATTTCTACCAATCAATGCGTAAATCAGGGTGAATATGTCATGGATATTTTGGATTGTTAGTCAAATAATAGTGCTGCTTCTAGCTAGCGGTTGATTTGATTTTTTTCCTCACTTCTTATGCTTGAGTAATAGTCAGAACAATGTCGATTCCGAAACAACAGACTATCCCAGTCACAGTAGCCAACCAAATATGAATCAAGAATCAGATCCCAATAATTTATCAAATATAGAAGGTAGTGAATTTCTCACCACTATCCCTGTTGCTCCTGAAGGTTTCAAGTCGGGCTTTGTGGCAATTATTGGCAGACCAAACGTCGGTAAATCGACTTTGATGAATCATTTAATCGGACAAAAGATAGCCATTACATCACCCGTCGCTCAAACCACTCGCAATCGTTTACAAGGGATTTTAACCACTCCTCAAGCACAGATTATTTTTGTAGATACGCCTGGGATTCATAAACCCCATCACGAATTAGGCAAGGTATTGGTTCAGAATGCCAAAACAGCAATCAAATCAGTCGATCTAGTTTTATTTATGGTAGATAGCTCGACAGATGCGGGAACAGGCGATCGCTTTATTTTCGATCTATTGAAAAGACTTGATACTCCAGTGGTTTTGGGTTTAAACAAAGTAGACTTGCAACCTGCTAGTTGTCAGTTTATTGATGATAGTTATGCCGATTTGATTGCCGATACTAACTGGTCTACAGTCAAGTTCTCTGCTACTACGGGAAAAGGAACGGATAAGCTACAGCAAATACTAACTGATAAGCTAGACCCAGGTCCTTATTACTACCCTCCAGATTTGGTTACAGACCAGCCTGAAAGATTTATCATGGCGGAGTTGATTAGAGAGCAGATCATTCTGCATACGCGCCAAGAAGTCCCTCATTCTGTCGCGATTACAATCGAAAAAATTGAGGAAAATCCCAAAATAACTAAGGTGAATGCAGCGATCAATATCGAACGCAATTCTCAAAAAGGAATTATTATTGGTAAAAAAGGGGCAATGCTCAAAGCGATTGGTTCGGCTGCCAGACAGCAAATTCAGAAGTTAATTGCGGGGAAAGTCCACTTAGAGTTGTTTGTTAAAGTCGAACCTAAATGGCGACAATCCAGATTGAGATTAGCCGAGTTTGGATATCGAGTAGAAGACTAGCCGATTAATTTTATGACTACATCAGAAATAAAAATTAAAGTCAAGCTGTTTTCTATTTATCAAGAAGTTTTTGGTAAATCAGAACTGGATTTATCGATCGCAGATAAAACTAAGATAGAAGACGTGCTTGCTCTTTTGATCGCTCAAAAACCTCAGCTGGCAAAATGGCGTGAGGTTACTCGTTTTGGAGTAAATCTGCAGTTTGTCGCAGCCGATACCGTGTTGCGGGATGGTGATGAGGTGGTGTTCATTCCTCCTGTTAGTGGAGGCTAAACACTATCAGCCGCGAATAAACATTAAAGCAATTCCGCCCAAAGAAATAACTACCCCCAAAATTGCCCTCAGATTGATTTTTTCTCCTGCGATCGCCAGTATTGGTAGGATAAATAAGGGGCTGGTAGCGAGTAGAGTTTGAGCAATACCAGTGGGGGCAAACTTGAGAGACGTTTGCTGCAGCCAGATTCCCAGGTAGGTGCTTCCCGTTGCAGCGATCGCAATAATTCCCAGACTGCGCCAAGATAGTCGAAACTTAGGCGAAGTCGACTCGGCACGACTAGAAAATATTAACAGCCCTCCTACAACTACCGTTCCCCCAACCAAACGAATTAGAGTGCTTTCTAAAGGACTGATATCAGACTGAGTTAAAGCAAAGCGAGAAATTACCGAACCCACTGCTTGAGCGATCGCTGCTAAAAGTCCCCAAGCAATTCCTTGACGTGAAATGATTATGCGATCTATGGGGTTTCTTTCGCTAATTACCCAAGCAATACCAATAACTGTTAACAAAATACCGAACCAAGACATTGCCGTTAGCTGTTCGCCGATCAGAATCAGCGCGAGTAATGCACCCATAGGTGGAGAAGCTGTTTCCAATAGCAATGTTCTTCTTGCCCCCAAGCTATTTAAAGCAGCAAAATATGCCGTATCTCCCAAGCCAATTCCAATTACGCCACTAAAAGCCAGCAAAGCCAAAGTTTGCCTGGATATGTTGGCAAATGTTTGTCCCTGTATTGCCAGAGTCAATCCAATCAAAGCGATCGCTATCATCCCTTTACATAAATTTAGCTGAAGCGGCGGTATCTTGAGTCCAACACGGCTGTAAACCAGAGAAGAAACTGCCCATAAAAATGCAGCAGTCAATGCAGCAATTTCACCAAGATAATTGTTAGGTGCAGAAGAAATCATTTACTGATGGCAAACTTGGGGTTATTTTCCTGATTTATTTGGGAATACTAATTTCATATGCCTCATTAGTAGCCAATAAACTTAATAGGCTATTTCTTATCACTTAGATTAGAGATGACTTAAAATTTACCTATATTTAAGTTTAATTAAACATACTATATCAGTATTTTTAACCAGAAACAATTTAAATTTTACGTAAAATAATTGAGAGAATTAGAAAATCAATGTAAAACTTCAGTAAATATTCCTATATTGAGGTGTTCTTTGCTAGGCAATTAAAATTATTTATGTATACATAGTATAAGTAAGTTTTTTATGCCCAAATTCTTATTTATTCTAAAATAGTTTTCAATCAAAAATAGTAATAATGAAAAATAATAAGCTAGAAAGCGATTATATCAATCGTAATGTCATGGAAGTGTTGGTTTCAGAAGAAATCGACCGACAAATTAATCGCCTTCCCAGTAATATTAAAAAGTTCATTAATCCGATTGAAGTCGCTACTTATGCGCTCAACAGACTTCCTGCCTTGTATGCATCTTCTCAACAAGGCTATAACAAACAAAAAATCAAGGGGCGTTCTGAATATAGCGTAAAGATAACTCAAGAAGTACGCAAAGGCTTTGCTGCTATTCAAAAAGACTTATTGCGTAGTTCCACTCCTCTGATTGCTGATAACGGCAAGGATCTAGAACGCGATCTTCAAGAAGCAAAAGCTGCTCTACAAGAACTCGCGGTCTATCTACCAAAAAAAGATTTAACTTGGAAAAACATTATCAAGCTGGTGAAACCTTTATTAGCAGAAATGAAAGAGCAAGATGATGCAGAAGCTAATGCTAGAAAGGTTCGTAGTAGATCGACTAACAAATGGGAAGATTCTGCTTATAAAAAGTAGTATTGAAGCAGATTATTCATAAATAATGCTGTAAACTTCTACGTCAATATTGTAGTAAACTATCTTTTTTTCTAGAGCCATACCCAGTTTTTTTGCTACTCGAATAGAACGATAATTATTGGGGTCAATCAGACATATATAGCGTTTGAATTTGAATTTTTCTCTACCATAATTACAAATTGATTGTGCTGCTTCTGTAGCTAGTCCTTTGCCCCAATACTTGCTAGCTAAACGATAACCAATCTCAATTTCTCTATGTTGGTCTACGTTTTGAGGAAAGAAGCCACAGTAGCCAATCAGCTTTCGATCTATCTTATTAGTCAGAGCATATAAACCAAAGCCAGGTTCTAAATAGGACAGTAATCTTTGCTCGACAAACTGTCTGATTTGCTGAGGATTATGAACTCCTAAAATAGAAAATTTCATCACTCGATTATCTGCCAAAATAGGAACAAGAGCGTCCAAATCCCTAATCGTAAAATATCTAATTATCAGCCTAGAAGTTTCGAGAATTTGCATGTTGTTACAAAATCTTGGCTCCTACTGGATCGATTTCTAGCGATCGCACTTCCGCATCAATGCCAAGCTGTAGCCAAGCTTCTGACATAGAATCGACGACTCTTTCTAAATTAGCTGCATTGGTCAAACATAACAAAGTAGGTCCCGCACCACTGATAACCACTCCGTAACCCCCCGCACTCTTAGCAGCAGTCGCGACTTGATCGTAGCCCAAAATCAGCTTTTGGCGATAAGGTTGATGTATCTTGTCTGCTAGAGCGGTTTTTAGCCACCCTTCGTTATTGGTAGCCAAAGCTCTAAGCAACAAACCCATACGAGAAATATTAAAAATAGCATCGCTGCGACTATAGCTACTGGGTAAAACAGATCTCGCTTCTTCTGTAGATAGCTCAAAATTGGGGATCGCAACTACGGGAACAATTTCTCGATGCCAGGGAATATCGCTAATAATCCATTTTTCTTGATCTGCTATGGATAGCTGACAGTTACCCAACAAAGCAGGAACAACATTATCGGGATGCCCTTCTATTGAAATCGCCATCTCCATTATCTCATCCTGGGTTAGAGGATTTCCTGCCAAATTATTCGCTCCTAGCAAGCCACCGACAATTGCAGTTGCCGAACTTCCCAAACCTCTCGAAAGAGGCACCCCCAGCTTGATTGCAATCTTCACACTGGGCGGAGTTTGTTTGATTTTTTGATAAAGCTGTAAAAAAGACTGATAGATTAAATTTGTCTCATTAGTTCCTACTTTGTCTGCTTCCTTTCCTTCTACTGTAATTTCAACCTTGGTATCGGTTTTGACTGCTGTAAATTGAAATTCATTCGCCATTGTCAAAGCAGCGCCAATACAGTCAAAGCCAACTCCTAAATTAGCCGTAGTTGCAGGGACGCGGATCGTAACTTGATTCATATAATTCTATTTATTTGTTCGATTAATAATATTCTTACTGCGATCGAAATCAGTGAAATGAGTGAAGTTTTAGTAGTTAATAAGAGAAATATACTCCATAAAAATATCACTAGATAGCTAATTTTAATCATGATCGTCGCCCGAAATACAGTTGCCAAGCTATTGGAAACAGTACCAAGCAACATAGAACATCTCAAGCAAGTTGAAAGCAATGTTTACATCAAGCTCAAGGATTCAGAGGACGAATTATCTATGACTCTGGAGGAATATCAACATTGTTTGCAGCAGTTGAAGTCTAGCAAAGTGCAGATCGATCTACGGAAATTTCTGACGGTTTTTGCTGTTATCGGCACTTTTATCTACGTTACTATTTCTGCGATAAATTTAGATATAGCTAATAATCATAACAGTCAAGATAATGCTATGTCGATCGTCGAATCGAGCATCAGTAACTAGCATCGAGTAATTCTTGGCGCAAACGATAAATAATCGTATTTGGTTCTATTTGAGCTAATATTTCGCTAATTAAGGTTGATGCACCCATTTCTCCCCAAGTACACCCTTTTTCTAAATATATCTGAGCAACTCGACCGACAACAAAAGTTCCATATCCTGCGATCGCGCCCTGTGCGGCAGCCGTGGTGGTATAGGCAGTTATAGCACCCGCACTATCAAATCCACTGCTTAGAATCGCGCCGCTTTTGCCCACACTCAAAAACAAGCTACTTCCGACTTCTCCCAACAGCAAACCGCCCGTACTAGCTATGATACGCCGCAGCAGATTACCTGCCTCATAGGTAGTAATTGGCAACCCATAGAGCTTAGATAAAGATCGTATCAAAGCCAGATCGGCAACAATGCCCCCCAACAAGTCTAAAAATATTACGGGATTAACCGCTACGGCGATCGCCTTATAGCGAGCGTACTTGTTGATGATTTTCTGTGCTTCTTCTTGGCGCAATTCAATTGTCTTACGGGCTATGTTCATCTCAGCATTTCTTCCTTGCACCAGGGCATTCAATGCCAATAAAGATTTGCCTTCTTGCTGCAAAATTTGACATACAGCCTGGCGTAATTCTTCAATCTCAGGTTCGGGATACTCCCAAATATTCTCGATGCTACCGTCGGCTGATTCTATTCTTACCTGAATAGGTTGAGGTTTGGCAGCAACCATCACAATTTCTTGAGTGGAAATAATCTCGCTCAAGCTTTCATGGCTCCTGTTGGCAGAGTTTAACTCCTGTAGCTGACGATAAATTTTTTGACGATCTAGATCGGGATAGAGATCTACCTTGTTGAAAACCAAGATCAAAGGTTTTTGCGTCCGTCTTAGCTGCCGTAAGGCTTCGTATTCCGTACGAGTAATGTCTCCAGCCACCACAAACAAAATCAGATCGGATTTTTGCGCTATCTCGCGCGCAATATTAGCCCTGGCTTCTCCCTCAACTTCATCCAATCCAGGAGTATCGATTAATTCTACGCTCAAACCTTCCTCAGGAAAGGGGTTCCACTGCAAAACAGACAAAGAAGTCGTCACTCCATGAAGAGCACCTGTTGCTACAGCTTCTTCTTCCAACAGTGCATTGATCAGAGATGATTTTCCACAGCTAACCAAACCAAAGGTACTAATTCTAATGGCTTGGCGATCAAGCCTATCTAACGCCCCTTGAAGAGACTGTAAATCCTGTTTGACGCTATGCTGTAGGCGATCGCTTGGAGGGGAATTTCCGTGACGACGAAAACCAGAGTACCAAGAAATGGCTTGTTGCAGACTTGCTCTAGCCTGATTATAGTAGGCTTCTTGTTTTGACATTTTGTGACTCGCACCTCAAGCGATCGCTAATATATTTTTACCATCTCAAGCAAAGTCAATACCTCTTTACTTTCAGACTTAAAAACCAATTATTTGTTTTGCGTATTAATGTCCAAAGCACCCTTAGGATAAGCAATACGCTTGTGATTAAACTGTTCCCAGACTCGAACAAAAACTTCGGCAATAACTGGTAGCTCATCATAGCTCAGCCCGCTATCGAGAAGTTGACCATCCTGCCAGCGAGACTTGAAAATCTTTTTTACTGTAGCCAAAGCCTGCTTGTGAGTGGCATCCTTTAGGGATCTCAAAGCCGCTTCACAGCCATCAGCTAGCATCATAATTCCTGCTTCTTTTGACTGGGGAATTGGACCCATGTAGCGAAAATCCGACTCTAAGATGGTAGTTCCATCTTGTTCGGCTTTTTGCTTGGCTTGATAGTAAAAATAAGCAATCAATAGGGTTCCTTGATGTTCTGGAATAAAATCACGAATTGCTTTGGGTAGTCCGTATTTACGAGCCATGATTAATCCTTCATCGACATGCTTTTTAATTATTTCTGCGCTAATCCAAGGATCGTCAATCTCATCGTGTTTATTAGGACCCCCCATTTGATTTTCAATAAATCCCAAGGGATCGTGCATTTTACCCACGTCGTGATACAGAGTACCAGCTCTGACTAATTCCACATTACAGTTTAATTCCCTAGCAGCAGCCTCGGCTAAAGATGCGACAAACATCGTGTGTTGAAATGTTCCAGGAGCTTCTGTTGCCAATCTTTTCAAGAGAGGCAAATTAGGATTAGATAGCTCTGCTAGACGAATTGGGGTAATTAGATCGAAAAATCTTTCCAAATAAGGAGAAAGACCAATAGCAACTACGCTCCAAGCCACGCCAAACAAACCACATATAGTAGCATCGGGCAAAATCGCCGACCAAACGGTACCAGGAGTAGCACTAGCAATCAAATTACCGATTAAATATACTATTGCCTGAGTTAGTCCGACCATAATTCCCAATCTCGCGATTTCCTCCCGCGACCTCAATCTACCCGCGAAAATAGCAGCGATTAAGCCGCCTCCACAGCCAGCTAGCAAATGATAGGAAAGTATGGCTTGATTGCTAAACATTACCAGTGCCATCACCAAAATAACCTGGCACACTGCTAGTACAGGACTGTAAAAACTGCTTACCAGCAAGCCAATAGCGGACAGACTAGTATGAGGAAAATCAAATACGCTTAACAAGGGCGCACTCAAACTGAGCAAGCACAGCAATATATAGTCACGATTGCGAATTGATGCATAGACTTTTCTTTGGACAATCAAGAAAATTCCGACGATAAAACTGACGAAGGCAGCACATAGTCTCAGTCCGTCCCAGTTGACTCCTCTTTGACTCAATCTGAAACCATCTAGTAGAACAAAATCAGCCTGAGTTATTCTGGCACCTTCTTCTACAATTACCTCTCCTTGCTCGATTTCTACAATTACGGTGTTGATCGCCATTGCTGCTTTTTCAGCAATATTTCTAGTAGCGTCTTTATCTTCTTCCAAGTTAGGCTCGAGTATTTCTAATAGAAGATTGTGAGCCAATAGTTCGGTACTTTCAGGAATGTCAGGATTGAGCTGGGCTGAAACTGCTTGTTCTAAAAGATTTGAGGGCATTCCCAGAGGAATTCCCTGAGTTAAAATACGCTCCATTGCGAGGGAGACTGCATTTTTGGTTGCTTTCCAATTCTTTTCGGTCAAATCGAGCAGAATAACAATTTCTTTGTCGTCTAAGCGGGCGATTTTCTTTTGGGCTAATTTCTTCCAAGCCTGAGAATAGCGATAGCGAGTTAAGGTAATTTGAGCAATTAGAGTATTAAATTCTGCTTCAGAAGTTTGTTCTCGATACGCTAGCAATTCCGAAGCAACTTTTTGCAGGCTGACGTTGAAATCTGGTCTTTTTTCTAGGGGTAGGCTATTTTCGCCTTCCTCAGATTTCGCGCGAAAATTCTGCACCACAGAAGCCAAAACAGCTTTAAATTCCTCTTCGGGACAATAACGAATATATTGCTGACTCGAAAGCGAAATAACTTTAGAATCGAAGAAGGGAAAAGGTTCGGTCAGCTTTCGCAGTTCATCTATGCTGTTTAGATACACGCTCAACTGATTTTGTATTTCCCGAGTCAGAGCTTCATCTTGCTTGAGTATAGGAACGATGCCTGTTTGAATTTCTTTGCGTTTTTCAATGGTAGTTTTACTGTCTTCAAATTTTCCTGAATAGGGTGCTTTAATCGTCAGAGGTGAAATTTTGCCTACAGTCAACTGTGGTTGATTGTAAAAACGATATCCTACAACGCTGGTAATAGCCATAATACTCAACAACAACATGACAAGACAGTCCCTCCAGAGATCCTGGCGATTTCTTCTCAGTTTTTGTCTTACTGAAATAAAACCAGAATGTTTGATGGGCTTGTTGCTTTTCTTTTTGTTCCACCAGAAAATATTGCGGTGCAAGTACTTCTCTTGCCACCCCTCAAAATATTGTCTTAGTGAATGCCAGCTTTTCATCATATGTGAGGGCTCTTGGGAGCTATAACAACACGCTATTTAAATGCAGTCAACTGATGTATCAACTCTCGCACGCGAAATTTTATTTGCCGAATTTGATTTTGGCAAGACAACTATTTTGGGTGCTGTTATTCGATCGCAAAAGAATATGGAAGTAAGCATTTCACCGTTCGTCATATTGTTCTCTAACAATGATTCCACCATTGAGAATGAAACCTGCTATGCTCTTGGCTTTTTTAATAAAAAGTTTAGATTTGATTTGGCAATTTACCCAAGCCGAGCAGGTTTATTATGTAGCTAGTTTAAGTCTGGCGGTCGCCTGCTTTTAAGCTAGAGTGAACTACACAACCGACTACTTTAACTCAAACCAGATTTTTGAGAAATAATCTTGAGATTTTGGCGATATTGAAACGTGCCAGGTAAAGCAATAGCATTGGCTTCTAATCTATCCAATAAATTTGAATCGTCTAAATTGTGAACTCCCGACCAGAATTGAAATATTTTTAGGACTAAGATCTGTGCCTGCTGATAAGGCTGACTACCGATAAGGGTGTCGCTCCAGCTTTTTGGTATCCCCACCGCACCATTATACGATCCTGAAAGAGACCCTGTCAGCAACACAGTAGACGCGGATAAGTTTCGCCTGATTTGAGATGCTCGTCTGACCGAAATTTCAAAATTTTGCATGGTAGAAGCAAAACAATAAAAAGATAAAGCGACAACAGTAGCAAAGTCTTCTCTTAAAGCTTTGATATTAGATGTTTGACGGTCACTCTCTGTCTTTTCTCTTTGGGTTAGTCGATTGACTATCTGTTCTATGCCTAAGCCTTGCTTCCATGACTGACTTACTATTTGTAGCTTGGGAATCAAACCAGGAGTTATTAATTCTTTACCAGTCAATATTGTTTCTATAATTCCTTCTAATGGGAGTTTTTCTAGTTCAAATCGATTATTTAAAGTTAAATCAATTAAATAGTGCCAAGTCCTCATGTCTTGCCCGATCTCTTCCGTCTTAACCGAGTCAAAGCCGACTCGACTGAGAATTTCTGTATAAACTTGCTCGGTGTCTTGTCGATCGCTCTGAGCCAAGAGTAAGGGTAAAAACCAAGAAATCATCTGACAGTAGTCTTCGACCGTATTGACTTTAACAGTCGATGCTGAGCTTTTATCTCTTGCCTCGGAATGAGCTAGATCGCACTCGCTAATTGTTGATATGACATCATTTAGCTGTCCCTCTCCAAGGATACTCTGGGCTATTCTATGCCTAATTTTAAGCCATTCTAAATCATCTAGATTGGCGTATAAAGATGCTGCCGTCAGGCTTCCCAACCAAATTCCTTGGAAGCGATCGCAAAGAGAAGGGTTTAGATGTGGATGGGCTAGCATGGGCAAAAAAACATGAGTAACTGTCGAATCTTATCTATAATTAGAGTCGATCAAACATTTAAAGTTCCACCTGTCTTGAGTAATTGCCCCTTATTCTTACCGTATCTCCAGACTTTATCATTTGTTTGAGACATGGAAAGCCGAATCATCTCGAGCAAATTTGAAAAGCTGATAAAATATTTGCAGACAGTTAATAACCGTATCCACTATTTTAGATGCTAGTCACTACTACCGATACAATACAGAATCAGTCGATTGACACTTATTTAGGAATAGTTACTGCTGAAGTAGTGTATGGGACAAATGCATTCAAAGACTTTTTTGCTGGAATTCGAGACACTTTTGGCGGGCGTACTGGCAGTTACGAGAAAGTATTTGAAAAAGGTCAACAAAAGGCGATCGAAGAGCTCAAACAGCGCGCTCAAAAATTAAACGCAGATGCCGTTATTGGCATCGAAATCGACACGGGTACTATCAGCGTAGATAGTAAAGGAGTCTTGCTTTTAATCACCGCTACAGGAACAGCCGTCAAGTTGAGTTAGGCTGATGTCATGTGGTTATCCACAAAACAGCCAGAATTAAACCGTATGCTAACTGAAGACAATCATTCATCTGCACCCCAAACTTTTCCAATTCTGAGTCTTTACGTTCATCTTCTCAATAATTATTCAGAGTGGTTACTGTCTAGGCTCGATCAACATCTCGGTACTCATGTAGTTACCTTAAATGCTGAGATGACAATGATGGCAGAGCAAAATCCCGATCTATATCGAGCGATCGATGCCGCCGACTTGGTTATTCCTGATGGTTCGGGGGTAGTGATCTACATGCGTTTGCGTGGGGTCAAACAGCAACGTTGTCCTGGCATTGAATTAGCCGAATCTTTGATTACAGAAATTGGCAAAAGCGGTCGAGATAGCCTAATTTGCTTTTTTGGGGGAACCCCTGAAACAGCCGTCAAGGCTGTTGCAAATTGGCAGCAAAAATTTTCTAGTCTCAATATTTTGAGTCAGGATGGATATATTTCTGGAGAAGAAGAGATTGAGTGGAAAAAAACTTTGAAGCAGAAGCAGCCGCAAATTATTTTTGTCGGCATAGGCGTACCCAGACAAGAGCTGTGGATCGAAGAAAATCGCCATTTATGCCCTAACTCTATTTGGGTAGGCGTTGGGGGAAGTTTTGATATTTGGGCGGGAAATAAGTTGCGCGCACCTAAATGGTTGAGAAACAATAATCTAGAGTGGTCTTATCGGCTCTACCAAGAACCATGGCGCTGGCGCAGAATGTTGTCTTTACCCAGGTTCTTTTGGCGTTCTTTATTGCCATCCAAACCAAATCATTAGCTTACTACTTTCAAGTCTCAAAATCTTGAAGCAGATAATATTTTGATTACTTGACGATTGAAGACCTTACTAGTTCGCTCTCAACGAAGGGTTCTTCTGCCAACTCTTCTAAGCCCACTGATTCTAATAGATCGAACCACTTTGCTTTAACTATTGGTTCTTCTATTTCAGATTGGCGATCGCCTGCTAGTGCTAAAGTAGACAATGCATCAAACCAATAACCATCCTGTTGGTAAATTTCAGCTTGAGTGATTAGATCCGCATTATTTAATTGCTTCTGTCGAACTGTGTTGATGTTTGACTGACGCATCCATCCTTCCACGACAATATCTCGCGATCGCTGCTGAGAATTACAGATCATGGAGAGATACCAGTGATAATTAGCATCTAGATCTGCTTGGTCAGCATTAACATCAGCAGGGATATCCACGCTCATAATTCCTTCTCCTTCTGTTGTCAGAAAAGCTTCGTATATTAATTCGTCTTGTTCGTTTCGCAGTACAAATTCGAGGGTTTTTTGCTTTTGTACTTTAGGAACGTAGAAAAATAATTTAGGAGAAGTAGAAGCGTTCATTCCGACAGTTGTTTCGGGAATTAATGCTACTAAGTTTTTGCTGTCATTACTGCTAATACAACTATTAGCACTTCTGCTACCTCCATCTCGACGATGAGTTGGTAAACCATAGTCAGAATCAACATTATCTTGGCTTATTTTTTCAGCATTAGCTGTAAAACAAAAGCCAATGGTAATTGCATTTATTGCGGCTATAAAACTAAAAATTGCAGCTATTTTCTTTGAGTACATTTTTTAAAACTTTGTTATTTAATGGCGGTAAAATAAGACAGTAATCATATTAAATATACTAGTCTTATTTTATGTTAGATGTCCACCAGAGCAAAATGAAACTATACTTATGCATAGGTTTGTGGCAAAACCAAATAAATACCGCCTTCAAATATCTTTATCTTAAAATACGTGTTTTTGCTCAGTCTATATCACCCGTAAAGTAAGCACGGATACAGTAATTATTATGAGATCTTCAAATAGTCAAAATACATATAAATACACATACATCGAGCAAGTCAAAAAAAGAGTCAGAAAATATACATTATCTTTAGTAGTTTTGACCTTTCTTATTACGACTGTTGTATTAGGTATTAGAAAAATTGGAGGGCTACAAATCTTAGAGTTACTAGTCTACGATTGGATGGTCAATTTACATAATAAAAATGAAATAGATCCAAGATTACTAGTAGTAGAAATCACCGAGAAAGACATTGAAACTCAAAATAGCTGGCCGATTGCAGACAAAACGATCGCTCAAGTGCTGAGAAAGTTGCAGAAACATCAGCCAAAAGTAATTGGTTTCGATTTATACCGCGAATTACCATATGCACCAGGAACAGCAGAACTCAGGCAAGAACTGCAGCAAGATAACGTAGTTGCGATCCAACTAATTGGCAATGGCAACAACAGCGTCGCTGCACCCCCTGGAATGAAAAAAGAGCAAATCGGCTTTAATGACATAGTTGTAGATGTTGAAGATGATGTGCTGCGGCGTAATTTAATGTATGTTCAATTTGGCGAGGGAGAAGACGAGCAGATGTATTCTTTTTCCCTGCGCTTGAGTCTAAAGTATTTGGCAGAAAATGATTTGAAGTTTGAGGCTCATGAAAACTTTGTTCGAATCGGCGACACAATCTTTCCCGATCTAAATGCTAATTCTGGAGGATATCAGCTAGAGGCTTCTGAAACAGCGGGAAAACAAATTCTGATCGACTATCGTTCTCCTCGCATAGCCAAGACAGTAACCCTGACTGACGTACTTACAGGAAAAGTAGATCCTAGTCTAATTGAAAATAAAATTGTCTTAATAGGTACTAGCGCGCCTAGCATCAAAGACATTGTTCCTACACCTTATAGAGGTTCACAAACCTTTATGCCAGGGGTGATGGCTCATGCTCAAATGGTAAGCCAAATTCTGAGGGTAACGCTAGATAACGAGCCGCTAATTTGGTTTTGGTCTGAATGGGTCGAAGCGTTGTGGATTTGGACGTGGACATTGGTTGGAGCAACAATTGCTTGGAAGATCAAACACCCTCTATCGATAACGTTAGTAGGAATTATGGGTATTTCTAGCCTGTGGGGAATTTGTTTTGTTGCCTTTGCTTTTGCAGGATGGATACCTTTTGCACCTGCCGCAATTAGCTTGTCCATAGCGATCGCTAGCGTTTTGGGTTATAAGTCCCTGTACAACCTGTTTTATGATTCTTTGACAGGATTGCCAAATCGAACTTTATTTACCAAACAGCTTAAAGAATTAAAGCAGCGCAATCGTTTTAAGACGCAAGGATTTATCGCTGTCATCTGTTTGGATTTGGATCGATTCAAGCTAATCAATGATGGTTTGGGATATCAAGCAGGCGATCACATTTTGACCGAAACGACTCAACGTTTACAGGACAACATCAGCTCTAAAGCAATTGTAGCCAGAGTAGGCGCAGACGAGTTTGCGATCGCCTTTAGAATCATCGATGACACGGCAGCAGAAGCAATTATGGTTGCCGATCTTTTGAACCAAAAATTATCAATTCCTTTTCAGTTAAAAGAGCAGGAAATTTTTACTTCTGCCAGCATTGGCTTGGCTCTCAATCGTTTGGGAGAGAATTTTCAGCCAGAAGAGCTACTCCAGGCTTCTCATACTGCCATGTACAAAGCAAAAGTATCGGGCAAAAACCAGCATCAGGTATTTGCCACCAAAATGCACGAGCAGGCTTTAAAAAGACTACAGCTAGAGGCAGATTTGAATCAGGCGATCGATAACAAAGAATTTGAACTTTACTATCAACCAATCGTTTCTTTTACCACGGGTAAGATAGCTGGTTTTGAAGCTCTAGTCAGATGGATTTCTCCCACAAGAGGGTTTATTTCTCCTGGCGACTTTATTCCCATAGCAGAAGAGACGGGCTTAATCGTACCGATGGGAAAATGGATTTTAGAAACTGCCTGTCGTCAAATGCAAACGTGGCGAACTCAGTATGCCGACGCGGAAAACGTAGTTATGAGCGTCAATCTTTCTAGCAGACAATTCGCTCAACCCGATCTATTAGCCCAAATTCAGGAAACTCTCATCTTAACCGAACTAAATCCAGCTAATCTTAAATTAGAAATTACAGAAAGTATGGTGATGGATGATGTAGAGAACACAATTATTTTGCTCAATCAGTTAAAGGAATTAAACCTCAAAATTAGCATGGATGATTTTGGCACGGGATTTTCTTCATTTAGTTATTTGCACCGTTTCCCTACGGACACATTAAAGATAGATCGCTCTTTTGTCAGCAATATGAGTCAGGGAAGTAAGAATATCGAGATCGTTAATACAATCGTGATTCTGGCTCATAAGCTAGGCATGGATGTAATTGCCGAAGGTATCGAAACCGAAGAAGAAAGAGAGATTTTAGCCAGCTTCAACTGTGAATACGCTCAAGGCTATTTTTATGCCAAACCACTAAAAAGCCAAGATGCAACCCAACTGTTTATCGATAAGACTCAATGGTGAATAGGGCGTTGCTAATTTTGGGTGTGAAAACGACAAGTAGTCTGTTCGTAGTTATTAGTTATTAGTCATTAGTTATTAGCTATTAATTGTTAGTTTCTCGATCAATCGGTTTAATTATTGAAGCAATAGATTTATACCTCGATCCAGCAACACCGTAAATATTAATTTTTGATCGCTCCATGAATAAGAAGATATACATAGTTTCTAAGCAGGCGTCTGAGGCTAGATTCAAGTTGTTTTTGAGACAGCATTTAATAGTCGTGGCTGGAATTGCTATCTCCCTGAGTGTATTTGGCTTTCAGCCAAACATTACAGCACAATCGGCAGCCAGCAAGCGATCGCAAATTATAGCCATGTATCGAGAATATGCGCGAGAATTTCCTCAGGTTAAGGGAATTACAGTACAGAAACTGCAGCAGCTACAGCAGCAGAATCAAAATATTATTTTGGTAGACGTGCGATCGCCCAAAGAACGAGAAGTTTCTATAATTCCTGGTGCGATAACTTCAGAGGAGTTTGAAGCAAATTTAGAGCAGTACGAAGACAGCAATGCGATCATAGTTGCATACTGCACCATTGGTTATCGCAGTGGCAAATATGCTAGCAAGTTAAGACAACAGGGAATAGAGATTTTAAACTTAGAAGGTAGTTTGCTGGCATGGAGTTATATCGAGGGGAAATTAGTAGATCGCAATGGCTCTACGAACAAAGTTCATGTTTTTGGTCGTCAATGGCAACTTACTGCCGATGACTATCAGCCTATTTGGTAAAAGAACTACAGTTATTTCTTATAGCCCACAAAAGGATACAACAACTGCCCGACAAAATTTCTGGGCAATCTTTTGGTAGTACCATATTCCGCAGGCCAATGTTTGGCTGGCAGATGATAAGTATTAAACAGGCGATCAAATATTGGTGTATGTGCTGCATAATTAGTATCGATCGCAGGTTTTTCCGAACTATGATGCCAATGATGATATTGAGGTGTCACAATCAAATATTTTAGTATTCCCCAGTCAAAACCAAGATTGCAGTGAATCACAATTGCCTGCAGCGCGGCGATGGTGACGTAAATATCTAATGCTGATTTGCTTGCTCCTACAAAGTAAAGTGACACCATGACTAAGCTTCTTTCAATAAATACTTGGCTGATATGAGAGCGCGATCCAGCCAACCAGTCTAAAGTCTCAACGGAATGGTGTACGGCATGAAAAGGCCAAAGCCGAGGGATATCGTGAAAAATGCGGTGTTCCCAGTACAAAACAAAATCGGCACACATCAAGAGAATCAAAATTTGAATTGCCAGAGGTAGAGATTGGATAAAACTGTGAAGACTGTGATTCATTATCCACTGGGACTGGGAGACGAGAAAATTACCTACCAACAATACTGCTGATATCAATAAATGATTGAGACAAAAATAAAAGAAATCTAATCCCCATTCGTCTCTTAAAATTAGCTGTTGTTTGTATTTGGGAAAGATTTTTTCTAATAGGGAAATATAGACGTCGAACCTAAGAAAGCGAGAATGAGCCAGTCTACGCCCAATGCTAGAGGTTGTGGTTCGACAGATCCAATCGGCAGACTATAACCGCCCAAAGCAAACGCAATTAGGGTCAAAACAATGCCTGCCATCCCCAGTCGTTTTTGGCGATCAATTAGAAAAGTAATCGCGCCGAGAAACAAAGAAAACCACATTCCATATTTAAGGACGATTTGCAAAAACTCCGCATCATAAGCCGCCCTGAGCTGAGTCGTGGTCAAGTAGGAAGGATATCGATAGGCAAAAACAGCTGCCAAACTCATGCCGCCAAGAAACAGAGAACCATATCCGCTAATACGTCCATTACCGATCCTAAATTCGCGGTGGGGCTGGCGAGGAACTCTTCTTTTTCTGTATTGATAATCCATAAGTTTTTGACCTCAAGCTGTTAATACCTCAAAAATCTTGTCGATCCGATCTCAAACATAAAGCCTCCAAAGTCGCTTTAGGATTTGTCTGATGTCACTTTTTTAATTGACACTATAAAAATACAAGCGTATATCTATGAGGAAAGATGCAAATTGAAATAATTTTCGTCATCGATTGCTTTAACCATTGAGGTTAGATTGATTTAAAAATTGGGCAAACTAAGTCGATGGTCTTGGCTTTTTTATCTCTATTTTTTGCTATGCTCTCCAAATTCAGACAGCGCTTTGTGCTTTGGTTGGTTTTTGCCTTTCTAGGACTATCGATCGCCTGGTGTCCGAATATATATAGAATGCCTGCTGTATCGGCTACGGAAGTTCCCATCGATATTGCTAATGGTATTGAAGATGCTGCGGAGTTGGAAAAACAGGGAAAACGCCATTATTCCATGGCTCAGTTCGACCGAGCAATTGATTTGTGGCAACAGGCAGAGCAAATCTATGTAAAATATCAAGACAGCTTGAGTCAAGGACGAGTTCTGAGTAATTTAGCATTGGCTTACAATCAACTCAATGACTGGGATCGGGCGACAAGTAGCATCGCTCAAAGCTTAAAGATAATAGGTGAGGAAACCAATAGTCCTCCTGAAGTAAAGATCCCCGTGCTGGCTCAAACTCACAATAATCGGGGAATTTTGGAGTTAAATCAGGGATACACAGAGCAGGCGATCGCGTCTTGGGAAAAAGCCAAAGTTAATTATCAATTAGCGGCAGACGAGCGGGGAGTAATTAGAACCTCGATCAATCAGGCTAGTGCTTTCAAGGAATTGGGACTTTATCGTAGAGCGGTTAATACCTTGGCTAAAGTGGAGACCAGCCTAATCCAGCAGCCAGATTCTTTGATTAAAGTTACAGGGTTGAGAAGTTATGGAAATATTCTGCGTCTGACTGGTCGAGTAGAGCGATCGCAGCAAGTGTTGGAGAATAGCCTTCAGGTGATTGCTAATTTGGACGATCGAACAGAAGAGAGTAAAACTCTGATAGAGTTGGGCAACAGCTATAAAAATAGCGACCCGCAAAAAGCTTTAGCAATTTACCACAGAGCTTTAAATACTTGCGATCGCTATCCTAGCTGCAAGAACAGAGATTTGCCTCTGGAGATAAATTTGACAATAGTCAATCTGTTGCTGGATACCCCTCAATGGCAGGAAAGCAAAAAGCTGATTTTATCAATCGCCACACAACTAGAACCCTTACCCGATAACAGGGTAAATATCGACCGCAGGGTTAACTTTGCTAATGCCCTACTAAAATTGCATGAACTTCAACAGGGTTCGAGGAAAACAAATAGAGAAAGTATTACTAAGCTATCGGCTATCGATGAATTTTTGCACGCAACCATCGAACGGGCAAAAGCAATTGATTATCCCAAGGCTCAATCCTACAGTTGGGGACTGCGAGGACAGATTGAAGAAAAGCTAGAAAACTGGCAGCAGGCGCAAAAGCATACCCAAAAAGCTTTGATTCTCGGTCAAAAACTTAATGCACCAGAAATTGTCTATCTCTGGCAATGGCAGTCAGGGAGAATTGATCGAGCATTGGGAGAAAAATCTCGAGCGATCGCTCACTACTCTCGTGCTGTAGATTTATTAAAATCTTTGAGTCAAGATTTAGTCGCGATCGATCCAGAAATTCAATATTCATTTCGCGAAGGAGTCGAGCCTGTTTATCGAGAGCTAGTTAGTCTGCTACTAAATCCAGATTCGACGGGAACAGTAAGTCAAGTCAATCTAGAAAGAGGAAGAGAAGTTATAGAGTCGCTGCAGTTGGCAGAATTAAATAATTTCTTTAGAGAAGCTTGTTTGGACGCTCAGATTACTAGTATTGAGGATGTGGATCGCCAGGCTGCTGTAATTTATCCCATTATTTTAGGCGATCGCTTGGAAGTTATTGTCAGCCTGCCCCAACATCCATTACAGCACCACACAGTTGATATAAAGCAACAGGATTTGGACAAAATCGTCACAGAATTTCGTCAAAATATTGTAATTCGCAGCCGTCGTAATTTTTATGATTCGGGTAGTAAGCTATACGATTTATTGATCCGTCCCGTGTCGCAATATTTAATTCAAAACAAAATTACAACTCTTGTATTTGTTCCCGATGGCTCTTTGCGCAATGTTCCCTTCGGAGCTTTATACGATGGTCAAAGATACCTAATCGAGAACTATAATGTCGCCCTAACTCCTGGTCTACAATTATTGTCTCCTCGCTCT
The DNA here is from genome assembly GCA_039181635.1 of Cyanobacteria bacterium P01_G01_bin.19. GTDB lineage: Bacteria > Cyanobacteriota > Cyanobacteriia > Cyanobacteriales > Xenococcaceae > Waterburya. The sequence continues at coordinate 1,633 of JBCDCO010000021.1, read as the reverse complement.
ATCAAGCAGATGAACTTAAAAACAATTGCTGCGGGATTGACCGAAAGCAAACAAGGTTTTTCTCCACTAAATCATGTTAATGCAGAGCTAGACAAAATTCGCTCGACTGTTAAGGGAATCACCTTGATGGATCGCGACTTCACTGGAGAAATCCTCAAACAAAAAATCCAATCCTCCGATTATCCAATAGTTCATATTGCCACTCACGGACAGTTTAGCTCTTCATTAGAAGATACTTTTTTGCTAACCTGGGACGATCGCCTGGATATCGATCGGCTAGATAATATTTTGCAAACCAGAAGTTTTGATCGCACGAAAACAATCGAGCTTTTAGTTTTGAGTGCTTGTGAAACAGCAACTGGGGACAGTCGGGCTGCTCTAGGCTTGGCAGGAATTGCAGTCAGAGCAGGGGCAAGGAGCACCCTAGCTACTTTATGGTCGGTAAACGACCTAGCTACCAGTAAATTGATGGGAGACTTTTATCAAAAGCTATCCAACAGGCATTTAACTAAAGCTGAAGCAGTACGCCAAGCCCAACTATCTTTACTACACAGTGAGAAGTATCGACATCCTTTTTATTGGGCTTCTTATGTACTATTAGGTAATTGGCTTTGAGATCGTCTCGATGATTTTCTCAATAAATAAATTTATGGGTTTTAGTTATCGGTCGAACTTGCTATATCGATAGCCGAAATTATAATAGCAACTACTATCTAACCATCGATTGTTAATCATACAACTTTATGTTTTTGAGATCTTTAAGTCTGATGTCTTTGATTTTTTTGACTTCGACAGCTACTTGTTCTGTTGTTTCGGCAACAGAAAATAGTTTTGAGGTCGCTCAAAGCAATCGATTAGAGCTAAACAATTTACTCATAAGAGGCAGACAATACGTACAGGCAAAAGATTACGACAAGGCATTAGCGACTTACCAACAGGCTGCAGCTTTGGATCAAGTAAATCCGAAGATTTTTTCGGGCATAGGCTACGTGCAAATTCTCAAAGAAGACTATGATGCAGCTATCGAAGCCTACGAACAGGCGATCGCATTGACCCCCAACAATCCCAAACTTTATTATGCTTTAGGCTATAGCTTGGGAAAAAGTGGCGAAAATCTTCTTGCCGCTCAAGCTTATGAAAGAGCGATCGCTCTAGAGCCTTTAAACATTCAAAACCATATCGGTTTGGGGGTCGTGTTGCTGCGAGCTAAAAAATATGACCAGGCAATTGCGGCATATAGGGTTGTCGTCGCTTTAGATCCCGAAAACGAAGAAGCGTATCAGATCATATCGCGTATTTTAATCGAACAAAAGCGTTACCAACAGGCAATTAACTTTCTGCGACCAGTCATTCAAAAATATCCCGATTTAGCAGAGCTGCAAATAGAATTAGCTAATGTTTTAATCGATCGAGGAGATCTAGAGGCAGGCTTACAAACATTAGAAATAGCCAAAAAAAATAATCCGCGCAATTACTCAATTTATTTAAAAACTGGCGATGCTCTGTACCAGCAAGAGAAGCTAGATGAAGCTTTGGCAGAATATCAGGAGGCAGCCAGATTGAGTTCTAATAATCCTGAAGTATTAGCGGGAATGGGTCAGGTTTATCTGGCTCAATCGAGTTATTTTAAGGC